>DASRJA010000417.1:0-19081 GCA_035649695.1 Mycobacterium sp. | reverse complement strand
CAGAATCGCTTCGCCCCGTTCGCGTCCCGAGTACTGGATCACCATTTCGTCGAAGGTGCGGCGCATGTCGAGCATCATCGCGTGCAGTTCGCCCGGCACCTCCGGGGCGAGGGGAACCCGTTGCGGAGTGTTGCCGAGATCCTTGATGCCGAGCGCCTGGGCCAGCCGCTTGGCGGGGTCAATGGTCAGCACGACCACGGTGCGGCCATATTCGGCCGCGCGCAACGCCATTGCCGCCGCGGTGGTGGTCTTGCCGACACCCCCGGCGCCGCAACACACCACGACGCGATTGGACGTGTCGGTGAGGACCGCGCCCATGTCAAGGGCGGGCGGCGTCGTACTCATCTGACCCCCTGGTGGGCAAGCGATTCGGCGAGCTCGTAGAGGCTGCCGAGGTCGACGCCGTCTGCTATCTGCGGCAGCTCCAGCCGCGCAACGTCGAGCTCATCGAGCTGCTCGGCGCTCTCCGCACGCGCCTTGATACGCGTCGCGTGCTGGATCGTCTCGGTCAGCAGCCCGGCAAAGTCGCTGTCGGACAAGGTGATTCCGACGCTCTCCAGCTCCGTGCGGACGGTGTCGGCGTCGATGTCGCCTTCCGCGGCCTTGGCGAGGTCATCGGCAGGCAGATAGGCCGGGATGTTGCGGTTGACGATCACGCTGCCGATCGGCAGGCCCAATTCCTGGAGTTCCTCGATGGCTTCGAGCGTCTCCTGGATCGGCAGCGCCTCCAGCAGCGTGACGAGGTGAATGGCAGTGAGATCCGAATGCAGGACCTTGACCACGCTTTCGGCCTGCGAGTGCACCGGGCCACCTTTCGCCAGATCCGACACCGCCTTGGTGACGTCGAGGAACCGCGCGATGCGGCCCGTCGGCGGGGCATCCACCACGATTGCGTCGTAGACCGGTGTCTTGCCCTTCTCGGCGCGGGTCACGATCTCGCGGATCTTGCCGGTGAGCAGCACGTCACGCAGGCCCGGTGCGATCGTCGTCGCGAACTCGACCGCGCCGATCCGGCGCATCGCGCGGCCGGCCAGGCCGAGGTTGTAGAACATGTCGAGGTATTCCAGGAACGCCGCCTCGGTGTCGATGGCCAGCGCGTTGACCTGACCGCCACCGTCGGCGGTGGCGATCTTGACCTCCGCATAGGGCAGCGGCGGCACATCGAAGAGCTGCGCAATACCTTGGCGCCCTTCGACTTCCACCAACAACACCTTGCGGCCACCGGCGGCCAGCGCCAACCCCAGAGAGGCCGCGATGGTCGACTTTCCGGTTCCGCCCTTGCCGGTGACGAAATGCAGACGCGCCTTGGTCAGGCGCGACGGCCAGCCGACCGGTCTACCGCTGTTCGCTGAGGTAGCCACCCATGCATGCTAACCAAGCTGTGAATGCCGCCCGATAAGCTCAGCCCCATGAGCGAACCGACCCGTTGGGAATACGCCACGGTCCCGCTGTTGACGCATGCGACGAAACAGATCCTCGACCAGTGGGGCGAGGATGGTTGGGAACTGGTGTCGGTGCTGCCGGGACCGACGGGCGAGCAGCACGTCGCGTATCTGAAGCGCCCGAAATGAGTGCCTCGCAGCGGCTCGCCGACCTGGGCATCGAGCTGCCCGACGTCGTCCCGCCGGCGGGCGTCTATGTGCCCGCGGTGCGCACCGGAAACTTGGTCTACACCGCGGGTCAGGTGCCGATGCAGTCCGGCAAGCTGGCCCAGACCGGCAAGGTGGGCGGCGAGGTAACTCCGGAGGAGGGCAAGGCGCTGGCGCGCATCTGCGCACTCAACGCGTTGTCCGCGATCCATTCGCTGGTTGGCATCGACAACGTCACGCGGGTGGTCAAGGTCGTCGGGTTTGTCGCATCGGCGCCGGGATTCCACGGCCAACCGGGCGTGATCAACGGGGCTTCGCAGTTCCTCGGTGAGGTGTTCGGCGATGCAGGCGCGCACGCTCGCTCTGCGGTCGGTGTCTCGGAGCTGCCGCTCGACGCACCGGTGGAAGTCGAGCTCATCGTCGAGGTTTCGTGACCCTTACGCACCCCGCGTACGGGCTGCTGCGACCCGTCACCGAAACCGCGTCGGTGTTGCTGTGCAACAACCCGGGGCTGATGACGCTCGACGGCACCAACACCTGGGTGCTGCGCGGTCCCGGCAGCGACGAGATGGTGGTCGTGGACCCCGGGCCGGAGGACGACGAGCACATCGCGAAGGTCGCCGAACTGGGCACGATCCCGCTGGTGTTGATCAGCCACAGGCATGAGGACCACACCGGCGGCATCGACAAGATCGTCGAACTAACCGGCGCAGTGGTCCGCTCTGTCGGCAGCGGGTTCCTGCGTGGGCTTGGCGGTCCGCTGGTCGATGGCGAGGTGGTCGACGCCGCGGGCCTGCGCATCACGGTGATGGCCACGCCCGGCCACACCGCCGACTCGGTGTCGTTTCTGCTCGACGACGCGGTGCTGACCGCCGATACCGTGCTCGGGCGCGGCACCACCGTGATCGACAACGAAGACGGCAGCCTCGGCGACTACATGGAGTCGCTGCGCCGCCTGCACGGACTCGGGCAACGAACCGTGCTGCCCGGCCACGGCCCCGACCTCGACGACCTCGAGGCCGTCAGCGCCATGTACCTGACGCACCGCGAAGAGCGACTCGACCAAGTACGCGAGGCATTGCGTGTGCTCGGCGACGACGCCAGTACGCGACAGATCGTCGAGCACGTCTACACCGACGTCGACGAAAAGCTATGGGACGCAGCCGAATGGAGCGTCCAAGCGCAGTTGGACTACCTGCGTAGTTGAGTGATTTCGGTGCGCTTACGTGCGCTCAGCGTCTTGCGCTCAGCGTCTATTAGCGCACCGAAATCGCTATCGCGCGCGACGGGCCAGTCGTTCCGAGTCCGAGATCAACACGCTCTTGCCCTCCAAGCGAATCCAGCCACGGTGGGCGAAATCGGCAAGCGCCTTGTTGACCGTCTCACGAGACGCGCCGACCAGCTGCGCGATCTCCTCCTGAGTCAGGTCGTGCGTCACGCGCAGCGCGCCGCCCTCCTGTGTGCCGAACCGCTGGGCCAATTGCAGCAGCTGCTTGGCCACCCGGCCGGGCACGTCGGTGAAGATCAGATCGGCCAGATTGTTGTTGGTGCGACGGAGCCGGCGGGCCAGGACTCGCAGCAATTGCTCAGCGATTTCAGGGCGGTCGGCGATCCACGCGCGCAGCGCGTCGCGGTCCATTGACACCGCCCGCACCTCGGTGATGGTCGTGGCGCTCGACGTCCGCGGGCCAGGGTCGAAGATCGACAGTTCACCGAACATGTCCGACGGGCCCATGATGGTGAGCAGATTCTCGCGACCGTCCGGCGAGCGGCGGCCGATCTTCACTTTCCCCGAAATGATGATGAACAGCCGGTCGCCAGGCTCTCCCTCCGCGAACACGGTGTGCCCGCGTGGGAAGTCGACGGGCTGCAATTGCTTCGTCAGCGCGGCTACGGCGCTGGGTTCGACCCCCTGGAAGATTCCGGCCCTCGCCAGGATCTCGTCCACGTTGCCCCTCTTAAGCTGTTGGGTGATATGACATGCGCAAGCCGACCTCTTACTGGTTAGCGAGATCAGTCTAGAGGTAGGCCATTTCGCGACTAGCCCACGCTACACACGATTGGCATGTCGAGTCGGCTGAAATTCAGGATTCGGCCGGTGATGCATGACCAGGCGATTTGGCAAACTTGCCATCGCACGGACAGCTGTTCCGGCATCCAGCGGCCAATCCCGTTCGCTCAACCGCTGATGCAGGCCATCCAATGCGGGGCCCATGCCTTCTCGCGCCAGCGTGTTCACGTCATCGGGTTCGGCTTGGTCGAGGAATTCGGCTACATCGGAAGCCGAGACGGTGTCGTCCTCGAGGCTCGATTCGAGCCGCTGCAGCCCGAATGTTGCCAACATCAGCAACGCCGGAATAAACGCAGCGAGCAACCAAGACACAAGGGTGAAGTAAACACGGCCAAGGTCTCAGCGGGATTACGAATTGTCACCGGTCCGCTCCAGGAAAGTCAGAGCCCGTCAGTAGGCTGGCATCCGTGACCGTGGGTGAGACTTCAGCCGATAACACAACAGCCGCCAAGCCGGCTCGGCGCGCCTCCCCGCGGAAGTGGGACAACGAAACCCGCGTCGGGCTGGTCCGCCGCGCCCGCAGGATGAATCGCGCACTGGCACAAGCATTTCCGCATGTTTACTGCGAGTTGGACTTCAGCAATCCGCTGGAGCTGACGGTCGCCACCATTCTGTCGGCACAGAGCACCGACAAGCGCGTCAACCTCACCACGCCTGCCCTGTTCAAGCGCTACCGCACGGCGGTCGATTACGCGCAAGCCGACCGCACCGAACTCGAAGAGCTGATCCGGCCCACCGGTTTCTACCGCAACAAGACCAACTCGCTGATCCGCCTCGGCCAGGAACTCGTGGAGCGGTTCGACGGCGAGGTGCCCAACACCATGGACGAGTTGGTGACATTGCCAGGTGTCGGCCGCAAGACCGCCAACGTCATCCTCGGCAACGCGTTCGACATCCCCGGCATCACTGTCGACACCCATTTCGGCCGGCTGGTGCGACGGTGGCGGTGGACCGCAGAGGAGGACCCGGTAAAGGTCGAGCACGCGGTCGGTGAACTCATCGAGCGCAGCGAGTGGACGCTGCTGTCCCACCGGGTGATCTTTCACGGCCGCCGGGTGTGCCACGCGCGGAAACCCGCCTGCGGCGTCTGCGTCTTGGCCAAGGACTGCCCGTCGTTCGGCACCGGGCCGACCGATCCGGTCGTCGCCGCCCCGCTGGTGAAGGGGCCCGAGACCGAGCACCTGCTGGCGCTGGCCGGCCTCTGACCCAGCCTGCCCACATGAGCACGTCGACCCGATGGACCGTCGCGGTGATGGTCGTCGTCGTCGCGCTCGGGGTCGCGTTGTGGACGCAACTGCGGGACGACGGGTCGCCGACCGGGTCTGTCGGGCCGGGCCAGGCCCGCGATCGCCGTGACGCCGACACCGCCGAGGCGCTGGCAGGCCCGCGGGCCCGGGCCGACCTTGCCCCGTGTCCGCCCGCAGGGACCCTGCCGGGACCCGAGCAGTTGTCCCCTGACCTTCGGTCGTGGGCGCACGGGATCACCCTTGAATGCGTCGGTGATGGCACACGCGTGGACGTCGCAAAGGCCGTCGCAGGGCGACCGACGGTCCTCAACCTGTGGGCCTACTGGTGCGCGCCATGCGGCGAGGAACTGCCCGCGATGGCCGAGTATCAACGCCGGGCCGGATCCGACGTCACCGTGCTGACCGTGCACCAGGACGAGAACGAACAAGCAGCATTGCTGCGGCTGGCCGAACTCGGCGTGCGCCTGCCGACGCTGCAGGACGGGCGCAGGCTGGTCGCCGCCGCGTTGCGGGTGCCAAACGTCATGCCCGCGACGGTGGTGCTGCGCGCGGACGGTAGCGTTGCCGAAGTCCTGCCGAGGTCCTTCGCCAGCGCCGACGAGATCGCCGCGGCAGTGGATCCAAAGATAGGAGTGCCGGGGTGAGCTGGGGCCGTGAAGCGGGCGGGCTGACCCCTGACGCCGCTCCGCCGTGGCTCAAGCCGCTAACCGACAACTGCCACCACGTAAAGCGGGCCTACCGCAGGCGCGTGCCCCCCGAAGTGCTGGCGCTGGTGACGGCGGCCAACACCAAGGCCGCGATCACTGGAGAAAAGCGCGACGCCGCGGTGCTCGTGCTGTTCTCCGGCCCGCCGGACTCGCCCAACGGCGGTCTGCCCGACGACGCCGACCTGCTGGTCACCGTGCGGGCTTCCACGCTGCGCCATCACGCCGGCCAGGCCGCATTCCCGGGTGGGGCGGCCGACCCGGGCGACGACGGACCGGTGCACACCGCGCTGCGCGAAGCCAACGAGGAGACCGGCATCGAGACGGGCCGGCTGCAGCCGCTGTGCACACTGGAGCGGATGTTCATCCCGCCGTCCGGGTTCCATGTCGTACCTGTGCTGGCGTATTCACAGGATCCCGGACCGGTCGCCGTCGTCGACGAGTCGGAGACCGCGATCGTCGCTCGGGTCCCGGTGCGCGCGTTCATCAACCCCGAGAACCGAATCATGGTGTACCGCAAGGAAAACACGCGCCGCTTCGCCGGCCCGGCGTTCCTGCTCAACGAGATGCTGGTGTGGGGGTTCACCGGTCAGGTGATCTCGGCGATGCTCGATGTGGCGGGCTGGGCCAAGCCGTGGGACACCGATGACGTCCGGGAACTCGACGACGCAATGGCGCTCGTCGGGCACGAGGACAGCTACGGTGATGCTCAACAATGACATCGTCACAGTGGCTTGACCTTGCCGTCCTCGCGATCGCGTTCGTTGCTGCCATTTCCGGATGGCGCTCCGGGGCGCTCGGCTCCCTGCTGTCCTTCGTCGGGGTGGTCCTCGGCGCGGTCGCGGGTGTGCTGTTGGCCCCGCACATCGTCACGCACATCAGCGGCCCCCGCACCAAGCTGTTCGTCACCCTGTTCCTGATCCTCGCGCTGGTGGTGATCGGTGAGATCGCCGGCGTGGTGCTGGGCCGCGCGGTACGGGGCGCTCTGCGCAACCCCGGTCTGCGCGTGATCGACTCCGTGATCGGCGTTGGCCTGCAGCTGGTCGCGGTGCTGGTGGCGGCGTGGATGTTGGCCACCCCGCTGACGTCGTCGGACCAGCCCAATCTGGCCGCCGCCGTGCGCGGCTCGAAGGTGCTGGCTCAGGTGGACGAGGTCGCACCGAGCTGGCTGAAATCTGTCCCGACGCGCCTGTCGGGTCTGCTCGACACGTCCGGCCTGCCCGACGTGCTCTCGGAATACGGCCGTACCCCGATCATCGCGGTCGACGCGCCGAATGCCCAGCTGGCCAACGACGCCGTCGTGGCCGCCACCCGGCCCAGCGTCGTCAAGATCCGCGGTGTCGCACCCGGGTGCCAAAAGGTCTTGGAAGGCACCGGTTTCGTTGTCGCACCGAACCGGGTGATGTCCAACGCGCACGTGGTCGCGGGCTCCGACAGCGTCACGGTCGAGGTCAACGGTGACACCTACGATGCGTTCGTGGTGTCGTATGACCCGGAAGCCGACATCTCGATTCTCGACGTGCCGAACCTGCCGTCGCAGCCCCTTTCGTTCGCCCAGGGCGCCGCGCCGACCGGTACCGACGCCATCGTGATGGGCTATCCCGGTGGCGGCGATTTTGTCGCCACGCCCGCGAGGGTGCGCGAGACCATCGAGCTCAACGGTCCCGACATCTATCGCACCGCCACAGTGACCCGCGAGGTGTACACGATCAGAGGCACTGTGCGGCAAGGTAATTCGGGTGGTCCGATGATCGACCGGACGGGCAAGGTGCTCGGCGTGGTGTTCGGCGCCGCCGTCGACGACGCCGACACCGGCTTCGTGCTGACCGCGAACGAAGTATCCCGCCAGCTCGCCAAGATCGGCAACACGGAACACGTCGCGACGGGCGCCTGCGTCGGCTAGCGGTACACCTGCGCCAGGAACCGCGACAGATGCTCGTTGACCACCTCGGGGGCTTCCTCGTGGCCGAAATGCCCTGCGCCGGCAATGGATACGTAACGACCGTGCGGGGCGTAGTGCTGTGTGCGGTACACCGCATCGGCCAGCACGTACGGGTCGGCGTCACCGCGCAGGTGTAGCACCGGCACCGCCAGCGGCCGCTTCATCGAGCGCATGAACCGCCTGCCCTCGCCGCGCAGCTGGCTGCGCACCGCCCAGCGCTGATATTCCAGTGCCGAATGCGCGGCCGACGGAATCTGGATGGCCTGCCGCATATGCCGAATTGTCTCGGAAAAGTCTTCTGAGGCAAGCCATTTGGCGCTGGCTCGGCTGCGCACCAGCCGCTCCAGCTCCTCGGCGTCGTTGCGGGTCAGCGACCGCTCTGGCCACATCGGCACCTGATAGCGCAGCATCCACGGCAGCAGCGCCCGGCCCTGGTCACGCCGCGTCAGGGCAGAGGCCCGCAGTGCGACGGGATGCGGCGAGCTGACCACGGCGATCGCCTGCACCATTCGGGGATGCAGCACAGAGGTCGCCCAACACACCAGGCCACCGTCGGCGTGGCCCACCAGCGTCGCGGCGTTGTGCCCGAGCGCGCGCACCAGACCAGCGGTGTCACCCGCAAGCGTCCAACCGTCGTAGCCGCGGGGAGGTTTGTCGCTGCCGCCATAGCCGCGCAGGTCGACCGCGACCACCCTGGCACCGGATAAGCCACGCAACTGGTGGCGCCAGGACCACCAGAACGAGCCGAAGCCGTGCAGCAGGATCACCAGCGGGCGTTCGGTGACCGGGGTTGTGGATGCTTCTGCCGACTCCGCCTCCACGACATGAAAGCGAATCCCGTTGGCGTGCACCTCAAGATGGCGCCAGGGGCCGTCGATGCGCACCACCGACGGGTCGGGTGGGGCCATTACCAGCCTGACGGGTCGGTCTGCGCGCCGGGCCCCTCACCGTTCCGGGAGGTAAGCGCCTTCTCCTTGTCATGCCCGGGCGTGAGCGCCTCGCGGGTTTCCTTCACCGACTCGATGGTCTGCTGCGGTCCGCGGATACGGCGCACCTTGAGATAGCCGAGCAGTGCGAACACTCCCGTGACGACGAGCATCAGGGCGAACACGATCAGGAAGGCCACCCACCGCCACAGCCAGGTATCGAGCAGCTCGGCGAGGAAGAAGAACAGAAAGAACGTGGAGTAAAACAGCACCACCAGCGCGAGGATGAAATACACGCTGCCGGTGAGGCCCTTCTTGACGTCGCGGGTGATCTCGGCCTTGGCCAATTCGACCTCGGCGCGCACCAGCGTCGACACCTGGGTCGTCGCGTCTTTGACGAGGTCACCAATGGACGGATCGGCCTTGGGCGCATGCGGGTCGACCAGCGGTATCGAGGTCACCGTCGTCGGTACGCCATCCCTGCGATCACTCACGGAACACTTCCTCCCCGCCTGCGGTGTCAGTCGCGTTCATGTTGCCACGTGGCGTCCACGGATACGATCCGGGCCGACGATAGACTGGCCCGGTTGGATGGTCAGGCGGCACGTCGATGGGGGTTGAGAAGTTGAGGACCAGCGTCCGCTGCCTGACGATTTCCGCGGTGATCCTGGCGCTGTGCGCGCTGCTACCAGCTCCCGCGTACGCCGACGGGCCGGTTCCTTTGGGCGGCGGTTCGGGCATCGTCGTCGAGGGCGACACCTTCTGCACGCTCACCGCGATCGGCAACGACAACCGCGGCAATCTCATCGGCTTCACCTCCGCGCACTGCGGCGGGCCGGGCGAACGGGTAGCCGCCGAAGGTGCCGAGGCTGCCGGTGTGCTCGGCACGATGGTCGCCGGTAATGAAGCACTCGACTACGCGGTGATCCAATTCGACCCGCAGAAGGTGCAACCGGTCAACAACGTCAAGGGGTTTGAGATCGACGGCATCGGTCCCGATCCCGTCGTCGGCGACGTTGCCTGCAAACTCGGTCGGACGACGGGTTATTCGTGCGGCGTCACATGGGGGCCGGGCGAGCAACCCGGCACCATTGTCAACCAGGTCTGCGGACAGCCCGGCGATTCCGGCGCACCCGTCACCGTCAACAACCGACTGGTCGGCATGATCCACGGGGCGTTCTCCGAGGAATTGCCCACGTGCGTCATCAAATACATCCCACTGCACACTCCGGCGGTGACCATGTCGATCAACGCCGTGCTTGGGGACATCACCGCCAAGAACCGGCCGGGTTCAGGCTTCGTCCCGGTCGGTGCCGCTGCGGCCTGACTACTTGCTGGCCCGGATTGCCTCAAACACGCTGGGGTCCACCAAGGTTGACGTGTCGCCGAGTTCGCGGCCTTCGGCGACGTCACGCAGCAGCCGCCGCATGATCTTGCCGCTGCGCGTCTTCGGAAGTTCGGGCACGACGTGAATCTCGCGTGGCCGCGCGATCTTTCCGATCTCCTTGGCGACCTGCTCGCGTAGCACGTCGACCATGTTGTCGTTGTCCTTGGCGTGCGCCTCGAGAATGACGAACGCGCAGATGCCCTGACCGGTGGTCTCGTCGCTGGCGCCCACCACCGCGGCCTCGGCCACCCCGGAGTGCCCGACCAACGCGGATTCCACTTCCGTCGTCGAGATCCGGTGGCCCGACACGTTCATCACGTCGTCGATACGGCCCAGCAGCCAAACCGATCCGTCGGAGTCGACGCGTGCCCCGTCGCCGGCGAAATACCAACCCTGGTCGGCGTATCGCGCCCAGTACGTCTCCTTGTAACGCTCCGGGTCGCCCCAGATGCCGCGCAGCATCGACGGCCACGGTTGATCCAGCACCAAGTAGCCGGTCACGTGCTCGTCCTCGTCGGCGCCGGGCACGAGTTCGTTGCCCTCTTCGTCGACGACCTTCGCCGAGATGCCCGGCAGCGGCTTCATCGCCGACCCCGGCTTGGCCTCGGTGACACCTGGCAGCGGTGAGATCATGATCGCGCCGGTTTCGGTCTGCCACCACGTGTCGACGACCGGAGTTCGGTTGCCGCCGAACACATCCCGGTACCAGCGCCACGCCTCCGGGTTGATCGGCTCACCCACGCTTCCCAGCAGCCGCAGGCTGGACAGGTCATGGGCATCGGGGAACTCGCGGCCCCACTTCATGAACATCCGGATCAACGTCGGCGCGGTGTAATAGATGGTGACGCCGTACTTTTCGATGATCTCGAAGTGCCGATGCTCGTTCGGCGAGTTCGGTGTGCCCTCGTAGACCACCTGAGTGACGCCGTTGGACAGCGGCCCGTAGACGATGTAGGTGTGTCCGGTCACCCAGCCGATATCGGCTGTGCACCAAAACACGTCGGTCTCCGGCTTGACGTCGAACACATTGTGGTGGGTATAGGACGCCTGCGTCAGGTACCCACCAGAGGTGTGCATGATGCCCTTGGGCTTGCCGGTGGTTCCCGACGTGTACAACAGGAACAACGGATGTTCGGAGTCGAACGCCTCGGGTGTGTGCTCGGGCGACGCCACCTCGACCGTCTCATGCCACCACAGGTCTCGACCGTCGGTCCACGGTGTGTCAATTTCGGTGCGGCGCACCACCAGAACGTGCTCGACCGACTTCTGTCCTTTCACGGCTTCGTCGACCGATTCCTTCAGCGACACCGCCTGTCCGCGGCGGTACTGGCCATCGGACGTGATCACCAGCTTGGCCTCGGCATCCTCGATGCGAGCGGCCAAGGCGGCCGAGGAGAAACCGGCGAACACCACAGAATGCAGCACGCCGAGCCGTGCGCACGCCAGCATCGCCGCGATTGCCTCCGGCAGCATCGGCATGTAGATCGCCACCCGATCGCCCGTCACCAGTCCAAGATCGGTGAGCGTATTGGCGGCCTTGCTCACCTCGGCCAGCAGATCCGCGTACGTCAGCTCGCGGCTGTCACCGGGTTCGCCCTCCCAGCGGATCGCCACCCGATCGCCGTTGCCCGCCTCGACATGCCGGTCGACGCAGTTGTAGGCGACGTTGAGCTTGCCGCCGACGAACCATTTCGCGAACGGGGCATCCGACCAATCCAGTACCTCGTCGAACGGTGTGTCCCAGGACAACCGGTTGGCCTGCTGCGCCCAAAACGCCAGCCGATCCTCTTCGGCCTCGCGGTACAGCTCCTCACCTGCGTTGGCCTCCGCGGCGAATTCAGGCGATGGAGGGTAGACGGACTGAACTTCGGCGTGCGTGTCGGACATGTCTGTGAGCGTAGTCACCGAACGTTGCATCGAGGTTGGCATGACACAACCGCATTCTGCGGGCGGCATGTGCGGCGCGACGAACGTCATTGCCGATGGGTCCAGCGGTTGGACAATGTCCGCATGGGCGTCATGTCGAAGGTGGCAGGGGCGTTCCGGATGAGTGATGACGCGTGGAAGCGGCACGCCAATCCGTGGAGCGTGTGGACCCGGTTCGCAGCGATCCCGCTGATGATCCTGGCGATCTGGAGCCGGGTATGGCTGGGCTGGTGGTGCCTGCTGCCGGTCGCCGCGGTGATCGCCTGGCTCTGGCTGAACCCGCACGTCTTCGCGCCGGTGGAAACTCCGACGAGCTGGGCGGCCAAGGGCATCTACGGTGAGAAGCTGTGGCTGCAGCAGCGTGATCGCGTGCCATCCGATCATCTGCGGGTGCTTCGCATGTCCCCAGCTTGCGCGTGGGCCCACGCCCCGATCGGCGTCGCCGGCTTTGTCCTTCTGGGCTATGGGCTCGTCAGGCTCGAGGTGTGGCCGACCGTGTTCGGCGCCACCCTTGTCGTGCTCGGCCAACTGTGGCGGATTGACCGGCTGGTCGTGTTCTACGAGAGCACGCAGTAGCCTGTGCTGCCGTGACCGATCCGCTGGCGCCGCTGGCTGAGTTGCCGGGTGTGGCCGCGGCCGGTGAGGAAGCCCGCGAGGCGCTGGGCCGTGCGCACCGCCACCGCACCAATCTGCGCGGATGGCCACAGACCGCGGCCGAGGCCTCTCTGCGGGCCGCGCGCGCGTCGTCGGTTCTCGACGGCGGGTCCTTGCAACTGACGGATGACGGCGAACCAGACCCGGTGCTGGCGGGGGCGCTGCGGGTGGCCGAGGCCTTGGAAGGTGGGGCCACGTCGTTGGTGGGTGTCTGGCAGCGGGCCCCGCTTCAGGCCATCGCTCGATTGCACGCATTGGCGGCAGCAGACCTGGCCGACGACGACCGGCTGGGCCGGCCACGAGGTGACGCGGAGGTCGGCCGCCGGCTGGCACTGCTGGCCGACATCGTCACCGGCGGGACGAACGTGGCTGCGCCGGTGCTCGCCGCGGTCGTGCACGGCGAGCTGCTGACGCTGGAGCCGTTCGGTACCGCCGACGGTGTGGTGGCTCGCGCGGTCTCCCGTTTGGTGACCATCGCGAGCGGTCTGGACCCACACGGCCTCGGCGTGCCGGAGGTGTATTGGATGCGGCACTCGGGCGACTACCTGGCTGCCGCGCGCGGGTTTTCGTCGGGTACGCCGGACGGCCTCACAGCGTGGCTTGTGTTGAGCGCCCGGGCATTACACGGCGGTGCGCGCGAGGCGTTGTCGATCGCGCAGGCGATGTCGTCCTAAAGTGCCCCAGCAACGGCGAAGCGGGCGACGCTCCGAACTGATTCGGCTCGCCGCCCGCTAGCACGGACTCCGGTTACCAAGCGTGCTGTGTGGGTTGCGTGGGTGACCTCGGCGTCCTTGCGATGCGCTTCGACTGCAACCCCACCCAAAGGGCCGTCGTGGCCGTTCGCTCTTCGCAATTACGCAGGCCCGCAACACTTTTGCCTATTCCGCGGCATGTGCTCCGCGTGGGTGCCGGGATCCGTGCTGGGTAGCCTGACTTCGGGAGATCGAGCCTTCTCTTCCGGCTCGGCCTTGGCCTAACCAGGCTTCCGTGCTTCCTTTGTACTCCGTGACTCCCGTCACATCAAGGGCGAAATTCTGTGCGAATCCTGATCGTTACGCGGGCGCTAGCTACTACACGAAGTAGCGCTTCAGAAAGCGAACCGGCGCAGCAGCGAATAGGTCAACGCGCCCGCGGCCAGCGCGCTCACTCCGACCGCCGCGGTGGTTGCGACCGCGGCGCCCGATGGGGCTGGAATGCGGTCCCGTAGCGACACCGGCTTGGAGAAGGTGACCACCGGCCAGTTCCGCGCCGCCGCTTCTTTGCGCAATGCGCGATCCGGGTTCACCACGGTGGGATGGCCGACGGCCGCGAGCATCGGCAAGTCGGTGATGGAGTCGGAGTAGGCATAGCAATGTTCGAGCGCGTAGCCCTCGCGTGCGGCGAGCTGACGAATCGCCTCGACTTTTCCGTCGCCGTAGCAGTAGAAGGCGATCTCGCCGGTGTAGCGGCCGTCCTCGACGACCATCCTGGTGGCCATCGCGTGGGTGGCTCCCAGGGCACGCGCGATCGGCGCGACGATCTCCTCGCCAGAGGCCGAAACCACCACCACATCGCGCCCGCAGATCTTGTGGTCGGCGATCAAGTCAGCGGCTTCCGCGAAGACCAGTGGGTCGACGATGTCGTGCAGCGTCTCACCGACAATCGACTTCACCTGCTCGACGTCCCACCCGGTGCACATGTTCGTGATGTACGACCGCATCCGGTCCATTTGGTCGTGATCGGCACCCGACATCAGGAACAGAAACTGCGCGTAGGTCGACTTGAGAACCGCACGCCTATTGATTAGCCCTTGATCGAAGAAAGGTTTGCTGAAGGCCAATGTGCTCGACTTGGCGATGACAGTCTTATCAAGATCGAAGAAAGCCGCGGTCCGAACGGGTTTGCCGGATGGAGTCGATGTTTGCGGCGCCATGGACCCGCTGGCCGCGGGTTCGGATGCGGTCACAGCGCCAAGCATAGGTGCCGGGGTGTGACAAATGGCGACAGAGTGTACAAATTGGCAGTTCACGACAGGTGCCGGTGACTGCAATCTTTCCTGCTCCCGAGTGCTTTCCCTGGCAACGAGCACTTGCGCCCATCCGCAGTCCCGTGTGTATAGTGAGCATTACTCGGCTTATGCCGGGTGTGCATCAGCCCGACCCCCCGGGGCTGATACACGACGACCTCCGCCTCCTCCCCCCCTGGCGGGGGTCGTCCCTTTTTTGGGGTGACGTATTCGCATTTCGGACAACTCTTTCGTCCGCGGTGGTTGCGGAACGTGATTTTCAGTGCAGACATACTTAACGGTTTGTCAGCTTTGTCCCCAGCTTCGCATTCATCCACAGATGCCATCGCAGTGATGGCGAGGTGTCGTCGGCCGCCTGCAGGCTGAGGCCATGACCGCAACCAACGGGATCTTGGCGCTGGTCGGCGACGCTGCGCTTCGAAACGACGTCGACCGTGTGGCGGCGGCCGCCGGGCTGCCGGTCGTCCATGCGTCCGACCCGTCCGGCCGAAGCGTATGGACGGCCGCAGTGGCCGTCGTACTCGACGTGGCCGCCGCCCGACGATGCGCGCACCGAGCGCTGCCGCGGCGCAGCCGGGTCGTTCTGGTCGTGGGTTCCGAACCACACGCCGCCGACTTCGAGGCAGCCATCGCGGTCGGCGCACAGCAGGTCATCGCACTGCCCGCCCGGGACAGCGAGTTGATGGCCGAACTGTCCGATGCCGCCGAGGTGTCCCGCGACGGCGATCGACGAGGCCCGGTCGTCGCGGTAATCGCAGGCCGCGGCGGGGCCGGTGCCTCGGTCTTTTCAACCGCGTTGGCGCAATCGGCGACGGGGTTGTCTGAAGCGCTGCTCGTCGACGCCGACCCGTGGGGTGGCGGCATCGACCTGGTTCTGGGGTGCGAGGGCGAGGCCGGACTGCGCTGGCCCGATCTCGCCGTCCATGGCGGTCGGCTCAGTTACTCAGCGTTGCGGGACGCGCTCCCGCAACGACATGGGGTCAGCGTGTTGTCGGGCAGTCGAACCGGCAGTGACGTCGATGCCGCGCCGCTCAGTGCCGTGATCGAGGCCGGCAGCCGCGGCGGCGCGACGGTGATCTGCGATCTGCCCCGGCGATCGACCGGCGCGGTGGAGGCGGTGCTCGACGCTGCCGATCTCGTCGTCATCGTCGCGCCCGCCGACGTGCGCTCGTGCGCCGCTGCCGCGGCGATCTCGCCCTGGGTGTCGCTGGGCAATCCCAACGCCGGCGTTGTCGTGCGCGGGCCGTCGCCCGGCGGCCTGAGACCGACCGAGGTGGCCGAGATCGTCGGACTGCCGCTGCTGGCCGCGATGCGGGCGGAGCCGCGTTTGGCCGATGCGCTCGAGCGTGGCGGCCTGCGATTGCGACGGCGATCAGCGCTGGCGGCCGCTGCGCGACGCGTGCTCGCAGCGCTGCACCGGCGGCAGGCGGTCGCCGCATGAGCGCGTCGTTGATCGACCGGGTGCGGGAACGGTTGGCCGCCGAGCCGGGGCCATTGCGACCCAATGTGGTGGCCGCCGCGATCCGTGCCGAATCCGGTGGCGTGCTCGGCGACAGCGAGGTGCTGAGCAGTTTGCGGGTCCTGCAGACCGAATTGACCGGCGCAGGCATTCTCGAGCCGCTGCTATGCGCTGACGGCACCACCGATGTGCTCGTCACCGCGCCCGACGCCGTTTGGATCGACGATGGAAATGGATTGCGCCGCAGCCCAATTCAGTTCGCTGACGAAGCCGCGGTGCGACGCCTGGCGCAGCGTCTGGCGCTGTCGGCCGGCCGCCGACTCGACGAGGCGCAGCCCTGGGTCGACGGCCAGCTGACGGGGCTCGGCACCGGTCAGTTCAGCGTCCGGCTGCATGCGGTGCTGCCGCCGATTGCCGCGGGCGGAACCTGCTTGTCGCTGCGGGTGCTGCGGCCGGCCACTCAGGACCTCGCGGCGCTGACGCATTCCGGCACCGTCGCGCCGGAAGCGGCGGCACTGTTGGACGACATCATCGGCGCCCGGCTGGCATTCCTGATCTCCGGGGGCACAGGGGCGGGCAAGACAACGCTCCTGTCGGCGGTCCTCGGCGCTGTTGCCGCCGACGAACGCATCGTTTGCGTGGAGGACGCCGCGGAGCTCGCGCCCGCTCACCCGCATCTGGTCAAGCTGGTCGCGCGGAGCGCCAACGTGGAAGGCGTCGGCGAGGTCGCTGTTCGGGATCTGGTGCGGCAGGCCCTGCGGATGCGGCCGGACCGAATCGTTGTCGGCGAGGTGCGGGGCGCCGAAGTGGTGGACCTGCTTGCTGCGCTCAATACCGGCCACGACGGCGGCGCTGGGACGGTGCACGCCAACAACCCGGCCGAGGTGCCCGCTCGCCTCGAGGCGCTTGCCGCGTTGGGCGGACTCGACCGCGCAGCGTTGCACAGCCAACTCGCGGCGGCCGTGCAGGTGATACTGCACGTGAGCCGCAACCGAACCGGCGTGCGCAGGCTGAGCGAGATCGGTGTGCTTCAACGCGGGGACGACGACCGCGTGCGAGTGGCCACCGCATGGCACGTCGACACCGGATTCGGCTGTGGCAGAGAGGATTTAACGTCGTTGCTACGCAGCCGGGGTCGGCCGTGAGTTTCGCGGTGCTGACGTTGGCGGTGGCGATCCTGATCATTCCCGCGGGATCGCGCTGCAGGGTCGAAGGCGTTGGCCTTCTCGTGCCGGCGCGACACCGGCTGCCCGTGGTGCCGTGCGCGGGCATCACCGCGCTGGCGCTGGCGATCGTGCTGCCGGTTAGTGTCGTCGCGGCGTTCTCGATCATCGGTGTCACCCTGTGGCTGCGCAGGCGTCGGCAGGTCCGGGTAAGACGCCGAGCTGCCGAATCTGCCGCGCTGCAAGGGGCATTGGATGTTCTCGTCGGGGAGCTGCGGGTGGGGGCCCACCCGGTCGCGGCATTCGATGCGGCCGCGGAGGACGTGGACGGCGCGGTGGCGGAGTCGTTGCGGGCGGTGGCTGCGCGTGCGCGCTTGGGGGCCGATGTGGCCGCGGGCCTGCACAGTGTGACGGGGACATCGCTGCTGCCGGCACATTGGCGGCGGCTCGCAGTGTGTTGGCAACTTGCCCAGGGGCACGGGCTGGCGATCGCAACCCTGATGCAGACCGCGCAGCGCGACATCGTTGAGCGGGAGCGCTTCTCGGCCAAAGTCGACGCCGGCATGACCGGCGCACGCACGACCGCCGCTGTGCTGGCCGGATTGCCGCTGCTTGGCATCGGCCTGGGCGAGCTGATCGGTGCACACCCTGTGCGCCTACTTGTATCGAGCGGGGTCGGAGCCTGGTTGCTGGTCATCGGGGTCTCGCTGGCCTGCGGTGGGTTGCTTTGGTCTGATCGGGTCACCGCGCGGGCGCTGACATGAGCTGGGCCGCTTTGCTTTTGGCTGCAGCGTTGCTGACCGGTGTGGATTTCCGCCCGCGGGTTCGGGCCGGCTTGACTTCTGCCGAACCGCGGCGTTGGCCAACGCCCTCCGATACGAGTGATCCGTTGGCCGCGGCATCCAGCTTCGACCTGTTTGCCGCGTGCCTGCGTTCCGGAATGGCGGTGTCGACGGCCGCATCAGCGACCGCGCCGTCCGCGCCTGCCCCGCTGGCGCGCGTGCTCCGCCGTGCCGCCGACCTGTTGGCTTTGGGCGCCGACCCGGCGACGGCGTGGACGGATCCGAACAGCTTGGCGGACAACCATGCCGACGCACTGTTGCGGCTCGCCCGGCGATCCGCGTCATCGGGTGCGGCACTTGCGCAAGGAGTTGCCGAGCTGGCGGACCAATCGCGTAGCGACGCAGCAGACGCGGCGAGCGCCGCCGCCGCGCGGGCCTCGGTGTTGATCGCAGGGCCGCTGGGCCTCTGCTATCTGCCGGCATTCGTGTGTTTGGGCATCGTGCCCGTGGTCGTCGGATTGGCCGGTGACGTACTGGAATCAGGAATCTTGTGACGGCCGACAAGAGATGAGGGGAAATCATGATGGTAGCGAACAAATTTCGAGCGCTGTGGGCCCGGCTGACGCTGATGGCCGTCGCCGACGACGGCATGTCGACGGTCGAGTACGCGATTGGCACGATAGCCGCAGCGGCGTTCGGGGCAATCTTGTACACGGTGATCACCGGCGATTCCATCGTCAGCGCGTTGACCAACATCATCAACCGGGCGTTGAGTACCAACGTCTAGTCGATGACGCCGGCGGTGTCACGGTCGAGGCGGCGTTCGCGATCGCTGCGCTCGTCGTCGTACTCATCCTGTGCGTGTCGGGGCTCACCGCAGTGTCGATGCAGGTCCGTTGCATCGATGCCGCGCGCGAGGCGGCCCGCCTTGCGGCACGAGGCGACGATGGTTCGGCTTCCGGTGCAGCACAACGCATTGCGCCGGGCGGGGCCGCTGTGCAACTACGGCGTGACGGGGAGTGGGTCGTCGCGACTGTCACCGCGAGATCACCGCTGTTGCCGGGCATCACCGTCGCAGCGGAGGCGGTGGCCGCGGCTGAACCTGGTCGGACCTGAGCAGGGCACTGCCAGCCTGGTTGCCGTCGCGATTATGGCGGTGTTTTTGGCAGTCACTGCCGGCGGTGTGTACGTCGGGTCCGCGGTGATCGCGCGGCACCGGGCTCAGG
>DASRJA010000416.1:0-4849 GCA_035649695.1 Mycobacterium sp. | reverse complement strand
GTACGTATTCCAGGGTTCCAGCCAGTGCGCGGACGTGCCCCTCGCGTTCTACATGTCGCTGGCTGTGGCGTGCGTGGTGGTGAACCACCAGCTGAAGGAGACGGATCACTGGATCGTCGTGGCGATTGCCGGCGCGGCGGGCGGGTTGGCCGCCTGGACCAAGAACGAGGGCGCCGTCCTGCTGGTGGCGGTCGCCGTGTTTTTGTGCACGTGGCGCAAGGAGAGCAGGTTGAAAGCCTGGCTCTCGTTCGCGGGCGGGGCGGCTGTTCCGGTGGCCGCGTGGCTCTGGTTCAAGCTGTTTCTCTCCCCGCCGAACGATCAGTTCACCCCTGGGGCACTGGAGGGACTGACCGCCCGGTTCATGGATTCATCACGGTGGTCCATGATCGTCGACCGGCTCACGACGATGATTCCGGACTGGGGCGGTGTGACGGGTGGCGCCCTCCTTATGCTCGCGATCGTCGTCGTGCTGACCTACGGCGCCGATCGGAGATCCATCCTCCGCGGCGCGTACGCTCTCACGATCGTCGCGGCGATGATGGCAGGATACATTTTTGCCTACGCCATCACGTGGAAACCGCTCGCCTGGCACATCGACACTTCGTTTCATCGCCTGATGACGCAAGTGTGGCCGACGCTCGTCTGGGCCGCGTTCCAGCTGTCGGGCCGTGAGACAGTGTCGCAATCGGTGCCCGACCTGAAGGCTTTGACGCGTCCGGAACGGCCAACGAGATCGCCGGCATGAAGGACTTGGAAGAGACCCGTTTTCGTGCTGCGCTAACATGTCGGTCGATGCCGAGCGCTTCGTGAAGACGCGCCTGACCTGGATCTTGGGGATTGTGTGCATGTTGTTCGTGTTACTGACGCGGACATGGGGGTTGCACGTCGACGAGATCCGCTACTTTCACGTCGCCATTCGCGAACCGCTCGGCGATGCCCTCGAGTCGGGCAAACCGTTCGTGTTCTATGTGCTCAACTACGCGCTCTACCATGTTTTCCGATGGCCGGCCGGATGGTTGCACCCGCTGATTCTTCCGGTCTTTTACGCCGTGGCGACGGTGCTCGCGCTGTGGTTTCTGGCGGCGCGCGCGGTCGATGCCGGCGCACACCGCGCGTGGGCCGTCGCCGTCCTCCTGCTGTCGCCGTTCGTCCTGTTCAACGCCTCACAACTGATGATGGAGACCGCACAGCTGCCGCTCCTGAGCGTGACGCTGGCGCTGCTCCTGTCGGTCTCCGCTGGCCGGCACACGTCGCAGCACATCCTGTGGCTGGTGGCAGCGGCCGCTGGCAGCGTGCTCATCAAGGAAACCGCGCTCCCCGCCCTGTTGATTCTGATTCTCGCGTTTTTTCCGGTGCTTGGCCTTCGTGTATGGCCGCTCATTGCGGGCGCTGCCATCGGCAGCACGGCAAACGCGCTCCTCCTGCGGGCGATCCATGCGCCGCTTCCTCCCACGCACTACGGCGGGATGGCACAGTTGTGGACGTCGCTGACCGCTGGCCAGCCATGGGCGCGGACCTCGTCGTACTTGGGAGTCTGGGGGTTCTTTGTCGGACTCGCTTGGCTAGGCGCCCTGGCGGTGGCGGTGCGAAGGCGCGACCCGATGTCGTGGACGCTCGTTGCCGCCGGAGCCTTGTCGGCAGGTGGCGTCTTTCTGGTGCAACTCGCCACCGACCCGATTCTGCCGTTTCCCCGCTACGCCTACCCGGTAATGTGGGCGGGGTTGGCCTGCTGCGGCATCGCGTGCGCGCGTACCCGGACTGGCTGGGTGAGCGCCGCAGTCGTCGTCCTTCAGCTCCCCATCGCCGGCGGTCTCTGGCCAGGCACCTTCTCCATCATCGAGCACTGGCCCACACTGATTACCCTGGAGTCCTACAACAACTCCGCGACGATCCTGTCAGGCACTCCCGCGTACGGCTGGATCGCGACCTCTCCGCGCGCTCTGGATGATTTGTGCGTCTATCTGCCCAGAGGGAACGCGGCCGGCGCGGCACATACCGAGATGTGGTTCCGCGATGTCGCACGGCAGGTCCGTTTTTTCGATGAGCGATCTTATCCGGCCTTTCAGGGCTGCAACGCGGCGAGAGCCATCGTGGATCGGCGCTTCGACGTGAACGCGTGTCAGGAAGACGTCTGCTCGCCGTCGCGATACAGCATCCGGTCCTGTCTCGAACGGGACGTGCTCTACTTTTCAGCTCGGATCGGCCCGACGAAGAGTCGTGTGTGTCTGCCGTGACGAAAAGACACCCATAGCCAGTCATCCCGACGCTGCAGGCAGACGCGTCGGCCAAACTGGACGCCATTCTGACCGGCTCGGACAGCCCTGCCCTCATTCCCTGCGCTGCGGCCCTGTGGCGCTATGAACAACGCGCCGCCGGCGACGCCGCATCGACCGAAGCGCAGCGGACTGTCGAGACCGGAGCATGCTTCTCGGGGGGAGACGGCATCACGCTGTTGTGGGGTGGTGGTAGCGATATGCCGGTGCCCGGAGACTACGACGGAAATGGCAGATCAGATATCGGGATTTTCCGGCCGTCAACCGGGGAGTGGTTCATTAGCTTCTCGGGGGGAGGGGGCATCACGCTGTTGTGGGGCGGTGGTAGCGATATACCGGTGCCCGGAGACTACGACGGAAATGGCAGATCAGATATCGGGATTTTCCGGCCGTCGACTGGACAATGGTTCATTAGCTACTCGGCGGGCGGCACCATCACGCTGTTGTGGGGCGCTCAGGGCGACGTGCCATTAGTCGGGAAGTGACTTGCGGAGCGTTTCAATCGTCTCCAAATCTTTGACGAGGGTACTCGTTCTCGCTCGTTCCTTGTGTTGAACCGTACCGGGTTTGTCGGAACCGATGATACGACCGAGCAAGTAATCCCGACCTACGTGAGGGCGCGGACGGGATCCGTAGCCATCTTCAACTCCCAGGATCCGGAACGCTCAAGTAGTGCCGGTGATGCAACGGCCAGACGACTTCGAGGTCACCGTCCGTCCACGGCGGGTCACGCGGCTGCTGCTCATCTAGCGTCTCAGGATCGGCAGATCTCCGGCGCCGCCCCAGACATAGCTCGCCGTCGCGCCCGTGCCCAAGTGAACGATGTACCAGCGGCCGTTCGACGGTCTGAAAATCGCGACGTCGGTCCGCCCGTCGCCGTCATAGTCACCCGGGACCGCCATGTCGCCGCCACCGCCCCAGACAACTTGACGAGTGGTTCCTGTCGCCGACAGAGTGAGGTACCAGGTGCTAGTGGATGCCCGAAACACTCCGATGTCGGTCCGGCCATCGCCGTCGTAATCCCCGGGAACAGCCGTGTCGATACTTCCGCCCCAGACGAGTTGACGGGTGGATCCGGTGGCTGACTGAATGATGTACCACGCCCCCGTGGATGGCCGGAAGATGGCCACGTCTGCGGCGCCGTCTCCGTCGTAATCCCCCTGCACGGGAACGTCGCCGGGGCCGCCCCAGAAGTGCGACACGCTCGTATTGGAGCCGACGTGGTAGATGTACCAGGTGCTGGTGGATTGGCGGAACACCGCAATGTCGGTCCGTCCATCCCCGTCGTAGTCCGCCGGCACCGGAATGTCATTCCCCCCGCCCCACGTGTACTGGAAGGTCGCGCCCGAAGCCGTCGATCGGATGTACCAGGCACCCGTTGACGGCCGGAAGACGGCGAGGTCCGCCCTGCGGTCTCCGTCGAAGTCTCCCGACAGCGGAATATCATTCCCGCCGCCCCACGTCAGCTGGCCCAGTCCCGAGACGTACCAGGCACCGGTCGATGGGCGAAAGAGCGCGAGGTCGGCCACGCTATCGCCGTTGAAATCGCCCGGCACGAACTTCGCCACCTTCGGAGGCGCCACCGGTGTGACGGGTGCGGTCACGGCACCGTAGTTCCCGCCATTGGCAGCCGAGGCCGCTGCCGTCAGGCTGTAGGTGACCGCCACCGACGGCGCCACATCGGCCGTGCCGGTTGCCGCGCCCGACGTCCCGACGCCGGAAATGGTCACCGACGTCGCTCGGGCCGCGCTCCACGCCAGCGTGAAGCTCGTACCGAATCGCGGCGTCGCCAGAAAATGCGCAAACCGCGGCAGGTTCGAGTTGTTGCCGGAAGTATTGGCGAGGCTGTTGAACGCAGAGATCGAGGTGACCGTGCCAAACGGCGCGCAGGCAGAGACGTAGAGATCGTTCGCCCCCGGCCGCGGTGTGATCGTATTGTTCGTGTAAGTCAGCCGGGTCTTCGGACACGGATTCTCGAAGATCTGGTACTGCGTGTTGTCGGCGATGATGCTGCTGTCGATCGTGCCGCTGCTGCTCCCGTTCGGCCCCACGAACAGGCCACCGCCGCCAAACTGATTCGGATTGTTGGCGATGTTGCCGAAGATGCGCGATCCGCTCATCTGCAGCGCTGCCCCGTCGTCCATGAACACCCCACCGCCGTTCAGGCCGGCGACATTGCTTGCGATCGTCGTGGCGGTGATATTTGCGGCAGCAGTGGTCCCGAGCAGGAGCCCCCCGCCGAACGCGAGCGACCCGCCCGAGACGGTATTCGAGATGATGAGGGAGTTGCCGATGGTCGCATCCGCCCGGCTGACGTGAATTCCACCACCCTGCCCCTGGGACACGTTGCCAGAGACCACCGACTCGCCCATCCAGAGCACCGCCCTGACCGACGTGAAGTTGTCGCCGAACACGCCGATGCCGCCGGCCGCCTGGGTAGCCGTGTTGTTGCGGACCAGCGTGCGGGTGAGGCTGAGGACGCCCCCCGGCTGCGCCGGCGCGCTCGGGTTGTTCGAGGTCACGACGATGCCGCCGCCGAACCCGGTTGTCGTCGGTGCGCTCGACGTCGGCGCGGC
>DASRJA010000415.1:0-2450 GCA_035649695.1 Mycobacterium sp. | reverse complement strand
CCGCCGGCTGCGGCGCCAGAGCACTATCCGTCGGCGCGTAGCCGCATGGGACATCGCCGCGAACCGCGCGCAAGCGTCCATTGCCAATGGACGTTCGCTCTGGCCATTGGCGTTCGCGCGCGTCGACCGCTTGTTTTCGAGGGGGGCACGTCCCTCGCACGACGGATCCATGGTATAGGCACAATCGCGTATCGGGGATCGACAAGCCGCATTGCGCCTCCACGCGATCGCGTCGGCCGACCCAGGTTCGTTGCCTCATATCATCCCGCCCAAAGGGGCAGATCACTCCCTTCTCACCGAGGGAAACTCATGTCTCACACTTCACCAAAGCGCTCATCCGTACTCCCGACCATTGCGTCGGGTCTTCTTGCCCTCACGGCAATTGCCGGCAGCACCAATGAGATCCGCGCGCAGGGTCCAGGACTCGTCCGCGTCGGGCCCATCGATCCCACGATCCAATACCCGCTGTTCTACGAGGACTCGAACGGCCTGCGGCTCGCCTTGTGCCGCAACCCCAACGCCTGCGGCTTCCTGCTGCCCGACCCGAACTCGCCGGCGCACTATCCGACGTCGCCGACCGACACCAACATCAACTGGCCCGACGAAGCGTTCTATTGGGGCGCCGATGCCAGCATGGTCGGCAACGGCGGCGCACGCGCGCTGCTCGTGATCGCGTTCGAGGCCGCGTTCAGCGGCGGCGCGGTCGTCTTCCAGGACAACATCGTGTTCGCGCGCGTGCGCATCCGCATCGACGGTCTCGTCGACGGCGCCAGCTACACGATCACGCATCCGTACGGTTCGCGTGTCTACATCGCCGGCGTCGACGGCCCGAACCCCGGCACGATCAACGTGACCGACGACGTCGGCATCGGCGCGCCGATGCAGTTCGACATCGCGCTGCACGGCGCGATCGGTCCGTTCCTGACCCCGCTCGGCTTCATCCATCCCGGCGTCCCCGGCCAGCTGATCGCGGACGGCGCGACCGAGGTCCAGGTCACGGGCAGCCCGTTCAACACCAACTTCTTCCGCATCCAGGGCCCGAGCGCGAACACGATCTTCCCGGCCAACGCCGCCGGCGCCAATCGCGCGCAGGTCAACACCTTCGTCATCATGGGCCAGGTCGCGTCGCAGCTCGGTGCCAGGGTCGACAAGGTGACGGTCAACAAGACCTCGACCGAGACCGCCGTCAATGTGTGGGCCTCGACGGCCCCCGGCCAGAGCCTCGTGGTCAACATCGCCGGCAGCCCGAGCCTGCCGATGCAAGGCGGCGGCGCCGATGGCCAATACTTCGCGCGCGCGGTGTTCCCGGGCGGTGGCGGCGGCACGCCCGCTTCGGTGTCGGTCACCAACCTGACCGACTTCCCCACCACGACGTTCCCCGGACCGTCGCTGACCGACACGGTCGAGATCACCAGCGCCGTGTTCACGATCGGCGGCGACCTGCTGGTCTCGGCGAGATCCACCGACAGGGTCGGCAACCCGACGCTGACCGCGTCGGGCGATGGCGTCCCGCCCACCGCGCTGAACAACCTCGGCAACGGCGAGGCGTCGGGCAGCATCCCGATGCTCCCCGGCACCGTGCCGCCGAAGGTCATCACCGTCGAGTCGTCGACCGGCGGCACCGCCGAGTCGCACGTCGTCGTCGAAGGCAACGGCGCGGTCGGCGGCGGCGTCCCGCTCGTCGCCAGCGCGGGTCCCGACCAGACGGTCGCGTCCGGTGCGCTGGTGCATCTGAGCGGCCTCAACTCGACCGGCAACATCACCACCTTCGCGTGGACCGACAATTCGCCGCTCGTGAACCTCGTCGGTGCCAACACGGCGACGCCGTCCTTCACCGCGCCGATCGTCGGCACGAACCTGCACCTCGACGTCACGCTGACCCTGCTGATCCGCGACGGCATCGGCAACGCGTCGGTCGACACGATGATCGTGCACGTCAACGGCCCCAGCGGCCCGCTCGACATCGTGACGATCACCGAGGCCCGCTACGTCGCGAGCAAGAACCAGTGGCGCGTCGGCGGCAGCAACACGCTGCACCAGGGCCAGTCGGTTCGCATCTTCATCGGAGCGATCGGCGACCGCAGCCGCCAGCTGGCGACGGTGCCCGTGGCGAACAACGGCTCCTGGCTGTTCCAGAGCCCGAACAGCAACGGCCTCGCGCCGCTGGGTTCCGACAACACGGTCTGGGCCGAGTCGACGCTGCCGGGCACCGCCGGCCAGCTGCCCTTCCGACGCCTGTGATCGCCATGATCCCGACAACCGGTAATGCGACCTCGATCCATCGGGTGCCCCGCGGTGGGCGCTCGATCGTGCTCGGGGTCGCGCTGATGCTCGCGGCGCAGTCGCTGCACAACTGGCGCGGTGAGCCGGCGGCAGAGCAGCCGCCGGCGCAGCAGGCCGCGGCGCACGAGGCACCGCCGGACACGGCTACGCCGCCGGCGCCGCCGCCG
>DASRJA010000414.1:0-7696 GCA_035649695.1 Mycobacterium sp. | reverse complement strand
GATCTTGTTCTTCCGATTCAGCATCGTGCATTTCCCTTCTCATCACGCAGCCAGATTGGGCTGCGACTCCCACCCTGCAGACGCGACATTGTGGGGTCGCTGAGCGCAGCTGAAGAGCGTCACAGCCGAAGCCGCGCCTGTGAACGTTCTCAGATTCCGAGTGTCCCCGCGTCCCGCGACCAACGGCATGGGGTGCACCGCGCATTCGCGGAAACCTCGCCCCGCGCAGTATCGGCTGGAATTCGACGGCGGTTCCACGATTGCAGTTCGGGGCAGGGGACTGATCGGACGCTACCCGGTCGCGGCGGCGGACAAGAATGTCGAACACCTAGTCGCACTCGCCGACGACACAATAACGATGTCGAGGACGCATCTGGAATTCGACATCGGCGAATCCGGACTGTGGGTGCGAGACTGCGCTTCCACCAACGGTTCTCAGATCGAGGTCGACGGACATCGCACTGCGATGGAACCGGGTCTACCAGTGCACGCGCCCTCGGGGTACACGATCCACATGGGCGGCCGCCGAGTGAAAGTGCTTACGATACTGAGCCACTCGGCGATCGATCCGCAGATCAACTGGGGTGTGGCCACCCACACCGGAATTGTCTGCGAAACCAATCAGGACGCATATTGCACCACCCCAACGATGTGACAGTGCTGATCATCGACGCCACCGAGGTCGACGGGTGAATCCGGCCACCGGGTAGTGGCCCCACCCGGCTGATGGGAACCGCCGCTGCGCCGGACGGGTGCACTCCGATGCTGTCACCAACCGACTTCGGTGCGGTCGCCAACATCAATAGCGGGTGCACCACAAGGCGTCAACAGCTGAGCGCTTGCGATGTCGGGCAGACTGACGCTGTGGGTGATGCTGGCAGGGGCGCCGAGGAGCCGGCGGGGTCCGCCCACACGGACCCCGATCCGGCAGGCTGGTTGCTGCTGGTGTATCGGATCCCGTCGGATCCCACCCGGCTCCGCGCGACCGTGTGGCGGCGGCTTAAATCGCTGGGCGCGGTCTATTTGCAGAATTCGGCGGCGGCGTTGCCTGCCACCGACGGCGCCGAACGTGCCTTGCGCAAACTTCGTCGAGAAATTCTGGAGATGAACGGCTCGGCCGTACTGCTGTCCTGCTCGGCAGTGGCCGGCGAGCAGGACGTGGTGGCGCTGTTCCAGGCCGCCAGGGACGACGAGTATGACGAGATTCTGGACAAGTGCCGCGACTTTCACGCCGGTCTGGACAAGGAATACCGCGCCAACCACTTCACGTACGGCGAGCTCGAGGAGAACGAAGTCGAGCTGGTGAAGCTCAAGAACTGGTACGCCAAGGTTGCGGCCCGTGACGTGTTCGGCACCCGCAACCGTGGGGCCGCCGTGGAGGCGCTCGACGCGTGCGAACAGGCTTTGGAGCGTTATGCGGCACGCGTATATGCCGAGCAGGATGAAGGTGGCTAGGCGGCTCAGCGGCGGCCGCGTGTCGCGCGGAAGACGCTGAGGGGCAAGAGAATTGCGACGGCCACGACGATGATCCACCACACTGGCGCGTCCGTGCTGCGGCTCACCGCGAACGTGATCGCCAACGCGAGCGCTACGCCAAGCGCGACGACCCAGTCGTCGCCGATGATGAAGTCGTACCAAAACGCGCCGAACGCGCGGATTCTGCGGATCATGAACGTGTCGCTTCCTCGGTGATTGCCGCGTCGGCGTTGACCGGCGAAGCGATGGCGGCCTGTCGCCGGAACAGCGCCACCAATGCCAGCGCGTACAGCGTCACGGCCGGAATCAGCACGAGCAGCGCCGCGTCGTCGAGCGGCCAGTGCGCACCCGCTCCCTCGGCAGCCCAGAACATCCCGAACGCGATCAGCATGACCCCGACGATGAACTTCATGCTGTTCTCCGGAACGCGGGACAGCGGTGCCCGCACCGCGAAGCCGACAGAGGCCACTACCAGCACAGCGGCGACCGCGGCGGCGGCGGCCAATGGGATGTTGTGCTGATTGGCCCCGAAGGTCAGGGCGATGAACGCCGCTTCCAGGCCCTCGAGCACGACGCCCTTGTACGACAGGGTGAAGGCGTACCAGTCGATCGCCATGCCGCGACGCTTGGTGCCGGCCTGCCGGGCAGTGGCCAGAGTGGCCTCGAACAACATCGCCTCGTCGTGGGGCGCCTTGTGACCACTGGCGCGCAGGATCGCCTTGCGTAACCACTGCAGGCCGAAGACGAGCAGTACCCCGCCGACGAACACCCGCAACCCGTCCAGCGGAATCGCGGATAACGCCGGTCCGAGGGCGGCGACGACCACGGCCAGCGTCACGAGTCCGGCCAGCAGGCCGGTATTGGCGGACCGCCAATCGCGCGCTGTGCCCGCCGCAAGGATGATCGTCAACGCCTCGACCGCTTCGACCGCGCACGCCAGGAACACGGCGAGAAACAGGGCTGTGTTAGTCACAAAGGACTCCTTGCCGCCGGATGCGGGTGCCACGCCAGGCTCGGCGCCGCGGACAGGTCAATTGTAACAGCGGTTAGATACCACACGTAACGGAGGTGACAGAGCGAGTGCGACGTGCAGATCTGCAGCGTCCCCACGGGACGAGGTGCGGCGCATCGCCACCGCGAACATCAATTAACCAGAATCGCCGTGCGATGGGTGTTTTCGGCGGTGCCTCACCTAAGCGAGGTCAGTAGCGCGCTGAGAGTCTGCGTCTCGGTCGCGGGGTCGGGACTGCTCGCCCGCAACGCCGTGAGGACGTTGTCGATCTGGCCGTCGAGGACGGTCCAGGCGATGTCGTCCATGGGCTGCAGAGTCGGCTGATCGTCGTCCCACGCGGTTTCGAGATCCTTGATCCGGGCCGTCGCCCCAGACTGGTCGCCGGCCCGCACCTGTGCGAGCGTATCCGCAGCGATGGTGCGGAACTTCGCGACCTCCGCCGGCGGGAAATTAGCGGTCGCCGATTCCCCTGGGGCGAGTGTCACGGTGACGGACGACCCGCCGGATTCGTTCTCGCTGGCCGTCGCGGTTTGGTGGGGCTGTCCCGCGGCCCAGACCAGCAGGGTGCCCGTGGCGGCGGCGACAACGGCGTAGTACCCGAGCATGATCCGCTCACGGGCCGCATTCTTGGTTGCGGTCCGCGGGCGGTTTTGGTCGGACTCTTCGATCACATCGGCGCGCGTGCGCGTCAGGTACAGGACAATTGCGAGGATCGCGGTGAGGAAGATCGCGCTGGTGAGGGCAACACCCAAGCCGAGGCCCCGTTGGTCCGACGGGAAACCCAGCCAGTCGCCGAGGTTCGCACCCAGCGGGCGGGTCAGAATGTAAGCGAGCCAGAAGGACAGCACCGCGTTCGCGCCCAGCCGCCACCCGATCACGATCGCAACGATCAGACCCGCCGGCAGCAGCACCGACGTACCAGGTCCCCAGCCGGTGAGCTCCAGTATCCAGTCGCCAGCCGCTGTGCCCAGGGCGAAGGTCACCAGGACTGCGAGCCAGTAGAACAACTCCCTCGGCCGCGTGACGATGCTGTGGATCGACAGCGTCCGCTCGCGGGCGAACCATACGCCGAAGACGATGGCCAGAATCACCGCGAAGACGCTCGTGCTCAATGCGAGTGGAACGCCGAGATCATCTGTGAGGATGTCGGTGTAGAGCGTGCCGGTCACGCTGAGCAGAACGACCGTCAGCCAGTAGACGAACGGCACATAGCGGTTGAGGCTCAATTGCCATCCCAGGACAGCGGCGAGGACGACCGTGAAGATGACGGAGGTCTGGGTCAGGCCGACGCCCAGAGTCATGTTGATCCAGTCGGCGAAGCTCTCACCCACCGTGGTGCAGAGGATCTTGATGACCCAGAACCACACAGTGACTTCGGGCACCTTGCTCAGCAGCACACGCGAGGTCTTGACGGCGTCGGAACTCGTTGTTTCGCTCACGACGCGCGACCATAGAGACGCGTTGCTGAGCGAACGCTGAGAGGCAATTTCGGTCAGATTGCGAGCGGCACGACCTCCGAACACACCCAGCCTGCGGGGCGGAGCGGCGAGGAACTCAGTGCCTTCTCAGCTGGACGCCGGACACTCGGGGAGGTCGGAAGGAGTGTGCGGTGTTCGCAGGCTTGCTTGGAATTGTTCTGTTGCTGTTCGAACTCGTGTTGATTGCCCGCATGGTGGTCGACTGGATCGGCGTGCTGTCCCCGGTCGGCGGCCGCACCGGGCTCTACCAGGCCCGCCGGATCACCCATGGCATCACCGAGCCCGTGATCGCCCCGGTCCGGCGGGTGTTGAAGCCGGCGCGGTTCGGGTCCTTCTCAATTGACCTGGCATTTACCGCGGTTTTCGTGGCCGTGATCGTCCTGCGGACCTTCGTGGTGCCGTTGATTCCGTTCTGAGGCGGCCAGCTGGGGTCCACGTTGGCCCGGTCCAGGCGCTCTTCTGAACACGAGAGTGTAGCCTCAACGCCGTTGCAAGAGGGGGTCTTTCGACCCATCGGAAGGTCCCGGTGTTCCCACACGACGTTGCCAGCCTTCGTTCTTAGCGTGGTGGTCGTGCGGTGGAGTGGCTGGACAGTCAGGAAATCCGCCAAGCGGGCTGTTCAATCTTAAGCGCGCAGTTGTGATTTCGCTCATATAGCGTATGTCGTTCAATTTGGAGGCCCGACGGTACAACACTGTTTGTTTGGGCTGCCACGCGAGCGTGTCGAGCGTGTCGAGCGCTGAGCCGATGGGACACCTGTGGTGCAGGCGGTGACCGCGAGTGAGACGGCGGCGGCGTGCCCGTCGTGGGGGTGTTCTCCACGGCGGTGAAGGGTCAGGTGAGCACCTCGCCGCGCGACATTCGCTATGGGGAGAATCGAATCGTAGTGCGGTGGAACAAGACCCGCTGCCTCGCCCTGCACCGGCTGGAAGTAACGAGACGACCGACTTCTACGAGATCATCGTCGAACGCCACCGCGCCGCATCGACCGTCATCACCAGCAACCGCGAACCACCCGAGATCCTGACCATGATGGCCGACCCACTGCTGGCCCAATCGGCGATGGACCGACTGCAGTCAGCAGCCTACGAACTCGTCGTCGAGGGCGAGTCCTACCGGCAACGCCAGAAACCAGGGACGCGAAAGCCGGCCCCTCCGACTACGTCGGATTGACCGGCAACCACGCCTTCGGCCACTATCAACGCACGGCCGACAACCGGAACGACCCGGTCCCATGCTCATGGCAAACCAGAGGTCCCATCACCCTGGCAGGCGACACCACGTAACCGATGGACTCGGCGTCTCCGATCACGACCGGGCCACGTTGTGGAGGCGGGCTCGGCGGCGACGGATATTCGTGACACCGAACCAGATCGCTGCGACGCGGGAACAGAGGATGGCGAGCGCGGAGCGGATCCGCCAGCACAGCGCCGAGCTGGCCGCGGTCGCCCGCAGCATCTAATGGCCGTCACTCCCACGACTAAAGCGACCGGGGTGGCTGGGCCTTGGTTTCACCACTGTCATCACCCGCCGTGAGGTGGCCCTGCCCTGCGCTACGGCTTCCCACCTGAAGCATCCGGCGAGAGAGGACTCACCAATGCACGAGATCAGCACACGGACACGAGTTGGACGGTTGGGCGACGGTGCTAGCTGACAATCACGTTCGCCCACGACTCACCGGGCCCGGCAGAACCGGAGGCGAACGATGATCGAGGCAGTACTCCCCTACCGCGCCATATCACGTCCAACGCAGCGCCTCTGCATGCCGGCAGGTAGGGGACGACTGCAGATCATGGCGTGTTGATGGATGCTCAACGGATTTTCAACTGTGCTCAATGGATTCACAGCGGAGGTGGGTGAGGCTAGTTCTGTACGGGCAATTACACATGATCGAGCACTTCAAGGAGAACCACCATGGGAATGAGACTGCAGTACATCACACCACTGTTGGCGGCCGGTGCTGCCGCGGTCGCGATCGTCGCCGCACCGACGGCGTTCGCAACAGATCAGCAGTCCTGCAACGGGAGTGGCTCGGGAACTGTCTGCCTGTCGCCCGGCAACGTTCCGATCAAGACTTCCCCGGCCGATTTTCAGCACCACCCCTCCGGAGATATGCCCGTTCTGACGGTACAGGACTTCGCGCTGGCCCTCGCCCTGGTGACGTGAACGGGCGCACCCCTACGCAACATCGCAACCATCGAGGCACCGGGGCCAGCCGCTATGGGAGCACCGCGGTCGAGCGCGGCTGATCGCAGCCGTATTGGCCCCGATGGCCGTACCTGGGTGGAGGGCAGCTTGGCACAGAGCAGTCCTCTCGCGCACGCGCCGAGGAACAGCGCATTGCCGAGTTAGCCACTCTGACAAAGGAATCAACCTCGATTCGAGAATAGGGATCAGCGGGCGGATTTCACATCCATGCCTTGCGCGACGAACGGCGCCGCGCCCTCGCCGCCGAAGTTCGATGCCAGCGACGAGGATGCGGTACCCGTGTCCCACGCACCAGCTCAGTGGTGGAAGAGCAGGAAGGCCTGGTCTCCGTAGGGGTGAAACTGACCTGGGGCGCGGGGGCCGTGATCTGAACGTTGCCGGGAGACTGTCAGACGGTTCTCGAGCCGCTCCCGTTGCAGGACTGATGATCTGCTGCGGAAGCCGTCGGTGCGGCCATCGCGACCGCGGCAGCAGTCCCGCCCAGCAGCGGTGTGATGTACTTGTTCACCTTCATGGACATGGCTGCACTTCCTAAGTTTCAAATTGCCTAGTTTCGCCACGAGGTTGCGACGAGAGCCCTACGAGGACAACGTCGCCCACGACCGCTCAGAACTTGCTGAGTCCCGCTGAACACTCACTCAATCCGCCGTGGGCGCGCCGCCTCCGCCGCGTGCACCGACAGTGGTGGAGACCCCGAAACTCGCGGACAGCGCCGAATGTGCTGGGGGGTGCGACACGGACAACATTTAGGAGGGTGACCACAACGTTACGGAGGATCCGGCCGATTACGCGCCTCTCCACTGCCCTCAGCCTGAGAGTATTTCTCTGTGGACACGAGCGCCGCCGATCGGCCGGAACCGGCCAGAACCGGGGTGACGCCTCTGCTGGTGTTCTGCGACGCCACCAGGGCGGACAACGAAACCCGTTCTTTCAACGATTTCACAGCGTCGGCGGGCCACGATGATGGGTATCACGTCGTGCTGGATGATTGGGGTTAGGGACGACGGGGCGCTGCGATGACATGGCGGCCTTGGGCGCACACCGGGAGGTTCTGATCGTCGGCCGGCTCAACCCGATGCATGCGAGCGTGCGTACTCGCTCGGCGCTGGCCGCCGCGGTGGTGATGACACTCAGTCTTGCCATCGCCGGTGGTGTCCTGCTGCTGGTGCTCTACCGATCTTTGGAGTCCACCGCTCAGGGTGCGGCCGCGGCCCGCGCCGAGCAGATCAGCGCGCAATTGCGCACTGATACGCCCCGGGAGGTGGATCCGTCGTTGTTGGTGACCGACAGCCAGATCGGTGCAGTGCAGATCGTGGATGACACCGGGACGGTGCTGGCCGCCTCGAACGGTGCACCCACATCACCGCTGGTGACAACCTCATTGAGCGATGGTCAGGCGCGCAGCGTGGGACGGGTGGAAGGTCCTGGGCGTAGCTTCGATTACTGGGTGTCGGCCCGTGCGACCGCGGTTCCCGGCGGGTCGGTGACCATCCTGGTTGGCGCCGACCGGGAACCCGTTGAA
>DASRJA010000413.1:0-16394 GCA_035649695.1 Mycobacterium sp. | reverse complement strand
CTGCGCAGCCCATTTCCACTGCGTGCTCGATGAACAGGTTGTTGGTTTCGCCGAGGTCGCCCAGCGTCAGGTACTGATCGATCGGAAGGATCAGGTGTCGGCTGTCGACCTTCGAGCTGGCGTGCAGTCCGCGCACCACCTGCTCGTAGCCGGCGAAGGCGGGAACCGCGACGAACGCGTCGGTGATCTCATCCTGGCTGTATTGATTCGGCGGAAGGACTCCATGTACGCCTGCGATAACGCTCACACTCTAGACACGGGGTTCGGAGCCGGTCGGTTCGATCTCGCCGCTGTGCGGTTCCTGTGTCGCATGCGGCTGACCGTCATTCAAACCGAGTCGTCGGTGCACCGCGACCAACCACCGCGGCGCCCACCAATTCCATTGGCCCATAACGTGCATGAACGCGGGCACCAGCACCATCCGCACAAGCGTGGCGTCGACCAGCACCGCAAGCGTCAGGCCGAGCCCGAAAAGTCTCATAACCGCCACGTTCGCAGCGATCAACGCGGCGAAGGAAATCGACATGATCAGCGCGGCGGCGGTGATGATCCGCCCGGTGTGAGCGATGCCGCGGGCGACACTCTCGTCGTTGTCGGCCCGCGTCTTGCCTGACGCCAGCCAGAATTCCCTGATCCGTGAAACGAGGAACACTTCGTAGTCCATCGACAGGCCGAACGCGATGCAGAACAACAGCACCGGCATGTTGGCCACCAACGTGCCGGTCGGTGTGGTGCCGAGCGCGCCGAGATGGCCGTCCTGGAAGATCCACACCATCGCACCGAACGCGGCCGTCAGCGAAAGTATGTTGAGCACCAACGCTTTCAGCGGCATGACGACGCTGCCGGTCAGCAGGAACAGCAGTACGAACATGATGACGCCGATGAGCCCGAGCACCAGCGGCAGCCGACTGGTGATGGCGTCGACGCTGTCGCGGTTCGTCTGCGCGGTGCCGGTCATATCGACCTGCTTGCCTGCGGGGGCGGGTACGGCATGCAGGCGGTCGAGCTGAGTTTCTGACGGGTCGGAGAACAGCGGAGCCGAGCTGTCGACGGTCAGGAAGGCGCTGCCAGGAATCTGTCCTGCGGGCGCCGAGGGCGGGCCAACCCGGTTGCCGTCTATGAACGTTCCTGTCGGAGCCGACACGGCGGACACGTCGGGTACGCGAGAAAGGTCGGCTGCGTACCTGTCGATGTCAGCTGCGCCGATGCCGGTGGTGTCGGGGACGACGACGGTCACCGCGGCGTCGGAGTTGTGCACGAAGTCGCGCCGCAACTGGTCACCGACTTCATGTGCGGATGCCGATCTCGGCAGCACGCGATCGTCGGGGAATCCCCAGCGCACGCTCAGGAACGGCGTGCCGAGCAGCAATAGCAACGCGACACCCGCCAATCCGAGCGGAACTGCTTTGTGCATAACGCAACTCGCGGATCGGTACCAGAACCGCTGCTCGACGGGCATCGGTTGCGGTTCGGAGCGGCCAAGCGCGCGGCGAGCGAGCCGGCGCACGTCCAGCGCATCGAGGCGGTCGCCGACCAGGACCAGCGCAGCGGGTGTCACCACGATCGCGGCAGCCGCGGCGAACGTCACAGTTGCGACACCCGCGTAGGCGAACGACTTCAGGAAGTGCATCGGGAAGAGCACGAGGACCGCCATCGACAGGGCGACCGTCGTGGCGGAGAACGCCACGGTGCGGCCGGCGGACAGCATCGTGCGCACAAGGGCGTCGTCGCGGCTCGCGCCGTCGGCTAACTCGTCGCGGAACCGGCTGATCATCAGCAGGGTGTAGTCGATCGCCAGCGCCAGACCCATCGCGGTGGTGAGGTTGAGCGCGAAGATCGACACGTCGGTGGCAAACGAAATCAACCGCAGTACAGCGAGCGCGCCGAGGATCGCCATCACGCCAACTGCGACCGGCAGCGCGGCGGCCACCAGCCCGCCGAACGCCCAGACCAGCACCAAAAAACTCAGCGGGATCGCCAGCGACTCCATCACCAGCAGGTCGTGCTGCGACTGTTCGGTGATCTGCACATTGACCATCGCGGTGCCACCCGAGCGGACGGTGACACCGTCGTGGTCACCCGCCACCTGGTCGGACAATTCCTTGGCGTAATTCTGCTGCTGATTCTCGTTACCCGTGATGCCCGCCACAATCAGGCCCGACCTACCGTCGCGGCTGACCAGATCGGCGGCGGCGGGCGGCGGCGCTGTCCATGGCGATGTCACCTGCGCGACATGTGGCGAACTGCGCAGTTGATCGACGATGTCGTTGCCTGCTGCGCGAGCTGCTGCGCTGTCGACGCCGTCGGGTGTCGACACGACGACCAGCAATTGCACGTCGCCCTGATGGAACTTATCGGTCAGGACGTGCGTCGCCCTGGCTGATTCGGACGTGGGGTCCTGGAATCCACTGGCGGACAGGCTCTTCGCAACGGGTATTCCGAATATTCCAAGGGCGACAGTCAGCAGCACCGCGGATGCGATGACCCGTCGCGGTGCGGCAATGGCCAGCAGGGCGATCCGATACAGCAGCGCCTGTCCTCCGCTCAGTCCTCTGTAGTACCTAGAACGAAAGACGTCGGTTAGTCGTTCAATCTATCGAGTTATGCGGCACTGGTCAGCGCACCGTAGTGTGGTACCTGCGTGCGTCGGAAGCCAGTTGCTTTGCTGCGCTTCGAACTTCGAGCACGTTAAGCGTGCATCCAATGTGGGAACACGGTGTATTGCTGCGCGTCGGGGTTCGAACGGAAAGGATTTGCATGACCTCCCCACAGGGTGGCTCGCGCCTGGGCACCCGTTTTGGGCCCTACGAGCTGAATTCTCTGATCGGTGTCGGCGGGATGGGCGAGGTGTACCGCGCCTACGACACCGTCAAGGAGCGCACGGTGGCGGTCAAGGTGCTGCGCGCGGAGATGGCCGCGGACCCGAACTACCAGGAACGCTTCCGCCGCGAGTCGCGGGTAGCTGCGCGATTGCAGGAACCGCACGTCATCCCTGTGCACGACTTCGGCGACATCGACGGAGTGCTGTACATCGACATGCGGCTGGTCGAGGGCGGCAGCCTGAAGGACGAGTTGCGTGCGAACGGCCCGCTCGCCCCGAGCAGGGCCGCGTCGATCATCGCGCAGATGGGGGCCGCGCTGGACGCGGCGCATGCGGACGGCCTGGTGCACCGTGACATCAAGCCGGAGAACGTGCTGCTCACACCGGATGACTTCGCGTATCTGGTGGACTTCGGGATCGCCCACGGCGGCGGCGACCCGAGCATGACGACGACGGGGCTGATCATCGGCTCGTGCGCGTACATGTCGGCGGAGAGGTTCAGCGGTGGGCAGGTCGGGCCGTCCGCGGACGTGTACTCGCTGACCTGCCTGCTCTACGAAAGCCTCACCGGGCGGCCGCCGTTTGAGACGGGAGATCTGCGGCAGCTGATGACCGCGCACATGTTCTCGCCGCCGCCGCGGCCAAGCATCATGCGCCGAGGCATTGCACGCGCGTTTGACGACGTGATTGCAAAAGGCATGGCCAAGAAGCCGGAGGAACGGTTCGCGTCTGCGGGCGAGTTGGCCAAGGCGGCGAGGGCGGCGGTGTCCGGCGGTCCTGTGCCGCCTGCGCCTGTGCCTGCGCCTGTGCCGGCTCCTGCTCCTGTTCCTGTGCCGAGTTCGCCGCCGGCGTCGTCGACAAGACAGTTCTCGGCGGTGTACGCCAATCCGGCGGGCACGGGATACACGCCGTACCCGCCGCCGGAGATTCGGCCGCCGGAGCCGCCGGCGCCGCGCAAATCGCGGCTGAGCACCAGTCAGGTGGCGCTGATCGTGGCGACGGTCCTGCTGTTCGGCGTCGCGGTGGTGCTGGCGATGCAGCTGTTCTCGGGCAATGACGACAGCGCCGCGCCGCCGCAGACCACGGTGGCCGTGCCGCCGCCGTCGGTGAGCACGTCGACCGAGACGGTCGAGCCGTCATCGACACCATCGGCCACATCCACCACACCGACCACAACGACGAGCGGGGCACCGCTGCCCGGCGTGTCAGGAACCGATGCGCAGGGCTTCGTCGGCCATGCCGCCCGCTGCGATGACGGGAGCACTGTCGCGGCTGCGATCAGGACTGCGCAGTCGCTGGCGGTGATCTGTGAGACGACGCCGGGGAGCTACTACTACCACGGCGAACGATTGAGGGATGGCGCCAACGTGAAACTGGCAAACGCGACGCCGTCCGCCGGTGGATTCGACGTGACCAACCCGGCTGACGGCGCTAGCTACGAGGTGCGGCCCGATCATCTGACGATCCGCAGCAACGGTCATGTGGATTCCAATGAGCCGGCGTTGGAGTACGGGTCCCGCTGAGTTCGTCCTCATCTCTAACGACGAGTGTGGGCTCGAGACACGCTTCGAATCAGGAAAACGTGCCTTAACCCCACACTCGCCGCAAGAAGATGCCGGATCCGCCGCATATGACGGACACCCCTGAGCCGGGGTGAAACGATACTGACGTGGACGGCAGCAAGGACCGTCGCGGTGCACTGACAGCAACGGGTCTGTCGTGTGGGTCGTGCGGCACGGAGCTGCCGCTGAACTCCAAGTTCTGTAACGAATGCGGCGCACCGGTCACACAGGCCAGCCGATCGGCGGAGTACAAGCAGGTGACGGTGCTGTTCGCCGATGTGGTTCGGTCGATGGAGATCGCGGCCGTGCTGGATACGGAGCGGTTGCGCGAGATCATGACCGATCTGGTGGACCGCGTTACGGCTGTCGTAAACCGCTACGGCGGGACGATGGACAAGTTCACCGGCGACGGCGTGATGGCGTTGTTTGGGGCCCCAGTGGCTTTGGAGGATCACGCTTTTCGTGCCTGCCTTGCGGCGCTATCGATTCAGGAGGAGGCGAAGCGGCTCGCCGTCGAAGTCCAAAACCGCGACTGTATGGCGCTGCAGCTGCGGGTCGGGCTGAACTCCGGTCAGGTCATTGCGGGTGAGATCGGTTCGGGCGCATTGGGTTACACCGCAGTTGGTGAGCAGGTCGGGTTGGCGCAGCGGATGGAATCGGTCGCGGCGCCGGGTGGGGTGATGCTCAGCGAGTCCACCGCCCGGCTGGTCGAGCATGCCGCTGTATTGGGTGAACCGGAATGGGTGCGCATCAAAGGTGCCGACACGCCTGTCCCCGCGCGCCGGTTGCTTGGCACGACTTCAGGCCATGTGAGGCAGCGCCAAGAAGCCAGTCTGGTCGGTCGGCGCTGGGAGATGTCGGCGCTGGAGGCCATGGTGGATCGCGCGATCGGTGGCCGCGGTGGTGTGGTGAATGTGGTGGGACCGCCGGGCATCGGCAAGTCCCGGACGGCGCGGGAGGCCACGGCGGCCGCGGCCGCTCGCGGGGTCGAGGTGTTTTGGACCTTCTGCGAGTCGCATGCTCGTGACGTCCCGTTCCATGCCGTGACCCGACTACTGCGCGCGGGCACCGGCGTGGCTGACCTCCACGGCGAAGCCGCCCGCGAACGGGCCCGGGAACAAGTCCCCGATGCCGACGCGCAGGATCTGCTGCTGCTCGATGATCTGTTGGGCATCGCCGACCCCGAGGTGCCGCTGCCCGCCATCGACCCGGATGCGCGGCGGCGCCGGTTGACCGCACTCATCAACACCGCGTCGCTGGCCCGCAGCGAACCGGCGCTGTACATCATCGAGGACGCGCAGTGGATCGATGCGGTCAGCGAGTCGATGCTGGCCGACTTCCTTGCGGTGATCCAGCAGACCAAGTTGATGGTGCTGATCACCTCCCGCCCCGAATATGAGGGAGCGCTCAAGCGGGCGCCGGAAGCGCAGACGATAGCCCTTGCCCCCCTGGGTGATTCGGACACCGCGGCGCTGATCGGTGAGCTGCTGGGTTCGGATCCCTCGATCGGCGAGCTGGCGGCGATCATCGCCGAGCGGGCCGCGGGGAACCCGTTTTTCGCCGAGGAGATGGTGCGCGAGTTGGTACAGCGCGGGGTGCTTACCGGCACGCACGGTAAGTATGTCTGTCGCGCGGATGTCGCCGACGTCGCGGTGCCGGCCACGGTGCAGGCGGCCATCGAGGCGCGCATCGACCGGTTGACCACTGAAGCCAAGCGGACGTTGAACGCGGCGTCGGTGATCGGAGCCAGCTTCGGGCCGCAGCTGCTCGCCGCGCTGGGCATCGATGCGGTGTTCGACGAGCCGCTCAGCGCGGAGCTGATTGATCAGGTGCGGTTCACCCCGGACGCCGAGTACGCCTTCCGTCATCCGCTGATTCGCGCGGTGGCCTACGAATCGCAGCTGAGATCCGATCGCGCCGAGCTGCATCGGCGCGTCGCGGCCGCAATCGAATCACGTGACCCAGCAGCGGCTGATGAAAATGCCGCCTTGATTGCCGAACACCTGGAGGCCGCCGGCGAGAGGAAGGCGGCCTATGGCTGGCACATGCGCGCCGCAACGTGGGCGACCTACCGCGACATCGCTGCGGCGCGACAAAGTTGGGAGCGCGCCCGAAAGATCGCCGACGCACTGCCCGCCGAGGACCTCGACCAGGCAGCCATGCGCATCGCCCCGCGCACCATGTTGTGCGGGACCGCCTGGCGAGTCCATGTGAACGAAGCCGGGGACCGTTTCGATGAATTGCGACAGTTGTGCACCGCCGCCGGGGACAAGGCGTCGCTGGCCATGGGCATGGCCGGGCTGATGTTGGATCAAGCGTGGCGGGGCCGGAACCGCGAGGCGTCGCGGCTGGCATCGGAAGCCATGGCCCTCATCGAGTCGAGCGGCGATGCGACGTTGACGGTGGGGCTGTCCTTCGCGGTGATCTACGCCAAGAGTCACAGCGCCGATTGGGGTGACGCGCTGCGGTGGTCGCAGCGGGCCATCGACCTGGCCAACGGTGATCCGTTCAAAGGGAACTTCATAATCGGGTCTCCGTTAGCTGTTGCCTTGACCTCAGGGGCTACGGCGCGGTATTGCCTGGGTCGTCCCGGATGGCACGACGACCTTCGCCACGGCCTGGCCATGGCCCGCAGCACCGACCCGTTGTCCTACGCCGCGGTCGTCGGCTGGTGTTACTTACCGGGAATACCGTTTGGCGTGCTGGCTGCCCACGATCGCGCGCTGCGCGAGATCGAGGATGCGCTACGGATTGCCGAACGATCCGGTGATGATATGGCTGTGGCCATAGCCCGGGGAACGCTGGGCCTTGCGCTGGTGCACCGCCACACGGAGGCGGAGCATTCCAGCGGACAGAAGCTCCTAGCCGAGGTCAGCGACGCGTTACTGCGCCGGGGACACGGCCTAAGCGAGTTGCGGCTGATCAACGTGTACTTGGCACGTGAGAGGGCTCGGCGTGGAGATCGCGATGAGGCGATACCGCTCATGTTCGCCGCCGTCGACCAACTGGTTCGCGAGGGACAACTGCTGTTCTGGGGCCCTGTTGCGACGGGTGTTCTGGTGGAGACACTGCTGGACCGTGGGGCCGAGGGTGACGTGGCTGAAGCCGAGGCCGCTATCGAGCGGTTAGCGGCCCCGACCGACGATTTACCTATGCGCGACATCTGGCTCTTGCGAGTACGTGCTCTACTGGCCCGGGCTCGCGACGATGCCGCGGCTTACACGCACTTCCGGGATCGCTACGCCGCGATGGCGACATCGCTTGGCTTCGAGGGCCATACCGCATGGGCCGAAGCGATGCCATGATTGCGGGCTGGCCGGAGATTGTCTGTCTCGGAAGGCGTCAGGTGAAGGGCGTCAACATTTGGATGACGGCGCGCGAAAGAGTGTCGTCACCTTCCACCGAACACGACATTCTGCAGCGGCTCTCCCCGCTGCAGCCGCCCGATGTTGGCCGCGACGTCGTCGACCCGGCCGATGAACGTGTCGCGCGTGACCCCCGACGAGTGCGGCGTCATCAACACATTCGGCAACTCCGCGAACGGCAGGTCGCTCGGCGCGCTGACACCGTCCCCCGACGGGTAGCGATACCAAACGTCGATCGCCGCCGCCCGAATCACGCCACCCGCCAACGCGTCGTACAGCGCCCGCTCCTGCACCAGCGGACCCCTGCCGATGTTGATCAACACCCCGCCTCTGCCGAGCGCGCGCAACTGCTCCGCGCCGATCATGCCTTCCGTGTGCTCGTTCAGCGGCGCCGATACCACCGCGACTTCGCACTCCGTCAAGAGCCGATCCAGCTCCCTCGTGTCACCCGCCCATGCCAGGCCGCACTCCGGGACGCGGCCAGAGCCCGTCACCGCCGATCCACTACAACCGAAGGCGCGGAACAGGTTCCACGCATGCCGGCCGATGTGCCCGAAGCCCATGAACCCAATGTGTGCATCGCCGAGCGTGCCCGCCTGCGGTATCGACGCGTCGTACACCGATGTTGCCCAGACGCCACGACGCAGCTGCCGGTCCTGACTCAGGAAGTTGCGCCGCAGCATCACCGCCGCGGCGATCACATACTCCGCGATTGACTCCTCATGGTGAAACGTGTTGGCCACCAGCACGTCCGGCGCCAACGCCTCGAACGCCACCTTGTCGGTGCCTGCCCCGGCGACATGAATCAGCCGCAGCTTCTCCGCGACGGCGGCCATTTCCGCGGTGAACCGGCTCCCGACATACACATTGGCGTCCCGCAGCGCGTCCAAGGGCGCGTCACCCACATGCCAGTACACCTTGGCGCCCGGTGGCATCGCAGCCTCGAGTCGCTCGCGGTGCGGGACCAAATTCGCGTCCGCGACAACAATCTTCATCGCTGCAGCGCAGGTCGTTTACTGTCGAACGTCCAACCAGGGATCAGGTACTGCATCGCCACAGCGTCGTCGCGGCTGCCCAGCCCTTCGCGTACATACAGCTCGTGTGCGGCGTTGACTGCGTCCATGTCGAGCTCGACACCCAGGCCCGGCTTGTCGGGCACGCTCAGATAACCGTCGACGATCAGATACGGCTCGACGGTGATCCGCTGTCCGTCCTGCCAGATCCAGTGAGTGTCGATCGCGGTGATCTCTCCCGGTGCCGCGGCGGCGACGTGAGTGAACATCGCCAGCGATACGTCGAAGTGATTGTTGGAGTGCGAACCCCACGTCAGACCCCACGCGTCGCACAGCTGCGCGACGCGCACCGAACCGGCCATCGTCCAGAAGTGCGGATCCGCCAACGGGATATCGACCGCGCCAATGCGAATCGCATGTCCCAGTTCACGCCAATCCGTGGCGATCATGTTCGTCGCCGTCGGTAGGCCGGTCGCCCGTTTGAATTCGGCCATCACCTCGCGACCCGAGAAGCCGTCCTCAGGCCCGACGGGGTCTTCGGCGTAGGCGAGCACATCGGTCAGCTCGCGGCACGTCTTCACTGCGTCCTCGAGTAGCCAACCGCCATTGGGGTCCAACGTGATTCGGGCATCCGGGAACCGGTCGGCCAGCGCGATCACCGCCTTGGCCTCGTCAGCTGCCGGCAGTACCCCGCCCTTGAGCTTGAAGTCGCGGAAGCCGTACCGCGCCCGCGCGCCCACGGCGAGCCGGACGATGGCGTCGGGTGACAGCGCTTCCTCATGCCGCAGGCGAAGCCAATCGTCGGCCTCTTCGTCCGCCCCCGACCGGTACGCGAGATCCGTCTTGGTGCGGTCGCCGACGAAGAACAGATAGCCGAGCGCCTGCACGCGGTCACGCTGCTGGCCCTCACCGAGCAGCGCCGCCACCGGCACTGAAAGGTGCTGCCCGAGAAGGTCCAGCAGCGCCGACTCGACCGCGGTCACCGCGTGCACGGCGACGCGTAGGTCGAACGTCTGCGCGCCGCGTCCCCCCGCATCCCGATCGCCGAAGGCGCGGCGCACGTCGTTGAGCACGGCGTGGTGATCGCCGATGCCGCGGCCGGTGACGATCGCGCGGGCATCGTCGAGGGTGCGCCGGATCGGCTCCCCTCCCGGAACCTCGCCGACGCCGGTGTTCCCGTCTGTGTCGGTGAGGATCACCAGGTTCCGGGTGAAGAACGGCCCGTGCGCGCCGCTGAGGTTCAGCAGCATGCTGTCGTGGCCGGCGATCGGAATCACGGCCATGTCGCGCACGACGGGTGTGCTCATGTCAATCTCCTCACGACGCGAACCATTTGTCGCCGTTGGCCAGCGGCCGCACCACGCGGGACACCTTGTCGCCCATGGTGCACAGTGCCTCGACGATCTCGCGCTCACGCTGCGGTGTCAGCCGCCCCACCGGTACCGAGCAGCTGATGGCATCCAGCGAGGGCCGGCAGTAGCGCAGTGCCACCGCGAAGCACCGCAGCCCCATGGTGTTCTCCTGGTTGTCGGCGGCGTACCCCCGCACCCGCACTTCATCGAGCGCATTGTCCAGCACGGGCCGGTCGACGATCGTGTTGGCGGTCAGTGGCTTCAGCGCGGCAGGGACGTGAGTGTCGCGGTCGGTGCCGAACCGCTCGGCCAGCAGCGCCTTGCCCAGAGCGGTGGTGTAGGCGGGCAGCCGCCTGCCAACGCGATTCGATGCGCGGGTGTACTGCTTGGATTCGCGTGTCGCCAGGTACACGATGTCCGTGCCGTCCAGCCGGCCGAGGTGAAACGTCTCGTCGAGATCCTGGCGCAGATCGTCGAGGAACGGCGTGATCAACCGCAGATACGGGTCGCTGTCCAGATAACTGGTCCCGACGAGCAGTGCACGAATACCGATGCCGTACAACGTGCCTGACGGGTCACACCGCACCCAGCCCTGCGCGACGAGCGTGCGGAGCAGGGCGTGCGCGCTGCTGCGCGGCATGTCCAGCGCGTCGCTGATCTCGCGCAGGCGCGCCGGGTTGTCGGGGCGGGCCGCCAGATACTCGAGCAACTCGACGGTCCGCACGGCGGACTTCACCTTGCGGATCGCGATCTCGGGCTCTTGTGTCACAGTTCTCCTCAGATCGGCAGCAGTTCGCGGCCGATCAACACGACGGCACCCACGGTGGAGGCGCCGATTGCCAACCAGCGCAGTCGTTTCGGATCGAGAAAGCGGTTGATGCGGCGTGACAGTGCGTATCCGATCACCGCCGCCGGTACCAGTGCTGCGAAGCCCCACACGGTTCGGCCGTCGATGGCGCCGGTCAGTGTGAGCGCGGCGATCGACATCATCGATCCGACAAGGAAAAAGCCGCTCATCGTGCCACGCAACCGAGCGCCACTGTTGCGTTGCCACACGAGCGCCATCGGTGGCCCGCCGATCGACGTCGCGGTGCCGAGCACGCCCGAGGTCGCCCCGGCCAGCACCACGTTGCGCCGTCGCGGGGTCGGAATCCATCCGACGCTGGTGAGGACCACGCCGACGAGCACCACCCCCGCGAGCATGACCGTCAGCGCCCGCTCGGGCAACGTCGCCAAAAGCAGTGCGCCCGCGATGGTTCCGGGCACCCTGCCCACCAGCGCCCAGCCGGTGCCGTGCAGGTCGATGTCCTCGCGTTCGCGTACCGCGACGATCAGCGTGACGAGCGTCGCCACCATGATCAGCGTGCCCGGGATGAGCCGAGGGTCTACGAGCGCTATGACCGGCGCGGCCAACATGCCGATCCCGAATCCGATCGACGCCTGCAGACACGACGCCAGCATGACCGCGCCGGCGACCGTGCAAAATCCGAGGACACTCATGCCGGCACCAGCGCGCTCCCCTCCTGAAGCAAGGGATGGTGGCACTCGGCGGTATGTCCCGCGATTTCTGGGTCGACGGCACTCGGTGGTGTGGTGGTCGCGCACACCTCGGTGGCTTTCCAGCAACGCGTCCGGAACCGGCAACCCGACGGCGGGTTGAGCGGCGACGGCACCTCGCCCTTCAGCAGGATCCGCTCCTTGCGCTGGGCGCCGTCGAGCGTCGGCGCCGCAGACATCAGTGCTGCGGTATACGGATGGTTGGGCCGCTCGAAAACCGCTTCGGTGGGGCCATTTTCGATGATCCGGCCGAGGTACATCACCGCGACGCGGTCGGCGACATGCCGGACGACCGACAGGTCGTGCGAGATGAAGACGTAGGAGATGCCAAGCTGACCCTGAAGGTCGTTTAGCAGGTTGAGCACCTGCGCCTGCACGGATAGATCGAGCGCGGACACCGGCTCGTCGCAGATGATCACGTCGGGGTCGAGCGCCAATGCCCGGGCGATGCCGATGCGCTGGCGCTGGCCGCCGGAGAACTCCTGCGGGTACTTGTCCGCCGCTTTCGCGCCGAGGCCGACGAGATCCAGCAGCCCCCGCACCCGCATGTCGCGGTCGCGCCGGCTCTTGTACAGACTCTTGTGGCTGCGCCACGGCTCGGCGATGATGTCGCCCGCCGACATGCGCGCGTTCAGCGAGGCGTACGGATCCTGGAACACCATCTGCACGCGGCGGCGGAACGCCAGCAGCTCCTTGCCGCGCAGGCTGAACGGGTCGATGCCGTCGAACCGCACCGTGCCGGAGTCAGGGCGCTCCAGCATCAGCAATGTTCTTGCCAGCGTCGACTTTCCGCAGCCGGACTCGCCGACCAGGCCGAGCGTCTCGCCGCGGCCCAAGTCGAGGCTGATGCCGTCAAGCGCGCACAGCTTCTTCTTTCCGGGGACCTGGAACGACTTGCGCAGATCACGAACCTCGAGCAGCTTCTCAGACATTTACTACTTCCTCGGGAAAGTGGCAGGCGGCCTTGCGGTTGGGTCCGACCGAATCCAGAGCGGGCCGCGTGGTCGCGCAGACGTCACGCGCCAGCGGACACCGCGCCTGGTACACGCAGCCGTCCGGGATCGCATGCAGGTCTGGCGGCGTGCCGCCGATGGACTTGAGCTCGTCGCCGCGACGCGCGTTGACCGGGACGGAGTTCAGCAGGCCCTTGGTGTAGGGATGCTGCGGATTAGCGAAAACCTCTGCCACCGGGCCGGTTTCGATGATGTTGCCCGCGTACATCACTGCGACGCGGTCGGCCTCCTCGGCGACCAGCGCCAGGTCGTGGGTGATAAGCACGACGGCCATCCGGTATTCGGTCCGCAGGTCGCGCAGCAGCGCCATGATCTGGGCCTGCACGGTGACGTCGAGCGCGGTGGTGGGCTCGTCGGCGATCAGCACGCTGGGATTGAGCGCGACGGCCATCGCGATGAGCAGTCGCTGCCGCATGCCGCCGGAGAACTGGTGCGGATAGGAGTTCATCCGTGTCTCTGGCTGCGGGATGCCGACGCGGGCCATCAGTTCAACGGCCTTGGACTTGGCCTCCTTGGCGCTCAGGTTGTAGTGGATCCGGAACGGTTCGGCCAGTTGGGTTCCCACGGTGTAGAGCGGGTTGAGTGCAGTGAGCGCGTCTTGGAACACGATCGCGAGTTCGGTGCCCGCCATCTCGCGGCGCTTCGCCCGGCCGACGCTGAACAGATCGACGTCCGCGAGGTGCGCTGAACCGGCGACGACGTCGGCGACCGGCTCCAGCAGCCCGACAAGCGCGGTGGCCGTCATCGACTTGCCGCAGCCGGATTCGCCTAGCAGCGCCAGTGTTTCGCCGCGACGAGCCGAAAAGCTGACGTCGTTGACGGCGCGCATGGTGCCGGTGATGGTGCGGATATCGACGGTCAGGCCGTCGACTTCGAGCACCGGGTCGGCGTCCAGATCCTTGGCGGAGCGGCGTTCTGCGACAGCTGTCATGAGAGGGCCTTCGTGGTCTTGGTGAAGCGGGACAGGCGTTTCTGCGGAACGGTCAGGCGCCACCGCTGGCCGGGGTCGGTGGCGATGCGGGCCCAGGCGGCGAGGATGGTTGCCGACACCGTGGTGATCACGATGGCCAGGCCTGGGAAGAACGACAGCCACCACGCGGTGTGCAGATACGTGCGGCCCTGCGACACCATCAGGCCCCAGCTGATGTCGGGCGGCTGAATGCCGATTCCCAGGAAGCTCAGCGAAGACTCGGCGAGCATGACGTAGCAGAAGTCGAGCGTCGCGACGGTCAGCAACGTCGGCAGCACGACGGGCAGGACGTGGCGCCAGATGATGGATTGGGCGCTGGCGCCGAACGTGCGTGCGGCGTCGATGAACAACCGGCTCTGCAGTTCGGCGGACTCGGCGCGCGCGGTGCGCAGGTAGACCGGGATGCGGGTGATCGCCAGCACCAGAACGATGTTCGCGGCGCTGGGGGAGAACACGTAGAGCACGACGACGGCGAGCAGCAGCGACGGGAAGCTCATGATCACGTCGGCGACACGCATGGCCACGGTCTCGCGCCAGCCGCGGTAGTAGCCGGCCCACATGCCGATCGCCGAGCCCACGATCGCGGAAATCACGACGGCGGGAATCGCCACCGACAAGGTGGTGCGGCAGGCAACGATGAGGCGGGCGAGCATGCTGCGGCCCAGCGGGTCGGTGCCGAGGATGTTCGCCAAGCCGTGCGCGAGCGTGAACGGCGCCTGGTTGGAGTTGTCGAGGTCGATGTGGGTGGCGAGGCCGCCGACGAGCATCGGGCCGACGATCGCAGTCAGGAACACGAGCCCCAGTACGACGGCGGCCGCGGCGGCAACGCGGTCGTTAACCAGTAACTGGAACCACCTTGAGCGCTTGCGGCTTTCGGGCTCGCCGACGATCGCGGTGGTCGGCTTGACCGGGACGAGATCGAGTTGGGTGCTCATATGTCTCCTAGACCTGTGCCGGTTCCCGCACCCGCGCGTCGAGCAACGCGTAACAGGCGTCGATGATGATGTTGAGGGCGAAGATGCTCACAGCGGTCAGCAGTACGGCAGCCTGCAGGACGGCGAAGTCGCGCTGCAGAATCGCGTCGATCATCAGCTTGCCGATGCCGGGCCAGCCGAAGATCGCCTCGACCACGACCGCACCGTTGATCAGCCCGACGGCCAGGTCGCCGGCAACGGTCAGTGCCGGGGCGGCGGCGTTGCGGAGCGCATGGTGGGTGACGACACGAAAGTCGCTGGCGCCCTTGCTGCGGGCCAGCCGCACGTACGGCGCGGACAGCGCGGAAACCATTGCGCCGCGGACGACTTGGGTCAGCACGCCGAGCGGACGAATCATCAGCGTGGCGATGGGCAGGATCCATGACAGGCCGCTGTCGACGCCGGATGTGGGCAACCAGCCTAGCAGGACCGCGAACAGCCAGACGCCGGTGATGGCGAACCAGAAGTCGGGGATGCTCGCGGCGGTCATCGACAGCAGGCTGGACAACCGGTCGGCCAGCGAGTTCGGGCGATACGCCGCCCAGCAGCCGATGATCACCGCAAGCACGATCGCCAGAAGCATTGTGGTGACGGCCAATTGAAGGGTGGCCGGGAAAGCGCGCAGTGCCATCGCGGACGCGGACTCGCCGGTGCGCATCGACGTGCCGAAGTCGAGATGGAGGACACCCTTCAGGTAGTCGGCCATCTGTGTGAGCAGCGTTTGGTCGAAACCGTTCTTGGCGGCGAACGCCTCGCGCTGCTCCGGGGTCGCGGACTCGGGCAGATACAGGTTGGTCGGGTCGCCGGTGAGACGGGCCAGCAGGAAGACACCCAGCAGCACGATGATCAACGGCAATGCGCTGGTGTACATCCGGCGGCGAACGAACGAGAACATCGGTTACGGCCTCCCGCTTGTCACTGCTTGTCGGTGCGGTCGGCAGATGCGAACGTCATGTCGGCAAGTCGCATCTCGTCGCCGGTCGCGGAGTTGGGCTGATAGTCGACGCGCGCCGACTTGGCGAGCACACCGTTCATGTGCGCGATGTAGGCGAACTGGGCAACCTCGTTGGGTTCGTCGGCGAACAACTTGGCGTACGCGTCTTGGCGCTGTTGACCCGTGAGCTCCCCGGCGGCATCGATCGTGCGATCGAAAGCAGCTGAGCCATAGCCGTTTTGCGCGCCGTCGGTGCGCATGTACTGCTCGACGCTGAAGGCGGCATCACCGGCCTGGTTGCCGTGCATGATCAGCGCGATGAACGGCCCGCTGTTATCCGGGAAGGGCCGCAGCTGGTATTGCAACTGGCCCGCGGTGTCCATCATCTCGATTTTGACGTTGAGTCCGATCTCGGTCAGCTCGTTCTGGATGACCTCTACGGTTTCCGTGATCTTTGGGAATTGCGCGGTGCGTCCGATCAGCCGGATCTGCTTGTCGACGGGCACACCGGCGGCCCGCGCCTCGTCGACGAGTTGCTTGGCCTTCTCCGGATCATGCGGCCACAGCTGCAGATTCGAGTTGTGGCCGACGACGCCTTCGGGGATGAGTTGCGCGGCCGGTTCACCCATTCCCCGGAAGAGCGCCTTGACGATGCCGGTGCGGTTGACCGAGTAGTTGATCGCCTGCCGGATGCGGATGTCGTTCAGCGGTGCCTCGTTGCCGGTGATCCGGAGCGCGGTGGTCTCGTTGTTCTGGAACGGCACGCCGAGATCGCCTGCGCCGTCCTCGGGTCCGAGCCCGGTGGCGATGTCGACCTCGTCGTTGGTGATCAT
>DASRJA010000412.1:0-15479 GCA_035649695.1 Mycobacterium sp. | reverse complement strand
TCCAGCGAACGCCCAATGCGTGGTTGCGACGCAGCCGTCGATCAAGCCGGCTTGCGCGGCGAGGAACGACCCGGTGCAGACGCTGACAACGCGACGGGCATGCTCGGTCGCGATTTGTATCCAGCCGACGGTGTCCGCGTTACGACGGGCATCGTCGACCCCGATGCCGCCGGGCAGGACCAGCGTGTCGATCGGTTCGCGTGGATCCGGCAGCGGCTGAGCGACCAAGGCGAGACCGGTCAGGGTGGTGGCCGGTTCACCGTTGCGGGAGACGACGGAGACGGCGTAGCCCTCGTCGGCGCGCCCCTGGCTGGCGAGGTAGATCGTGGCGCCGGTGAACACCTCGAACGGGCCGACCAGGTCAAGTGCCTGGACGCCCGGGTAGCCGAGGACCACCACCGATCGCACGAATCCAGTCTTGGGGACCGATTGCGTGGCGTCTAGGCCATGGCTCCCACAAATTAGGACATGCGCTGGTCAGAGCTTCTTGAGGCCCCGCACGACCTTCATGAAGGGCAGCGTCGCTCCGATCGCGTTGCGCAGGCTGCGCTGCATGAACGCCCCATTGACCACGACCAAGTACCGCACGCCGCAGTCGCGCCATTCGGCCGCGCGGTCAATGACCTCGCTGGGGGTGCCGACCAACGCCATCTCTCGTAAGAACGACGGCGGGATCCCTTTGATGTTGGCCAACGCCGTCTGCTCGTCCCAGTCTTGCGGCATCAGGTCTTGGCCGCCTTTGAACCCGACGCCCAACGGATGCTGAAGGCCGTGCTCCGCAAAGAACTCGTCCGTCGCATTCAGCGCGCCGGCCCGGATGACTTCGGATTCGAGCGCCGCTTCGATTTCGCCCGCGGTGCGTCCAGTCAGGACAGGCAGCCACATCGCCGGCACGATCGCCATCGGGTCGCGTCCGGCATCCGATGCGGCGGCCCGAACGACCTCCAAGCGCCGCGTGTATTCCTGCGGCTTGTGGGCGAAGGCCGGAAGGAATCCGTCCGCGTACCGCCCGACGGTCCGCAGCATGCGCGGGCCGTGCGCGGCGATCCAGATCTCCGGCCACCTGCCCTTGTAGGGCGGCAGGTCGAACAGCGCGTTACGCAAGGGAAAGTACGGCGAATCCCGGTTTACCAGTTCGCCTTTCGAGTCCCACAGCGCGCGGATGGTGGCCATCGCTTCTTCGAACCGGGCCACGGGTTTGGACCAGTCGACGCCGTACGGTTCGTTGCCTTCGCGTTCGCCGGTGCCGATGCCCAGGATGGCGCGTCCACGGGTGAGCAGCTGAACTGTCGCGGCGGCCTGTGCCGTCACCGCAGGGTTGCGGCGTCCGGTGTCGGTGACACCGACCCCCAGGCGAAGGCGACCAATCCGGTTGCGCGCGGCAAGATGCCCGAGCATCGTCCACGGCTCCAGATATGCGTCGGCCGATGGCAGGATCTTCGCCCCGCCGCAGTACTTCGGTTGCCACAACGCCCGGGGAAACAGAGCGTTGAGATGGTCGGGCACCCAGAACGAGTCGACGCCCGCGGCCACGGCGCCCAGATAGTTGGCTCGCGTGAAGGTGTCGACGGCTGGCCTGCCGGCGATGATCATGTCCATCAGGCCCACGCGCATTCCAGCCACAGTTGACTCCCCCCGGTTCGACGATGTTGCTGAGTTTCAGTGTCTCGCCGCTCAATCGGGGGGCATAGAGTACGCCTCTACTCGACTAACTTTCGATGGCAAGCACTGACGCGGTCGATCCACCATTGCCGACGCTCGGGCGAGGCGGCGAGCGTTTCGAGCCGGGCCGGGTCCGGAGTGATAGGCGCGACGGGAAGGCACCCGTCCACCGGCGTCAACGGCTCGACGACGTCATCCATAAAGAGCGCACCCGTGCCGAGCCCGCAGGCGTGTTCGAGGCTCGGCAGAGCAGCTGCGGCGCGCAGCCCGGTTGCGATACCGACGGCCGAGTCCAGCGCGCTGGAGATGACAACCGGAACGTCGATCTGGGCCGCGATCTCCAGCAGCTTGGGTACGCCGCCCAGCGGCGCGACCTTCAGCACCGCGATATCGGCGGCGCCGGCGCGCACCACCCGCAGGGGGTCGGCGGCCTTGCGGATGCTCTCGTCGGCGGCGATCGGCACGTCGACCCGGCGCCGGACCTCCGCCAGTTCCTCGATCGTCGTGCACGGCTGCTCGATGTACTCCAGTGGCCCGGTGGCGCTCAACGCCGTTGCGGCGGCCACGGCTTCGTCGACGGTCCATCCGCCGTTGGCGTCGACACGCACCGTCGGAACAAGCGCGCGAACCACCTCAACACGGTCGACGTCGTCGACCAGACTCTGTCCCGGCTCGGCGACCTTGACCTTCGCCGTACGCACACCCGGAAACCGGGCCAGCACCTTGGGCACCTCCAGCGCCGGTATCGCCGGAACCGTCGCGTTGATCGGGATGCGATCGCGGTGCGTTGGCTGCGGCTCGCCATATGCCGCGTCGATCGCCGACGCCAGCCACGCGGTGGCTTCCGGCGGCTCGTACTCCAGGAATGCCCCGAACTCGCCCCATCCGGCCGGCCCGTCGATCAGTGCGACCTCGCGAACCATGATGCCGCGAAAGCGAACTCGCATCGGCAGCGAGACGACATGCAGGCGGTCGAGCAGGTCGTCGAGCGGTGGGGCCACGCGACCAGGCTAGACCGTGGCTCGGTCGCGGCCCTCCCAGTACTGCTTGCGCAGATCCTTCTTCAGGATCTTGCCGGTCGGGTTGCGCGGCAGCTCGTCCTTGATATCGACGGTTTTTGGGCACTTGTAGGCGGCCAGCCGCTCGCGACAGAACGCGATCAACTCTTTCTCGTCGGCCTCGCCTTCAAGTTGGACAACGGCTTTCACGACTTCGCCCCACTTCTCGTCGGGCACCCCGATGATCGCGACGTCGACCACCGCGGGATGTTCGGCCAGCACTCGCTCCACCTCGATCGAGTAGATGTTCTCTCCGCCAGAGATGATCATGTCCTTCAGCCGGTCCTCGACGAAGATGTAACCGCCGTCGTCGACGCGGCCGATGTCGCCGGTGCGGAACCACCCGTCCTCAGTGATCGACTCTTTCGTCGCCTCCGGCTTGTTGTGGTAACCCTTCATCAATTGTGGTGAGCGGAACCACAATTCACCCTGCTCGCCCTCTGGCACATCCTTGAGCGTGTCCGGGTCGACGACACGCACCTCCGCGTTGGGCACCAGCGTGCCGGCACTGGACAGCCGCTCCTCCCTGCCGGGGTCGCGGTGGGCCTCCGGAAGCAGATGGCTGATCACGCCGCACAATTCGGTCAGCCCGTATGCCTGGATGAAGTCGGTGTTCGGCCATGCCTCCAGTGCCATGCGCAGCAGTGGCAGCGGCATCGGCGACGCGCCGTAGGCGTAGGTCTTCAGCGCGCCGAACAGCTTGACGGCGTCCTCGCCCGATTCCAGCACCTTGGCCAGCACCGCGGGCACCAGGAATGTTCTGTTGGCGCCCTTGAGAATTGCGCCGGCCAAGGTCATGCCGTCGACATCGCGGGTCATCACGCTCGGGACGCCGTCGTGAATGCCGAACTGCACATAGGACGAGCCGCCGACGTGGAACAGCGGCATCGACACCATGTTCTTGTCGCCCTCGTCGAACTCGAACCCCTCATGCGCGTTGACGGTGTGCGCGATGATGTTGGCCTGCGTCAGCTCAACACCTTTCGGGCGGCCGGTGGTGCCCGACGAATACATGAGGATGCACACGTCGTCGGGTTCGACGTCGTCGGCGCGGCCAGTAGGCGTGGCGTCGGCCAGCATCGCCTCGTACTCGTCGCCGTCACCACCCTCGGGCGTCACCGTGATGATGTGTTCGACGTTGGCGAGCTTGTCGCGGATCTTGTCGACGCCCGGCTTGAGTTCGGCGCCGACGATCAGGACCTTGGCATCCGAGTCGTTGAGCACGTAGTCGAGTTCGTCTGCGGCGAGCCGGAAGTTGATGATCGCGTTCGCGGCGCCCAACGACGCGGCGGCGATCGTCAGCTCGACGCAGGCCGGGTGGTTCTTGTCCAGGAACGCCACGACGTCGCCGCGTTTGACGCCGCGATCTTTCAGCGCACCGGCCAGCCGGCGCACACGGTCGTTCCACTCTGACCATGTCCAGGTCCGGTCGAAATAGGTGAACGCCTCCCCATCGGGCTTGGCTTCGGCCCAGTGAGCGGTGCGTTCGTCGAGAAAGCGCGGGTCGGGCAGCTCAGACATGATCAGAAGCGTGCCACGGTCGCCCGTGTGTCAGACCTCTTTCGGGTAAACCTGCCGACCCGCCACGAACGTCGCCCGCACCTCGAGATCGGCGATCTCCTTGGGCGGCACGGCGCGCGGACCGGCCGACAGCACGACCAGGTCGGCGTACTTGCCGACCTCCAGCGAGCCGATCACGTCATCGGCGAACAGCTGCCACGCCGCGTCGATCGTCTGCGCCCGGATGGCCTGCTCGACGGTCAGCCGCTCTTCCGGCGCCAACACACGGCCGGAGGGCGCGGTCCGGGTGACCGCGACGCTGATGTTGCGCAGCGGTTCTTCTGGCGTGACGGGCGGGTCGTTGTGCAGCGAGATCCTCATGCCCGTCTTGACTGCGGTGCCGCACGGCATCCACCGCTCGCCGTGCTCGGGGCCGAACAGGCTGTCGACGATGACGTCGCCCCAATAGTGGATCTGGTCGACGAACAGGCTGCACGTGACGCCGAGGTCGTGGGCGCGCTGCAGCTGCTCGGGCCGGATGGCGCCGACGTGCTCGAGCCGCAGCCGGTGGTCGTCGCGGGACCAGCGCCGCAGCGCGTCTTCGTAGACGTCGAGGATCGTGTCGACGCCGGCGTCGCCCTGGACATGGCAGGCCATCGGCCAGCCCTTCGGGAAGTACGCGCCGACGATCTCCGTCAGCTGCTCGCGGGTGTAGTTCGCGTGACCGCACGATCCCGGTTCGACACCGATGGTGCGGGTGGCGTCGGTGTCCATGTACGGGAAGCTCAAGTCAATGTTGCCGATCCACGGCGAGCCGTCGACCCAGATCTTGATGCCGACCTGGCGGAACATGTCATCGCCGTTGGCGGGGGTCATATCGGTGTGCATCTCGGCGGTGCAGATCTCATACACGCGGAAGCGGACGGTGAGTTCGTCGCGCATCTGCTCGATGATCGGCCGCAGCGACGGATCGAACGCCATCTCCGAGCACGTCGTCAGTCCGGCCCGGTTCAGCCGGGCGCATTCGTCGCGAAGTTCCGCCGGATAGTTGTCGGGCTGAACGGCGCCGAACATCACGGCGAACAAGGCGGCGGTTTCTTCGGCGGTGCCGTCGAGATCGCCGTTGGCGTCGCGGCCGAACTTGGCGCCCTTCGGGTCCGGGGTGTCGCGAGTCAATCCGGCCCCATTGGCCGCGGCGGTGTTGAACCATGCTTTGTGGCCTGAGTTGTGGACGATCACCAGCGGGCGTCAGGGGCTTCCCGGTTCAGCCAGTCAAGCGTCAGCCCAGGAAGTCCGTTCTGCAGCAAGGGATCCCAGCCGTTGAGGTAGGCGCCGTCGGCCCCTCGCTTGGCGACTTCGGCGCGGATCGCGGCGAGGACGTCGTCGGCGCTGCGGATGGTGACGGGCCGGATGTCGACCATCCGGTCGGAGAGCACGATGGCCTCCATCAGCGGATGGCCGTGCGCCTCGACGAAGCCAGGCATCACGCAGCCGTCGATGTCGAGCGTCCGGGTGTTGGGCCCGATCCAGTTCTCGACGGCTGACCGGTCCCCGACCGCGATGATGCGGCCATCGGACACCGCCAGTGCCTCCGCGGTCGGCTGCAGAACGTCGACGGTGAGCACGGTTCCACGAATGACCAGGTCAGCAGGGGGCATTGGGCCATCATTTCAGCGCTGGAAAGATTCTTTGAGAAATTTTCGAGGGCCGTGTCGATTTCGGCGGGTTGCCGTTCGACGTGTCAACGAGGGCACGATGGACGCGCCCCTTCCCAACTAGAAGGAGACACCACAATGTCGCGCTACATGCTGATCATGCGGTCGACCCCCGAGGCCGAAAAGGCCATGGCGGAACAGAACATCGACTTCAACGAGATCATCGAGGCGATGGGCCGCTACAACGAGGAGCTCATCAAGGCGGGTGTGATGCTCGCCGGCGAGGGCCTGACCGGACCCGACGAGGGCTTCGTAGTCGACTTCAACTCCGATCCGCCGGTCGTCACCGATGGCCCGTATACCGAGGCCAAGGAGCTGTTCAACGGGTTTTGGATCCTCGACGTGTCGTCGAAGGAAGAGGCCAAGCAGTGGGCGCAGAAATGCCCGCTTGGCACCGGAGTCAAGCTCGAGGTGCGCCGGGTTTCCGAAGCCGAGGAGTTCCCGCAGGACAACCCGTGGATCGAGAAGGAAATCCAGTGGCGGGCCGACCTGGCTCAGAAGGTGGCCGACCAGGCTGCCAAGGCCGCGGGCCGCTGATTTTCACGGGGGGTCCCTGGGCATCCGCTTTAGCCGGATGCACGGGGAAGCAGTAGCTCGTTCTGTAACACGTTCTAGTCTTGACGTCATGACGGACGAGCTGCTGCGCCATCCCCTCCACTCCGGCCACCTCACAGTCGGCGCTCTCAAGCGCAACAAGGACAAGCCCGTGCTGTTCCTCGGGGATACCACGCTGACCGGCGGCCAGCTGGCCGACCGCATCAGCCAGTACATTCAGGCGTTCGAGGCGCTGGGCGCGGGCACCGGCGCCGCCGTCGGACTGCTGTCGCTGAACCGGCCCGAGGTGCTGATGATCATCGGCGCCGGGCAGACGCAGGGATACCGGCGCACGGCACTACACCCTCTCGGTTCGTTGGACGACCACGCATATGTGTTGTCCGACGCCGAGGTCACGTCGCTGATCATCGACCCGAACCCGATGTTCGTCGAACGGGCGCAGGGGCTTCTGGACAAGGTGCCGTCGCTCAAGCAGGTGCTGACCATCGGCCCGGTTCCCGAGGCCTTGGCGGGCGTGGCGGTCGACTTGAACGCGGAGGCGGCGAAGTACTCGCCGCGGCCATTGGCGGCCGCCGACCTGGCGCCCGATCACATCGGCGGGCTGACCTACACCGGCGGCACCACCGGCAAGCCCAAGGGCGTGATCGGCACGACGCAATCCATCACCACGATGACGACTATCCAGCTCGCCGAATGGGAGTGGCCCGAGCATCCGAAGTTCCTGATGTGCACACCGCTGTCGCACGCCGGCGCGGCGTTCTTCACGCCGACGATCGTCAAGGGTGGCGAACTAGTCGTGCTGACCAAGTTCGATCCCGCCGAGGTGCTGCGCGTGATCGAGGAGCAGAAGATCACCGCGACGATGCTGGTGCCGTCGATGATCTACGCGCTGATGGACCATCCGGATTCGCACACGCGCGACCTGTCATCGCTGGAGACGGTGTACTACGGCGCCTCTGCGATGAACCCGGTGCGGCTCAAGGAGGCCATCAGCCGGTTCGGCCCGATCTTCGCGCAGTACTACGGGCAATCCGAGGCACCGATGGTGATTACGTATCTCGCCAAGGGCGATCACGACGAGAAGCGGTTGACATCCTGCGGGCGGCCGACGTTGTTCTGTCGCGTGGCGCTGCTCGGGGAAGACGGAAAGCCGGTGCCCCAGGGCGAGGTCGGCGAGATCTGCGTCTCCGGGCCGTTGCTGTCCGGCGGCTATTGGAATCTGCCGGAGGCGACGGCGGAGACGTTCCGCGACGGCTGGATGCACACCGGCGATCTGGCCCGCGAGGACGAGGACGGGTTCTACTACATCGTCGACCGGACCAAGGACATGATCGTCACCGGCGGCTTCAACGTGTTCCCGCGTGAGGTGGAAGACGTTGTGGCAGAACATCCTTCGGTCGCTCAGGTATGCGTGATCGGCACCCCCGACGAGAAGTGGGGCGAGGCTGTGACCGCAGTGGTGGTGCTGCGGCCCGACGCTCCGTCTGACGAGGAAGCGGTGGCGACGATGACCGCCGAGATTCAGGCCGCGGTCAAGGAGCGCAAGGGTTCGGTGCAGTCGCCGAAGCAGGTGATCGTCGTGGACTCGGTGCCGGTGACCGCGCTGGGCAAGCCGGACAAGAAGTCGGTGCGCGCGCAGTTCTGGCAGGGCGCCTCGCGCGCGGTGGGCTAGGTTTCTTCGGCAGCAGACGCAAAACTGCTCTGTAACGGCCCAAATTGGGCATGTTGTGTCTGCTCGCGCTAATCCAGCAGCGCGTCGATCTCGGCGCGAAATCGCTCGATGCGTTCGGCCTCCGACGGTATGCCGCGGCTCTCCTCGGCGGCCCGTTGCCAACCCAGCCGCCACATGCGAGCGACGGCACGGTCACCCACCCCCGCGTAGGGATTGAGAAGCGTATTCGGGAAGGCCTTTCGCCCTTCGCGGTACGCGACGACGAGCCGGTGTGCCATAGCACTACTTTCCGCCTCCGATGGTTGCTACAGCCCATATTTCTTCGGCGTGTCACGCACCCATTTGATAACAGAGCATCTGCTCTGTTACCTTGGCCGCCATGCCCCGGCCACAGGTCTACGACCGCGACGCGATGCTCGACGCGGCCGAAAAACTCGCCGTCGAAGGGGGCGTCAAGGCCGTCACCATCCGCGCGGTGTCCGAGCGGGCCGGCATCTCCAACGGCGCGATCTATCACGCGTTCGGCTCCCGCGGCGGACTCGCCGGCCGCGCCTGGGTGCGCGCCGCCCGACGCTTCCTGGCATTGCAACGCCAGTCCGTCGACGCCGAAGCCGAACCCGTCCGCGCCGTCATCGCAGCGGCCGACGCGCCCGCCGTGTTCAGCGAGCAGTACCCGTCATCGGCCCGGCTGATACTGGGAATTTCGCGCGAGGAACTGATCGGCGATGCACCCGCGGACGTACAGGCCGAACTCCGCGCGCTCGATCGCGACCTTCGCGACCTGTTGATCCGCCTGTCGATCGCGGTGTTTGACCGCAAGGACGCCGCATCGGTCGCCGCGATCGAGGACTGCGTCGTCGGCCTCCCCACCGGGCTGATGCTGCGCAGACCCATGCCACCCACTGCCGACACGCGCCGCCGCCTGGCCGCCGCGGTGGAAGCGGTCCTGTCCGTCAAGTTAGGAGACAGCAATGCCCGCACATCTCGAAATCACCGATGACATAGCGATTTTGAACCTCGGCGACGACGAAAACCGGTTTTCGCCAGACTGGTTGGCTACCGTCAACGGCTACCTCGACCGCATCGAGTCCGGCGAGGCCAAGGCGCTGGTGACCACAGGTGACGGCAAGTTCTACTCGAACGGCCTGGATCTGGATTGGCTTGCCGCCCATAGCGATCAAGGCGACTGGTACGTCGATCAAGTGCAGCATTTGCTCGCACGCGTGCTGGTCGCACCGGTTCCCACCGTCGCCGCCGTCAACGGCCACGCTTTCGGCGCGGGCGCAATGCTGGGAATGGCCCACGACTTTCGCGTCATGCGGGTCGACCGCGGCTATTACTGCTTCCCCGAGGTGGACATCCACATCCCGTTTACGCCCGGCATGGCGGCCCTGATCCAAGCGAAGCTCACGCCGTCGGCGGCCATAGAGGCGATGACCACCGGTCGCCGCTACGGCGGCGCCGACGCCGAGGCGATCGGCCTGGTGACGGCGACCGCTCCTGAGGACAAGCTGGCGTCGACGGCCATCGACCTGGTGGCGCCGTTGAAGGGCAAGGATCCCGGCACGCTGCGGGCGATCAAGTCCACGATGTTCGCGGGCGTGACCGCCGCTCTGCGCGGGACGGCCTGAGCCGCTCGGCACAATGGGCACGTGCCGGATCTACAGCAGACCGTCGACGCGGTCTGGCGGATGGAGGCCGCCAAGATCGTCGCGACGCTGACCCGCGCGGTCGGCGACGTCGGCCTTGCCGAGGACCTGGCCCAGGAAGCCCTCGTCGACGCGCTGACGCAGTGGCCGTCGTCCGGGGTGCCGCGCAACGCAGGCGCGTGGTTGACCACCGTCGCCAAACGCAAGGCCATCGACTACTGGCGCAGGCAGGAGAACCTCGACGCCAAGTACGCGGCGATGGCACACGAGCTCGAGACGCAGGTCGACGAGGCGTGGGACCCCGACCGCATCGACGACGACGTGCTGCGGCTGATCTTCATCTCGTCGCACCCGGTGATATCCCGGGAGGGGCAGATCGCGCTGACACTGCGCGTGGTCGGCGGGTTGACCACCGAGGAGATCGCCCGCGCGTTCTTGACCTCGACTGCGACGGTCGCGGCGCGCATCACCCGGGCCAAGAAGACACTGGCCGCCGCGAACGTGCCGTTCGAGGTGCCGGACCGGTCGGAATACCCGCAGCGGCTCTCGGCCGTGCTGAGCGTGATCTACCTGGTCTACAACGAGGGTTACTCGGCGTCGTTCGGGCAGCGTTGGATCCGCGATGAGCTGTGCAGCGAGGCGCTGCGGCTCAGCAGGGTGCTGGCGGCGCTGGTGCCCGACGAGGCCGAGGTACATGGTTTGGTGTCGCTGATGGAGTTTCAGTCGTCGCGCTTCGCGTCACGCACCGACAGCGACGGGCGTCCCATCCTGCTCGAGGACCAGAACCGCGCCAAGTGGGATCGCGCGCAGATCCAACGCGGCGTCGCTGCCCTCGAGCGGGCGGCAAATACGTTGCAGCGCAAGGGCGCCGGATGGGGTCCTTACGCGTTGCAGGCCGCGCTGGCCGAATGCCACGCCGTCGCGCCGACGGCCGCGGACACCGACTGGGCGCGCATCGTGCTGCTGTACGACGGACTGCGTCAGGTGGCGCCGTCGCCGGTGGTCGAGCTGAACCGCGCGGTCGCGGTGGCGATGGCTGACGGGCCAGCGGATGCGCTGGAAATCGTCGACAAAATCGACGGTCTCGACGGTTCGTATCTGCTGCCCAGCGTGCGCGGCGAACTACTGGCCCGGCTGGGCCGCGACGCCGAGGCTGCCGATGAGTTCGACCGCGCAGCAAAGATGACCGACAACGAACGTGAGCGAGAAGTGTTGGCAGGCAAGGCCGCTCGGATGCGTGGTTAGGATGGGCCGAGTGGATGCTGTGTTGTTCGACTACTCCGGCACGCTGTTTCGGCTCGAAGAGGACGACAGCTGGTTCGAGGGCATCACCGTCGACGAGCGTGACGTCGACGGGCACGTGCAGGTCGAGTTGATGCGACGCCTCAGCGCCCCGGTCGGCCAGCACGTCGAGATGACGCCGGAGGCCCACCACGCCTGGGTCAACCGCGACCTCGAACCCCACCTGCACCGCGAGGCCTACCTGCATGTGCTGCGCGAATCCGGGCTGGCGCATCACGACGCCGAGGAGCTGTACGGCCGAGTCATCGATCCGTCGTCCTGGACGCCGTACCCCGACACCGCCGAAGTGCTGACGGGCCTGCACCGACAGGGCATCAAGACCGCGGTCGTGTCCAATATCGCGTTCGACGTTCGTCCCGCTTTCCACGCGATCGGCATCGCCGACCACGTCGACGAATTCGTGCTGTCCTACGAAGTCGGCGCCATCAAACCGGATGCCGCGATATTTGAAACCGCGCTGACGCGCCTGGGCGTCGACGCCGCCCAAGCCGTGATGGTCGGCGACAGCGACGAGGCCGACGGCGGTGCACGCGCGATCGGCTGCGGTTTCGCCCTCGTCGACCCGCTGCCGACGTCACAGCGCACCGACGGATTGCGCGCCGCACTCAACGATTACGGACTGGAGGTCTAGCCAATGGCCGACAACCGGGCGCCACGGTGGCTCAAGCCGGCCAACAGCATCTACAAGGCCCTGCTGCGCCGCGGCCTGGTCATCGGGAAGGAACGTGCGGTCGTGCTGACGGTGACGGGACGCACCTCAGGTAAGCCGCGCTCGACGCCCGTCACGCCAATGCATATCGCAGGTAACCGGTACGTCGTCGCCGTGTACCCCGGCGCGGACTGGGTGCGAAACGTTCGGGCCGACGAAGCTGCGACCGTGACCGAGGGCCGCCGCAGCGAACGCGTGCGGCTGGTCGAGCTGCGGCCCGAGCTGGCCGGGCCGGTGTTGCGGTTGTTCCCGACGCAGCTGCCGACCGGCGTGGCGTTCGTGCAAAGAGCCGGCCTGGTCAGCGACGGCTCGCCGGACGAGTTCGAGGCGCTGGCGGGCCGCCTACCCGTATTCCGCGTCGACCCGGTTTGAGTAGCGTTACGGACATGTCCAACAGTGAGCGCATCCGACCGCCCTGGTGGTTGAAGTACGTCAACAAGGCGATGATCGGGGTGCAGCACCTCGGCATCAGCTTCGGCCCGGTGGTGCTCACCGTGCCCGGCCGCAAGAGCGGCAAGCCGCGGTCGACGCCCGTCACGCCGATGACCGTCGATGGCAAGGAATACGTCGTCGGCGGCCTTCCCGGCTCGGATTGGTCGGCCAATGTCCGGGCCGCGGGCGAAGGCACGCTGCGACGCGGCCGCCGCATCGATCGCGTTCGCCTGGTTGAGATGTCCGTCGACGAGGCCCGTCCGCTGCTACGGGAGTTCCCGATCAAGGTGCCGACCGGCGTCGGCTTCATCAAAGGCGCCGGCCTGGTCACCGGACCCAATCCCGACGAGTTCGAGGCCCTCGCCGGCAAGTGCCCGGTGTTTCGTCTGGACCCGGTAAACGCATGAGCGACAACCCTTTTGACCCGTCAGTGTGGCAGCCCATCGACGGGTTCGGCCTGACCGACCTCACGTACCATCGCCACGTCGTCGACGGGAAGCCCCGGCCGACGGTGCGCGTCGCGTTCGACCGGCCAGAGGTGCGCAACGCGTTTCGACCACACACCGTCGACGAGCTGTACCGCGTGCTGGACCATGCCCGCATGTCGTCGGACATTGGCGTCATCCTGTTGACCGGCAACGGGCCCAGCCCGAAGGACGGCGGCTGGGCGTTCTGCTCCGGCGGCGACCAGCGCATCCGCGGCCGCAGCGGCTATCAGTATGCATCGGGCGAGACGGCGGAGACGGTGGACCCGGCGCGTGCGGGGCGACTGCATATTCTCGAGGTGCAGCGGCTGATCCGGTTCATGCCGAAGGTGGTCATCTGCCTGGTCAACGGGTGGGCGGCCGGCGGCGGGCACAGCCTGCACGTGACATGTGACCTGACGCTGGCCAGCCGCGAGCACGCCCGGTTCAAGCAGACCGACGCCGACGTCGGCAGCTTCGACGGCGGTTATGGCAGTGCGTATTTGGCGAAACAGGTGGGCCAGAAGTTCGCTCGCGAGGTCTTCTTCCTCGGCCGGCCGTACACGGCCGAGCAGATGCATGCGATGGGTGCGGTCAATGAGGTCGTCGACCACGCGGACCTGGAATCCGTTGGGCTGGAGTGGGCGGCGGCGATCAATGGCAAGTCACCGCAGGCCATCCGGATGCTCAAGTACGCGTTCAATCTGACCGATGACGGGCTGGTCGGCCAACAGCTATTCGCCGGTGAGGCAACGCGATTGGCGTACATGACCGACGAGGCCGTCGAGGGTCGCGACGCGTTTTTGCAGAAGCGCGACCCGGACTGGACACCATTCCCCCGCTACTTCTAGTGATTTCGGTGTGCTAACAGTCGCTCAGCGAACAGGTCGCTCAGCGACCGTTTGCGCACCGAAATCACTCCGCCTCGGCGGCGGGGCGGGCGTCGCGGTTGGTCTTGAGCACGCTGAGCAATGTCGTGATGGTCAGGGTGGCGACGATGAACAGCAGCGACGTCACAGTCCCGATCTCCGGCAGGCGGATCGTGCCGACCTCGTCGAGGTGGGAGTGGTGCAGCGCTTCGATGACGAGCTTCACGCCGATGAAACCGAGGATGACGGCGAGGCCCTTGCTGAGATAGACGACCTTTTCCAGCAGGCCTTCGATGAGGAAGTACAGCTGCCGCAAGCCCATCAGCGCGAGTGCGTTGGCCGTGAAGATGATGTACGCATCGCTCGTCAGGCCGAAGATCGCCGGGATCGAGTCGAGCGCGAACACGACGTTGGCCATGCCGATCGCGGCGATGACGATCACCAGCGGGGTGAGCAGGCGGCGGCTGCCCGCGCGTGTGACCAGACGCCGCCCGTCGTAGTCCTCACTGATCGGCAGGATCCGGTGCAGGAACCGCAGCGCGGCGTTGTTGTGGAAATCCGGCTCCTCGTCGGGATCTTCAAGCGCCAACTGGATCGCGGTGTAGACCAGGAATCCGCCGAGGATGTAGAACACCCAGCTCGCCGCGGCGATCGCCGCCGCACCGGCGAAGATGAACGCGGCACGAAACACCAGCGACAGCACGATCCCGATGTACAGAACCTTGTCCTGAGCCAGTGCAGGCACCGAGAACCGGGCCATGATGATCATGAACACGAAGAGGTTGTCCACGCTCAGGCTGTACTCGGTGATGTACCCGGCGACGAACTGCTGCCCCGCCTCGCCGGGCAGGAAGACGAACAGCCCGGCCGCGAAGGCCGCAGCGAGGCCGATGTAGACGAGCACCCAGCGGACGGCATCTTTGGTGGTGACGGTTCGTTGTCGCCGGGCGATCACCGTCAGGTCGAGCACGATGATCGCGAGCAGAACTACAACCGTGACAGCCCAAACCAGCGGCGAGACAACAGAAACCACGTCGACCTCCGGACGGCACGAAGCAACAGTCCGGAGGTCTCTTCCGCCCGCGGCCTTGGCCGGGACCGGCACCGCCGGGTCGGCCATGGGGCCGTCCGTGATGACGACGGTGCCGCGCGAGGAATACTCCCCTCCACGAACGAGCAGAACTATAGTCCGCTATGCAGAACGTGTCGACTCACGGGCGGAAGCGGGTCTGGCCGTGCGGTGACTTCGCGAACGCCAGCACCTTCGCCGCAGGCACCCGGAAGACATAGGCGATATGGCTGTCGCCGCTGTCGTCGGTGTGGCCGAAACCCTCGTCGTAAGGCGTGAAATCCCATTCGTCGTCGTACTTTTCGCGGATCGTGTCGGCCAGCCGGGTCAACGTGTCGAGCCCAGTCACTCGCTCGGCGTTGCCTTCGACGACAACGTCGAGTCCGTCGTTCCACGTGTTGACGCCGGTGGTCACCGCCACTGCGGTGGAGGCGGAGAGGTTCTGCGCCTTCTGTTCCTCGGGTCCCGTGCAGAACACGAAGCCGTCGTCGACCCATGCGCCGATCAGCGGAGTGACATGCGGACGGCCGTCCTTGCGGACGGTGGTGAGCCAGTACAGCTCCGCGGCGGCCAGGGCGTCACTGACCTTCTGCCAGCCGACGGGCTCCGTTGCCTGGCTGAAACGAGCGTCGAGCTTGCCTTTAGTCGTCATACAGATACCGACCGCGCCGCGGCCGACAATTCATCGAAAAATAGGCCACCTAAACTCATGATCCGTGAGCAAGAGTCCGCTGCGCCGGCTGTCCGAAAGGCTGCTGCTGACCAGCATGCGACCAGCACTGACCGAACAGGCGCTGCGGCGCCGCCGTGATCCCATCGCCTT
>DASRJA010000411.1:0-2753 GCA_035649695.1 Mycobacterium sp. | reverse complement strand
TCGCGGTGAAGTGCGCTAGGCCGCCGGAGCGTTCGAGACGGTCCACTTTGAGGCCGGCGTCGGTAAGCCAGCCATTCAGGTCGTCGACCGTGCCGCCGACGCCGAAGACGCCTGCGCGGCGAAAGAAGCCGATCGCCAGATCCTGACGCCATCCCGCGCCACGTACCACCGAGTCACCGACCAGACGACCGCCCGGCTTGACGCAGCGAGCGATTTCATGGACCGCCGCGGGTGGATCGGGAAGGCAGTGCAATCCGTTGAAGGACAGGCACAGGTCAAATTCGTTGTCCTCGAACGGCATCCGTTCGATGTCAGCCTCAACGAACTCGATATCGTCGCGGCCGAGCGCGGCTGCCCGGGCGCGTGCGCGATCGAGCATATCGGTGGAGATGTCGGCGGCGACGTAGCGCAGGCTCTGGCCGGGTCGCAGGCCGCGCAGCGCGACCCCGCCGCCGCACGGGACGTCGAGAACCGCGGAACCCTCAGGGAGCTCGCCGATCGTGCGGATGCTGTCGTACAACATGCGGGTATCAGTGCCCCACAGCGCGAGTCCGGCGGGCCTGGCAAGCCATTCGTGCTCCACCGCAAAGTCGTAGGCACCGCCGCCGATCCGCCCGACCGCCCCGCCACTCCATATCGATCGTTGCTCTGGCATGCCGTTGACAGTAGTCAGCGCAGCCTGAACTCGGCGCCGTCATAACCCCACTGGCCGAATGGCGGGCGTTCGCCGCGGTCGATCGCTCGAATGCTGGGCCGACCGATGTGGGCGAACACCAGCCGTCGTACACCCGCGCGACGGGCCGCGGCGGCGACGTCGCGCACGCAGGCGTGGCCGCCGACGCCGCCGGCGAACCGGATCGGCCGGTTCCATCCCGCCGCGTCGGCGAACATCAGATCCGCGTCGGCCGACCAGTCCGGGAACTCCCAGAACTCCGGCGCCCAGGCGGCACGATGCGACGGCGTCTCGATCAGGTAGCCGGCGGTCGGGTGCGAAGTATGCCGTACCGGCAGTGGTCGCAGCTGCACGTCGTCGGCATCGAAGGGCTCGACGGCGGGCCGGACCTTGAGTTCACGAGCCCGTCTCCGGATCTGCGACATCAGCTCCGCACGGTCGTCGCACACGAGCCATGCGTCAAGCGGCAGGCAAGGATCCGCGGCACCTCCGCCGTCGAGCATGACCCGGTGGCCGGGCCATGTCAGCAGCAGCCCGGCGGGACGGTACCGGGGTGAATTCATCGCCCCGACGCCCAGCAGGACCAGCCGCAGCATCAAACCACTCCACTTCCATTGTGTGAGCGTCGTCGTGATCGAATGGACGAATGTCGTCCAGTGCACTGACCGAGCCGACCTTCACCGGTCACCGACCCGCCGCCGCCGGAGATCTATCCGTCGAGACGCACGGCATCGCGCCCATCCCGAAGGATCAGCGATACGGCTCGCCCGCCCGGCTGTTCACGGTGTGGTTCGCGCCGCAGGTCAACATGACCGGCGTCTTCACCGGCGCGCTGGCCATCGTGCTCGGGCTGGGTTTCTGGCTCGGCCTGCTGGCGATGGTGATCGGCACTGTACTGGGCTCGCTCATCGTCGGATATCTGTCGACCTGGGGCCCACGCACGGGCGCCGGTCAGTTGCCCAACTCCCGGATGGCGTTCGGCGGCGGTGTCGTCTTGCCTGCCGTTCTGCAATGGGTGGGGACGATCGCATGGGACGCGCTGGTCGGCCTGTTCGGTGGGCAAGCGCTTTCCCTGCTGCTCGGCATCCCGTTCTGGCTCGCAGTGCTGATCGTGCTGGGTGTGCAGGGTGCGGCGGGGTTCTTCGGCTACGAGGTCATCCACCGGATGCAGGCGGTGCTGACGGTGGTGTTGTTCGTGACGTTCGTGGTGTTCGCGGTGAAACTCGTTGGGGGACATGAGATCGTCACGCCGGCGAGTGTGAATGGCCCGGACCTCGTCGGCGCGTTCGTTCTCGAGGTGACGATCGCGTTCAGCCTGGCGGTGTCGTGGGCCAGCTATGCCGCCGACTTCAGCCGCTACCTGCCTGCCGACTCGTCGAGAGCAAGGGTGTTCGGGTTCACCTTCGCCGGAGTTGTGTTGGCGTACATCTTCATTCAGGGCATCGGAGTCGCGGCCGGTGAGGTGGTCTCCGATCAGACGGCAGAGGGTGTGCGTTCGGTGATGGGCGGCGGTCTGCTGGGCGGGCTGGCCCTACTGATCATCGCGCTGGCCTCGATCGGCTCGGGCGTGATGAACGACTACAGCGGCTCGCTTGCGCTGCAGACGATCGGGGTGCGGGTGCGGCGGCCGGTTTCTGCCGTGATCGTGACGCTGCTTGCCTTTCCGCTCATCCTGTGGATGAACTCCGCCGACACCGCAACCCGCTTCCAGGATGTGCTGCTGTTGGTGAGTTACTGGATCCCCGCGTTCGTCTCGATCGTGGTCATCGATTGGCTGCTCCGCATTCGCGGCAGGGCGACCATCGACCCGGCCGTGGAACCGACCGATCGCCGCGATGCGGTGGCCGCGGTGATCGTGTTCGTGCTCTCCTACGCCGCGGCGATCCCGTTCATGCACACGTCACTGATCGAGGGTCCGATCGCGCGGGCGTGGCACGGTGCCGACGCCGCATATTTCGTGAATTTGCTTGTAGCGGCCTTGCTTTACGGCGGCTATCGGCTGCTGCGGTCCCGCTCGTCCGCTTCCGTTGGTTGACCCGTGGTGCTGATGAAATCCTCGATCAGGTCCACCACTTCGCTG
>DASRJA010000410.1:0-2052 GCA_035649695.1 Mycobacterium sp. | reverse complement strand
AGCGACGCGACGAATGCGCGGCCAAGCTCAGCGCCGCGCCCAGACAGCGCGCCGTCCAAGAGGAACACAGGGTTGATCGAGCTCATCTCGGCGTAGACGGGAATGGGCTCGGGGCGGCCCGCTGCCGCGGCGACGAGAGCTGTTCCCGCGGTGCGGGATCCGGTGAAGCCGACGGCCTTGATGCGCGGGTCGGTCACGAGGGCGATGCCGAGCTCGGGCCCGGACCCGAACAGCAGAGAAAAGGTGCCGGCAGGCAGGCCTGCATCGGCGACGGCCTCGGTGATGGCCCGGCCGACAAGTTCAGACGTGCCGGGGTGGGCGTCGTGGGCCTTGACGACGACGGGGCATCCAGCGGCCAGCGCCGACGCGGTGTCGCCGCCGGCGACGGAGAAGGCCAGCGGGAAGTTGCTGGCACCAAAAACAGCAACGGGTCCGAGCGGGATGGACCGCTGGCGAATATCAGGACGTGGCAATGGCTTCCGGTCGGGGAGCGCAGGGTCCATCCGGGCGCCATTCCAGCTGCCTTCGCGGAGCACGTCGGCAAACAGGCGCAGCTGCCCGGTCGTGCGGCCAACCTCACCGGTGATGCGGGCTTCTGGGAGTCCGGATTCTGCGACGGCGCGGGCGACGATGTCGTCGCGGATGGACTCGATGTTGGCCGCGATGGTCTCGAGGAACTGGGCGCGCTGCTCGGACGTCGTCGACCGGTAATCCGAGAACGCCGCGGCGGCAGCGGCGCACGCGGCGTCGACGTGGGACTGGTCGCCGTATGGGTAGGCCGGTTCGAGTTCCTGCCCCTTGCTCGGATTGAACCCGTGGATCGGGGCGCCGGATCCGCGAACGGGCGAGCCGGCGATGAGCATCTGTCCAGTCAGGCGAGACGTGTCGGGCATCGTTGCTGTCATGGTGTCCTAACAACCGCGGGTGGTCGTGGTCTATCAGTAACGGTAGGAGCCGCATCGATGCTTGTCCAAGACCGATCTACATGCGACTGATGCAGGGGTTGGATTAATCGCTTAGCCGTTGTTTAGTGGCTCTTGCCACGGGAAAGGCTGTCGGCACTCCCGAAAGACTCTTACTGTGGTGGCAGGCACCTCAACACGGTCAGCTAGCAAGTGAAGGAATGGCAGCATGGCACCGTTGAGAACCGGCGACGGATTCGCTGACGTCGTTGTCACCGCGGTTGCATCGACGACTTCGCTTGCGCCCGATGCGGAAAAGACGTGGCAGCTACTGCTGGAGGGCGCGAGCGGCGTCTGCGTGTTGGATAAGCCGTTTGTCGGAGAGTTCAAATCGCCAGTGCGGATCGGTGCGCCACTTCAGGAAAGTTTTGACGAACACCTGAGCCGCGTCGAGCTGCGCAGGCTTGCGTTCATGCAGAAGATGTCCCTGGTGCTGGGGCGGCGGCTGTGGGAGAACGCCGGAACACCCGACGTCGACACCAGGCGGCTGATGATCTCGATCGGCCTGGCGCTGGGCAGCACCGAGGAAATCCCCGTCCAGTACGACGCGTGGCGGGAGAAGGGCCTGCGCGCGGTGTCCCCGCTCGCAGTGCAGATGTACATGCCCAATGCGCCCGCCGCGGCGGTGGGGCTGGATCGTCAGGCCAAGGCGGGGATCATGTCGCCGATCATGGCCGACGCCTCGGGCGCCGCGGCCGTCGCGGAGGCGTGGCGGCAAATCGTGCTCGGTGAGGCCGACATCGCGATCTGCGGCGGCGTCGAAACGCACATCGAGGCGGTACCCGTCGCCTCCTTCTGGCAGTTGGGGATGTTGTCGACGAACAACGACGACCCGCCCGGCGCCTGTCGCCCGTTCGACAAGGATCGCGACGGCATGGTGTTCGGTGAAGGCGGTGCGCTGCTGCTCATCGAGACCGAGGAGCACGCGAAGGCGCGCGGCGCGTCGATCCTGGCGCGGGTGATGGGGGCGGCCATGACGTCTGACACCTACGACGCCGTCGAGCCGGACCCGAGCGGTCAGATCGCAGGCGAGGCCATCCTTCGCGCCATCAAACTCGCCGGTCTGACGCCGACCGACATCGACCACGTC
>DASRJA010000409.1:0-2817 GCA_035649695.1 Mycobacterium sp. | reverse complement strand
ATCGCAACGCAACAGAGTCGCCGTGGTGTCGGACAGCCGCCGCCATGCCCAATCCAGTTGCCTCGCTAGCTGTTCAGGTTCCCCACCGAGCAGATCGGCTTCCGCGATCGTGCGGCCTATTTCGCCAGCCAGCAGCCGAAGACCGGCGCCGTCGCGCTGACGTACCTTGCGTCCCAGCAAGTCGAGGCTCTGGATCCCGTGGGTGCCTTCGTGAATGGCGTTGATCCGGTTGTCCCGATAGTGCTGCTCGACGTCGTATTCGCGGCTGTAGCCGTACCCACCGTGGAGTTGGATCGCCAAGTCGTTGGCTTCCAGACACCATTGCGACGGCCAGCTTTTGGCGACAGGGGTCAGCAGGTCGAGCAGCAGTGTGGCCGACTCGGCTTCCTCCCGTGACTCAGCACTGGACGCGATGTCGACTAGGCGGGAACAGTACAGCACCAACGCGAGCGCGCCCTCGACGTAGGACTTCTGGGCTAAGAGCATCCGTTTGACGTCGGGATGCTCGATGATTGGTACGGGTGGGGTCGCGGGATCCTTGGATGTGATCGGACGGCCCTGTGTCCGGGTTCTGGCGTACTCCAACGACTTCAGGTGAGCGGTGTATCCCAGTGCTGTCGCCGCCGCACCCGCCATCAGCCGTGCTTCGTTCATCATGTGGAACATGTATGCGAGTCCGTGGTGTGGCTGACCCACAAGGTAGCCGACTGCCCCGGCGCGGCCGCCTGGGCGGAATGCACCATCGCCGAAGTTCAGCAGCGCGTTGGTCATTCCGTGTTGGCCCATCTTGTGGTTGAGGCCTGCGGTGACGACGTCGTTGCGTTCGCCAATCGAGCCGTCGGCGTTTACGAGGTGCTTCGGCACGATGAATAGCGAGATGCCTTTGGTGCCGGCCGGTGCGCCGGGCAGCTTGGCCAGCACCAGATGCACTATGTTCTCGGTGATGTCATGATCGCCGCCGGAGATCCACATCTTGGAACCGAACAGCCGGTAGGCGCCGGAGTCTTCGGGTTCTGCGCGGGTGGTGATATCGGCCAGCGATGAGCCAGCGTGCGGCTCAGACAGGCACATGGTCCCGGTGTACCGACCGGACAGTATGGGCGACAGGAAGGTCTCGGTTTGCTCAGCGCTTCCAAAACTTGCAAGCAAATTCGCATTGGCCAAGCTCAGCAGTGAGTAACTAATGGTGCTGAAATTGGCGGCCTGAAGCCACAGATACGCTGCCGTGGCGACAACGACGGGAAACTGTGCTCCGCCGTGCTTTTCGTCCATGGTCATCCCGAGTAGGCCCGTGGCGGAGAAGGCGCCGAAAGCATCCTTGACCTCTGGAAGCACGGTGACATTGGTGCCGTCGAAGACGGGTTCGTGAACGTCTGCGAGCTTGTTGTGGGGCGCGAAGCACTGCTCTGCCAATTGCTCGCAAAGGGCGAGCACGTCGCCGAACGACTCGGTGGAGTGGTCGGCGAACCGTTCACGCTTCGTCAATTCGTCGACGCGGAGCCATTCAAATAGCAGGAAATCGATATCGCGGCGGGGCAACAGCAGAGACTTCACGAGTCCAGTGCACCCTGCCTATGCGCCGCCGTACAGGCGTTGTGCCGTCTATCGGCATGCCCTATCTGGCCACTGCTACCAGTGATTCCAGCGCAGGACGTGGTCGACAGGGGCGCGGTTGACCGGGCCGAATCGGCCGATGGGGTAACCAATTGGCACGACGGCGAATGTGCGGACATTGCGCGGTATCCCGAGTATGCCTTTGAGTTCCCGCTCGTACATCGCATGCCAGGTGGTCAGACTGGCACCCAGGCCGGACTGGCGGGCGGCCAGGAGCAAATTTTGAACCGCTGGGTAGACGCTGGCGGCGGTGGATAGGCGTGCGAACTTGCCGAAGTTCGCCCCACCCGTCGCGCCTCGGCGGATACCTAGCTTGCCGAAAGCACGTGCGACCGTCGCAGCATTGGCGAGCCAACTGTGCATTATCGACGACATATCACAGCACACCACGATCAGCGCGGGCACGTCTTCGAAGTGGTCGGCGAGATACTGCGACGCCCCCAACGTGCGCTGCCACTGCTTCGGTGACATTGTCGGTGGACACGCGTCGGCCTGCGCGGTGACGTAAAAGCCTTGAACTCGCCTCCACAGCGGCGCAATTCGTGCGATTTGGGTTCGGTCGTCAACCACGATGTAGCGAGTGGTTTGCGAGTTGCCGCCGCTGGGCGCCCACGACGCAGCCTGGATCAGCCGTTCGATCAGCTCACGCGGCACCGGCTCCGGTCTGAGTCGGCGCATCGCGCGCATCGTGCTCATGACGTCATACAGATCACTGCCCGGCGGCCGCGTCGCTGGAGGCAGTTCTTCCGCCGGGTCCGGCGGGATAGCTGCCGTGAGCTCAACGGGCGACGCAGTGATGGGCTGATCCACTATTCAGTTTCTCCTCGTCTTGGTCGGTGGTGACTTAGGAGGGCTCAGGAACTGGCCGTGCTAGGTATCCGATTGACACCGGGTCCGTCCCGGCGCCGGCGGTCGCAGCGGGCTTCGGCGGAAGGTCATCAGACGACCTACTTCGATGCGTTCGGGAGGAGTGGGCAGCCAAGCTCGACCAGCGGCGCACAGCATCGATGATGGTGACAGCTATCGGTATGAACAGCGGCGAGAACACTAGCATGAAAATGATTACGCCAGAGAGGTATTCGGACATAGCTTCAGGACTCCCTCCGCAGACAGGGTTCGGCGGTGACGTTGCCCGGTGATGGGTAAGCAGCCCGTGAAGGCGGGGCGCCTTACTCGGCGGTGCCTATACGCTCGCCGCACCGC
>DASRJA010000408.1:0-9025 GCA_035649695.1 Mycobacterium sp. | reverse complement strand
TTCAGCGTCTCGGCCACCACGCCCTGGCCGGCGAACGCGGCGTCGCCGTGCAGCATCATCGGAACGACGGAGAAGCCGTCCGGGCCATCGCCCTTGTCCAGCAGGTCCTGCTTGGCGCGGACCAGACCCTCCAGTACCGGGTCGACGGCCTCCAGGTGCGACGGGTTGGCGACCAGCGACACCTGTATGTCGTTGTCGCCGAACATCTGGATGTAGTTGCCCGTCGCGCCCAAGTGGTACTTCACGTCGCCGGAGCCGTGCGCCTGCGACGGGTTCAAGTTGCCCTCGAACTCGCTGAAGATCTGCGAGTACGGCTTGCCAACGATGTTGGCCAGCACGTTGAGCCGCCCGCGGTGGGGCATGCCGATCACGACCTCGTCGAGCGCGTGCTCGGCGGCCTGGTCGATCGCGGCGTCCATCATGGGGATGACGGTCTCCGCACCCTCAAGCGAGAACCGCTTCTGCCCAACGTATTTCGTCTGAAGGAACGTCTCGAACGCCTCGGCAGCATTCATCTTGGACAGGATGTACTTTTGCTGTGCGACCGTCGGCTTGTCGTGCTTGACCTCGATCCGCTCCTGCAACCACTTCTGCTGTTCGGGTTCGAGGATGTGCGTGTATTCGACGCCGACGTGGCGGCAGTACGCGTCGCGCAGCAGACCCAGCACGTCGCGCAGCTTCTTGTGCTCGGCGCCGGCGAAGCCGTTGACCTTGAACTCGCGATCGAGGTCCCACAGCGTCAGGCCGTGCGTGTTCACATCGAGGTCGGGGTGGCTGCGGAACCGGGTCTTGTCCAGCCGCAGCGGGTCGATGTCGGCCATCAGATGGCCGCGGTTGCGGTACGCCGCGATCAGCTCGAGGACGCGGCCGTTCTTGTCCTCGATCGAGTCGGGGTTGTCGGTGCGCCAGCGCACAGGCTCGTACGGGATGCCCAGCTCGCGGAAGATCTCGTCGAAGAAGTCGTCGGACAGCAGCAATTCGTGGATCGTGCGCAGGAAGTCGCCCGATTCCGCGCCCTGGATGATGCGGTGGTCGTAGGTGGAGGTGAACGTGACCAGCTTGCCGACGCCCAACTCGGAGATGCGTTCCTCACTGGCGCCCTGGAACTCGGCCGGGTACTCCATCGCACCGACGCCGAGGATCGCGCCCTGACCTCGCATCAGCCGCGGGACCGAGTGCACGGTGCCGATCGTGCCCGGGTTGGTGAGGGAGATCGTCACGCCGGAAAAGTCCTCGGCCGTCAGCTTGCCGTCACGGGCCCGCCGGACGATGTCCTCGTAGCCGGCGATGAACTGGCCGAAAGTCATTGTCTCGCAACCCTTGATGGCTGCGACCACGAGTTGGCGGTTGCCGTCCTTGCCCTGCAGGTCGATTGCGAGCCCGAGGTTGACATGCTCCGGCGTGACCGCGTTCGGCTTGCCGTCGATTTCGGCGAAGTGGCGGTTCATGTTCGGGAACTTCTTGACCGCCTGCACCAATGCGTACCCGATCAGGTGCGTGAAGGAGATCTTGCCGCCGCGGGTGCGCTTGAGGTGATTGTTGATGACGACTCGGTTGTCGATCATCAGCTTCGCCGGGATGGCCCGCACGCTGGTCGCCGTCGGTACCTCGAGTGACGAGGACATGTTCTTCACGACCGCGGCCGCAGCACCACGCAGCACCTGCAGTTCGTCGCCTTCTGCGGGTGCCGGCGCGGCAGGGGCTTTCGGCTTGGCGGGCGCCTTCTCCGGTTCCGCCGCCTTCTGCGGCTCGGGTGCCTTAGCGGGGGCAGTCTCCGCCTTCGGTGCGGGTGCAGGCGCCGGTTCCGGCGGGGCGACCGGGGCGGCGACCTGAGCCGGGTGCCCGTTGCCTGTAGTGGATTGCGCTTCGGTGGTTGGCTCGGGTGAGTAGTCGACTAAAAATTCGTGCCAACTCGGGTCTACCGACGAGGGATCCTCGCGAAATTTGCGATACATCTCCTCGACCAACCACTCGTTCTGTCCGAATGGTGATGGTGAGCTCACGGCAGCTACTCGCCTCGATTCTTCGCTTCAGGCAAGCGGCTTTTCAGACGCTCGCCACCCATATTCCTGCGGTCCGCGGTCACCCACTTATCCGCCGCCTAAAGGCTAACGCTTCGGCCGTCGGCCAAACCATGCGAACGGCAGTTATCCTCACCGCTCGCTAGGGGCGGGCAGCACGTGCAGCGAGGCCGGCCACCGCGGCGGCGGATTGCCGAACGCCGCGCGCGCGTTGGCGACCATCTTTTTACCCATCATCCGGTTCCCCACCCCGCCGACGACCGCGCCAATGCCGACTGGCAGCAACTTGCCGAACGCGATCGCCCCACGCTTGAGCGTGTAGCGCTTGACGAAATAGCGCAGCAGCCGGGAATTCAACTGCGAGACCGCCGGCAGCGGCAACGTTGCCGCGCCGTCACTGATCCAAGCACCGCTGGTTCGTCCGGGTCCGAGCAGGTCCGCCACCGCGCGCTTACTGTCCTCGCCGACCAGGACGGCCAGCACCAAAGCGCGACGACGCTCGCGGTGGTCGGCAGGAATGCCGTACACCTCGGCGAGCGAGAGCACGTAAACCGCTGTGGCCTCCAGGAACACCATCGTCTCGCCGGCGACGGCCGACAGCGCCGTCAGCGTGCCGATGCCGGGGAACGCGGCGGCGGATCCCACCGCGGCGCCGCTGGCCACCACGGCGGCCAGGTAGTGCTTCTCCAGCTTCTTTGCGATGTCGGCCGGTGTCGCGTCGGGATTCTGCTGACGCAGCCGGTCGACGTAGGCCTTGATCGCTGGCCCCTGCACGCGGGTGCCGCGTTCGAGGATCTGCGACAGCACCTTGGCTGCGGCGCCAGGACTCTCGTCGGTGGTAGCCGGCAACTGGCTCTTGGTGTTCGACCGAGCGCTCATATGCGGTTCCCCTCGTCAGCGACTGCCTTCAGGCTAACGCGTTGTTAACGAACGACGGCGGCCCGCGGGTGCCCGGCGGTGATAGGGGTCACTGTCTGTGAGGCAGGGAACAAATTATTGAGAAGCGGCGCTAACCACTTCCATGGCAGCATCGACCGACGTGGACGTGACCAGGGCCGAAATCTCTACCCCGGACGGGGTGTCGAAGCCGCCGAGCCGCGTCCGCATGATCGCGGTCCTCGGCGCCCTTGTCGCGCTGGGCCCACTCACGATCGACATGTATCTGCCTGCGCTGCCCAAAATCGCCGACGACCTGTCGGTGTCCTCGTCGGTCGCGCAACTCACGCTGACCGGCACCCTCGCCGGATTGGCCCTCGGCCAGCTGATCGTCGGGCCACTCTCGGACTCGCTGGGCCGCCGCAGGCCGATGATGGCCGGCATCGTGCTGCACATGCTGGCGTCGATGTTGTGCCTGTTCGCGCCGAACATCGCCATGCTGGGCGTGGCGCGCGGGCTGCAGGGCATGGGCGCCGCCGCGGCGATGGTCGTCGCCATCGCAGTGGTGGGTGACCTGTACGCCGAGTCCGTGGCCGCCACCGTGATGTCGCGGCTGATGCTGGTGCTCGGCGTCGCGCCGGTGATCGCTCCCTCGTTGGGTGCCGCGGTGCTGTTGAAAGCGTCGTGGCACTGGGTGTTCGCCGCGCTGGTCGTGTTGGCGGGTGGCCTGCTTCTTCTGGCGACCCTGGCGCTGCCGGAAACCCTGCCTGCGTCGCATCGGCGGCCGCTGAAGGTGCGCAGCATCGCCGCGACCTACGTCGAGCTGCTGCGCGACGCGCGGTTCGTCATCTTGGTGCTGGTGGCCGCGCTCGGCATGTCGGGCCTGTTCGCCTACATCGCGGGGGCGTCGTTCGTGCTGCAGGGCCACTACGGCTTGGACCAGCAGGCCTTCGCGCTGGTGTTCGGCGCCGGCGCCGTCGCGCTGATCGGTGCGACCCAGTTCAACGTGGTGCTGCTGCGACGGTTCTCACCGCAGACGATCGTGCTGTGGGCGCTGGTAGCGGCCGTCGTCGCGGGTGTGGTCTTTGTCGGCCTGTCCTATGAACACGTCGGCGGGCTAGCGGGCTTCGTGGTGCCGGTCTGGGCGATCCTGGCCGCGATGGGCCTGGTCATTCCCAACGCCCCAGCCGTGGCGTTGTCCCGGCATCCCGACGCTGCGGGCACGGCGGCGGCGTTGCTTGGTGCGGCGCAGTTCGGCTTGGGTGCCGCGGTGGCGCCGTTGGTCGGCGTGCTCGGCAACAACGAGATCGCGTTAGCCTTGGTGATGACGGTCGGCATGGTGATCGCACTGCTGGCATTACTGGCGGTCGGCGTGCCGGCTACCGAAACCAAGGACGACGTCACCGGCGACGCCGTCGCCGAAGCAGCCTGACGTTTCGCACTGGTTGTCCCCGGACTTGTCGGGGCATTCCTAGGACCGTACCGTCGGCTGAATCGTTGTTTACCTGGTCGACCAGAGATGTACCAAACGCTGACTACCCGGCAAGATGGCCGCGCTCGAGGGGGAGCGCGGCCGAAAGCTGACGCCACCAACCCCTGGAACGCGTTGTGGGCGATGCTTGTCGGCTTCTTCATGATCCTGGTCGACGCGACCATCGTCGCGGTCGCCAACCCGTCGATCATGGACAAGCTCGGCGCGAGCTACGACTCCGTCATCTGGGTGACCAGTGCCTACCTACTCGCGTATGCAGTGCCGCTGCTGGTCGCCGGCCGCCTCGGCGATCGGTTCGGGCCGAAGAACCTGTATCTGTTGGGCTTGACGGTGTTCACCGCCGCGTCGCTGTGGTGCGGCCTGGCCGGCAGCATCGGGATGCTGGTTGCGGCGCGCGTCGTGCAGGGCATCGGCGCGGCCTTGCTGACGCCGCAGACGCTGTCGACCATCACGCGGATCTTCCCGGCCGACCGCCGCGGCGTGGCGATGAGCGTGTGGGGCGCCACGGCGGGGGTCGCAACCCTGGTCGGACCGCTCGCCGGCGGCGTGCTGGTTGACCACCTCGGGTGGCAGTGGATCTTCTTCGTCAACGTTCCTATCGGCATCATCGGGCTGGCGCTGGCCGTGTGGCTGATCCCGACGCTGCCGACGTCCACACAGCGATTCGACCTAATCGGTGTGGTGCTCTCCGGCGTTGGCATGTTCATGATCGTGTTCGCGCTGCAGGAAGGTCAGTCGCACCATTGGGCGCCGTGGATTTGGGGCACCCTCGCGGGCGGCATCGGCTTCATGGCCGCGTTCGTGATCTGGCAGTCGGTCAACCGCAACGATCCGCTGATCCCGTTGGTCATCTTCCGCGATCGCGACTTCTCACTGTCCAACCTCGGCATCGCGACCATCGGCTTCGTCGTGACCGGGATGATCCTGCCGGTCATGTTCTACGCGCAAGCGGTGTGCGGGCTTTCGCCGACACGTGCCGCGCTGCTGACCGCACCGATGGCGATCGCGACGGGCGTGTTGGCCCCCTTCGTCGGCAGGATCGTCGACCGATCGCATCCGCGCCCGGTGATCGGCTTCGGCTTCTCCGTCCTGGCGGTCGCGTTGACCTGGCTGTCCATCGAGATGACCCCGACGACGCCGATCTGGCGGCTGGTCTTGCCATTGACCGGGATGGGCGTCGGCATGGCGTTCATCTGGTCGCCGCTGGCCGCCACGGCCACCCGAAACCTGCCGGGGAGACTGGCCGGCGCCGGTTCCGGCGTCTACAACACCACCCGGCAGGTGGGCGCGGTGGTCGGCAGCGCCGGCATGGCGGCGTTCATGACGTGGCGGATCAGCTCGGAGATGCCGCCCATGCCGATGCAGGCGCAGCGCGAAGGTTCGGTGACGCAGTTGCCCGCATGGCTGCACGAACCGTTCGCCGCGGCGATGTCGGAGTCGCTGCTGTTACCCGCGTTTTTCGCGTTGTTCGGTGTTGTCGCCGCGATGTTCCTGCTCGGCTTCGGCAATCCGAAGCGGCTCAGCGAGGACGACGACTTGAACGCGGCGGACCGCAACGCCCGCTACGCGGTGGAATACGGCGGCGATGAGACGTTCGTCGACGATGACGAGTACGTCGAGTACGTGGTGTCGTGGGACGACGACCCCGAACCGGCGACACAGGTCGAGCCCGCGACACCGGCCGAGCCGGCCGCGTCTGTCGAGCCTGTCGAGCCAGCCGACGACACCGTGACCGAGCCGATGCAGTCGCGCGCCGAGCATCTGCTGCACGCGCCGGCCGAGGCTTGGCACTCGGATCCGGTGGAGTCGTGGCACTCACTGCTCGACGAGGAGCCCGAGCAACCGCCAGCCGAGCCGCCCGCGCCGGAGCCGCCAGCAGAGACACAGCACGAGCCTTGGCGAGGTATTCTCGACGAGTTGATGAGCGACATTCCGCCCCTCAAACCGAAGGCTGAGCCAATCGGATTCGCGCACAACGGGTTTCACGTCGATGAGGAACAACGCTTTCAGCCAATGCCCCCGCCGGCGCCAGAACAGCGGAGGCCGTCACGCCATGAGCGCTCTGCGCGGCACCATCGAACCGAAAACGAGCCGCAGAGGCGCCCGTTCTGGTTCGAGGCCAACGGCAGGCACTCCCGCGACGACCCCGACGATGCGTCGAGGTCCGGCAGACACTCGATGCCAGGCCGCGACTAGCCGAACAGCACTGCGGGGTTGAGGTATCCGGACGGATCGAACGCGGCCTTGACCGCGCGCATCGCCGCGATATCGGGCTGTGTGCGCGACATCGACACGTAGTCACGCTTGCGCGTGCCGACGCCGTGTTCGGAGCTGACGTTGCCGCTGCTGCGGGCGATCAGCTCCATCATGGGCGCGTACAGTTCGCGCTCCGCGTCGGGCCCGCACCGCACCACGTTGAGGTGCAGGTTGCCTTCGCCGATGTGACCGAACAGCACCGGGATCGCGTCGGGGGCATGCTTTGCCACCAGCTCGGCGGATTCCGATGCGAACCCGGCGATCGCCGACAATGGCAGGGATACATCGAATTTCAGCGGCGGTCCGTACACACCCAGCACTTCGGCGACCGATTCGCGGACCTGCCAGAGTCGCTGCTGCGCGGAGACGTCGACGCCGACCGCGGGCTCATCCGACATGCGCGCAGCCTCGAGTGCATCGGCCAGCTGTTCGGTTTGGTCTGTGTCACTGGCCAATTCGATGAGCAGCTGCCATGCGCCGTCGACGGGCGCGGCCACCCCGACATGCTCCGCGGTCAGCGCGCTGGCGCGTGCGTCGATCAACTCCAACGCCGCGATGCCGTCCATGTCCCTGAACACGCGCCCGGTTTCGACCAGTGCGTCGAGGTCGTCGAACCCGCAGATCGCGGTGACTCGGTGCGTCGGGGTCGGGTGCAGCCGCAGATCCAGCGCGGTGATCACGCCCAGCGTGCCCTCGGCGCCAATGAACAGCGCGGCCAGGTCGTATCCGGTGTTGTCGCGCCGAACCTGACTGTGCCGGTGCACGACTGACCCGTCGGGCAGCGCGACGTCGAGGCCGATCACCTGCTCGCCCATGTTCCCGTATCGAACCGTGCGCAGTCCGCCGGCGTTCGTCGATGCCATCCCGCCGACGGTCGCCGAATCACGCGCGGCCAGATCGACGCCGAACACCAAACCGGCCTTGACCGCCGCCCGCTGCACCTCGCCGAGGGTCACGCCCGCGCCCACCGATAGTCGCCGCTCGATCACGTCGACCTCGCCGACGTCGTGTAGCCGCTCGGTCGACAACAGCACGTCGTCGTGCTCGGGCACTGTCCCTGCCACCAACGAGGTCCGCCCGCCCTGCACGGTGACGAATGAGCCTGCGTCGCGGCAGGCGCGCAGCACGGCCGCGACTTCGTCAGCCGACCCCGGCCGCACCAGCGCGCTGGCGTGCCCGCGATAGCGGCCGGTGTGGTCGATGCTGCGGCCGTCCAGCACATCGGGATCGGTGACGACGTGCGCGGCACCCACGATCCCGGCCAGCGTGTCGGTCAGGCTCATTCCGACGGTGTATCACACGGCGCCAGCGACAAGAACGCGCCCAGCTCCACGAGCCGGTCCGGAGTGGCCGGCAGGTATTCGGTCAGCGCCTCCGAGCGGACGATGACGCTCAGATACTTGGCGCGGCTGACCGCGACGTTGAGACGATTCCTGTTCAGCAGGAACGAAATGCCGCGCGGAACGTCATCGATTGATGATGCCGTCATCGACACAAACACCACCGGGGCCTGCCGGCCCTGGAACTTGTCGACGGTCCCGACGGCGATGTCGGGCAGCCCGGCGGCTTCGAAATAGTCCTGCAGCAGCAGCACCTGGGCGTTGTAGGGCGCGACCACGAGCACATCGTCTTGTCCGAGGGACCGCGTGCCGTTCTCGTCGGTCCACTGTGAACCGAGCAGGCGCTGCGCCTCGGCCACGATCGCTGTCGCTTCCTCCGGGCTGCTGGTCGAGTTGCCGTCGTGATCGACCGTCAGCACCCGCACGCCCGGCTCGTACCCGTCCAGCCTGCGTGCTGCGGTTCGGCCTTCCTCGGAGTGCAGCCGGCCCTCGTAGGACAGCCTCGACACGGCTTCGCACACTGCCGGATGCATCCGGTAGGACCGGTCGAGGAAGTAGCCGAACTCTTCGGGCAGCGTCCGGCGGCCGTCGACAAGCCAGCCCAGAGCCGACGCGTCGACCGGTTCTGGATGATGGCCCTGGCTGACCTGCGGCAGCTGCTGAGGGTCGCCGAGCAGCATGAGGTTGTTCGCGGCGCGCGCCACGGCGATGGTGTTCGCGAGGCAGAACTGGCCGGCCTCCTCGATGACCAACAGATCGAGGCTGCCCGCGTCAACCCGGGTGTCGTTCGCGAAATCCCATGCGGTGCCGCCGATTACGCAGCCGCCGTGGGTGGCGATGAACGCCGCGTAGTCGTCCTTGTCGATGTGCTTCCATGCCGCATCCGCCGGCGAATCCTTCTTGCCGATCCGCGCGGGGTCGACGCCGGCCGCGATCAGATCGCGAAACAGGTTCTCCACCACTGCATGTGACTGCGCGACGACGCCGACCCGCCACTGGTGCTCGTTGACCAGCCTGGCGATGATCCTGGCGGCCGTGTA
>DASRJA010000407.1:0-2378 GCA_035649695.1 Mycobacterium sp. | reverse complement strand
GCTGGCGGCAAGGCGAGGGTGGCCGGTCCAGCGGCATCGGTGCCTTGGTGCTCGGCATACCCGAGGACGGGGGACTGCATTTCGCGGGTCGCGTCGGCACGGGTTTCACCGAGAAGGAGCTCACCAAGCTCAAGGGGATCCTCAAGCCTCTGCATACCGACGAATCACCGTTCAACACAAGGCTTCCCACCCAGGACGCCAAGGGCGTGACGTTCGTCCGGCCGGAACTCGTCGGCGAGGTGCGCTACAGCGAACGCACATCGGACGGCCGCCTGCGTCAGCCGAGTTGGCGCGGACTGCGGACGGACAAAACGCCCGACGAAGTCGAGTGGGAAAACTCGTAATAAATACGGTCCCGCCGCCGGTGAGGGCTTCGAAGAGCTGCTGACCCGGCAACGAAGTGCAAATCCCCCGCTTGTGGTGCCTTTGCTCGGTACCTTAGGAGCAAAGTGTCCGATTTACGGAGGACGATTGGCACTATGGCGGGCGGGATAGCGTCTGAGCTGGCGGCCGCCGGCTTCGAGGAGGCCGTCGAGGTGGGCCGCGGCGGCGGCGGGGTTGTCTACCGCTGCTACCAGAAGTCTCTCGCGCGAAACGTCGCCATCAAGGTGCTTGCGTCGGATCTCGACGAAGGTGACCGGGAACGTTTTCTGCGTGAGGGCTACGCAATGGGTGCGCTTTCCGGCCACCCGAACATCGTGAACATCCTGCAGGTCGGCGTGATCGAAAGTGGCCGGCCATTCATCGTGATGTCGTACCACGCAGTGGGTTCCCTCGCGGAGCGACTACGCCGGGAGGGTCGGATCGCGTGGCCCGAGGCATTGCACATCGGAGTGAAGTTGTGCGGAGCGCTGGAAACCGCGCATCGGACAGGCACGCTGCACCGCGATATCAAGCCCGCGAATGTCCTTTTCAACGATTACGGCGAACCCCAACTGAGCGACTTCGGGACCGCGCGCATCGCGGGTGGCTACAAAACGGTGACGGGATTCTTCACCGGCACCCTGTCTTACACCGCGCCCGAAGTGCTCGCCGGCAATCCGCCGACCGTCGCGGCCGACGTGTATTCCCTCGGCGCCACGTTTTACGCGCTGATCGCCGGGGCCCCGCCGCACGAGCGCAAAACCGACGAGGATCTCATCGCGCACTATCTGCGCATCACCTCGACGCCCGTGCCGGATCTACGTCCGCACGGAATCCCCGCAGATGTGTGCGCTGCGATCGAGAAGGCGATGTCGCAGGAGCCAGGCAAACGGCAGGCATCGGCAGCGGAGTTCGGCCGCGAATTGCAGTTGGCGCAGCGCCACAACGGGTTGACGGCGGAGCCGATGGCGCTCAGCGAGCCCGGCGGTCAACCCGAGCACACGGGGGGCACGCAAGCGCTACCGCTGTCGGGGTCTGACAGTCCGGCCGAGTCGTCTGAACCTGCTTCCATCGCACCGGGGCCACCAACAGCGGCAACGCCCCGGCCGGATCCGAACATGTTCGCGCACACCGCGTCGATCAGCCAGACAAGCCTGCCGTGGCAACCCGTCAAGCCCGGTCCCGTGCCCACCGCCCCTCCGCCAAAGCGGAATCGCAACAGAATCCTGATCGCCTCCGCCGCCGCTCTGGCAGTGCTGCTGTTGGTGATCGGCGGTGTCTTCATCGTCACGTCATCGCGCGACACCGGCGATGGTGGGGGTCCCCCACCTCAACCAACCACCGAAGCGGAAGCGCCGCCTGCTTGGCGGCCGATCGCGGATGCGCCCGCAGCCGGCTACGGGGCGGCGGCCACCGAGGCCGACGGCACCATCTGGATCTTCGGCGGGATGGGGGCGGCCAACCGCGTCAGCGGAGCGCACGAGGGCTACGACCCTGCCATTGACAGCTGGAAGAGTGGCGACGCCCTCCCCGTTCCTGTGCAGCGCGCGATGTCGGTGACTTGGCAGGACACCCCAACCGTGCTCGGCGGCTGGCGCACCGAAGGCGCCAATTCGAAGGTTGCGACAGACCGGGTTTGGCGGGTTGTCAACAGCCGCTGGACGGAGCTGCCACCCCTGATGCAGCCGCGGGCGGCGGCTGCGGCCGCCGTGGTCGGCGACCGCATCATTGTCACCGGCGGTGTGGACGCCACCGGCAAGCTGCTGAACACCACCGAAATCTTCGACGGCACCTCGTGGAAGCTCGGCGCCCCCCTCCCCACCCCGCGACAGATGTCGGGCGCGGCGTCAGACGGCAAGCTGGTGTATGTCCTCGGCGGGACGGACGGGACCTCCGACCTGGCGACGGTCGAGACGTATGACCCGGCCGCGGACACCTGGACGAGCCTGCCCGAGCTTCCAGGGCGACGGAGCGACGTCGGTGTGGCCTACGCCGATGGACGGCTTGTGGTGGTG
>DASRJA010000406.1:0-10606 GCA_035649695.1 Mycobacterium sp. | reverse complement strand
TGCGGTGCTCGGCGGCATCGGCAATCTGCGCGGCGCCCTGCTCGGTGGGCTGCTGCTGGGCATCATGGAGAACTACGGGCAGGCCGTGTTCGGCACCCAATGGCGCGACGTGGTGGCATTCGTACTGCTCGTTCTCGTGCTGCTGTTCCGGCCGACCGGGATACTCGGTGAAAGCCTCGGGAAGGCACGGGCATGAGCGTGACGGACAAGGTTCTCGCGCCGGGCGACCGTCTGCGGGAGTGGTGGGACGGCCTATCGCGGGTGCAGAAGTGGGCCTTTGGCATCCTGCTGTTCGGGGCGCTCGCGCTGCTGCCGCTGTACACGCCGCCGTTCCTGGACACCCCCGGGATCAGCTTCGGCGGCACCATGGCCCAGTTCGCCATGGTCGCGATCATCGCGATCGGGCTGAACGTGGTGGTCGGCCAGGCCGGCTTGCTGGACCTGGGTTACGTCGGCTTCTACGCCGTCGGCGCATACACCGTCGCGCTGCTCACCAGCCCCAACAGCCCGTGGAACCGGCTCAGCCCCACCGGGATGTTCAGTGCGCCATGGGCGTGGTTGTCGTGTGTGCCGCTGGCGATGGCCATGACCGCACTGGCGGGCCTGATCCTCGGCATCCCGACATTACGTCTGCGCGGTGACTATCTGGCGATCGTCACGCTGGGATTCGGCGAGATCATCCGACTGATGGCCGACAATCTCTCCGACATCACGAACGGTCCGCGGGGGCTGAGCCAGGTGGCGTTCCCGCGGTTGGGGGAGAGCGAGAAACTTCCAGAAGGTGTGTTCTCCAACGGGAATTCGTCGGGGCACGCCAATTACGGCACTTGGTGGTTCTGGCTCGGCCTCGTGCTGATTGTCGCCATCCTGCTGCTGGTCGGCAACCTTGAACGAAGTCGGGTGTGCCGCGCGTGGGTCGCCATCCGCGAGGACGAGGACGCCGCGGAAGTGATGGGCGTGAACACCTTCCGGTTCAAGCTGTGGGCGTTCGTGATCGGGGCGGCCATCGGTGGGTTGTCCGGCGCGCTGTACGCGGGCCAGGTGCAGTACGTCGCGCCACCGAGCTTCAACATCATCAACTCGATGTTGTTCCTGTGCGCGGTGGTGCTCGGCGGGCAGGGCAACAAGCTGGGCGTGATCTTCGGCGCGTTCGTCATCGTCTACCTGCCCAACCGACTGCTCGGTGTGCACTTCCTGGGTATCAACATGGGCGACCTGAAGTACCTGTTCTTCGGCCTCGCCCTAGTGGTCATGATGATCTTCCGTCCCGAGGGTCTGTTCCCCGCTCGCGCGCAACTGTTGGCGTACAGCAAAGCTGCGCGCGACTGGTTGCGAACTCCGCCAGTGGAGAAGGAGCCGGCCAGATGACGATCGAGGACCTGGCAGGCGTACACCGGGAGATCCACGCCGCCGAGGGCGAAACGCTTTTGGAGACAAAGGATTTGACCGTCAAGTTCGGCGGGCTCGTGGCGCTGGATTCGGTTACGTTCAGCATCCGCCGCGGCGAGATCCTCGGCCTGATCGGACCCAACGGCGCGGGCAAGACCACCTGCTTCAACGCGATCACGGGCGTCTACCGGCCGAGTTCGGGCACGGTGATCTTCGACGGGGCGCCGCTGGGCCGGATCAAACGCCACCAGATCACCCGCAAGGGCATCGCCCGAACCTTCCAGAACATCCGGCTGTGGGGCGAGATGACGGCCCTGGAGAACGTCGTCGTCGCCACCGACGCGCGGCACCACACGTCCGTGCCGGGTGCGCTGGTGCGCACGCCACGCCATCGCCGGGAGGAGAAGACGGCGATCGAGCGGGCCGCGGCGCTGCTGCATTTCGTCGGCATCGCGCACCGCGGCGAGGAAAAGGCCAAGAACCTGCCCTACGGTGACCAGCGGCGTCTGGAGATCGCCCGTGCGCTGGCCACCGAGCCGAAGCTGCTGTGTCTGGACGAGCCGGCGGCCGGGTTCAACCCCCGCGAAAAGGCCGCGCTGATGGACCTGATCCGCAAGATCCGCGAAGACGGCTATACCGTGTTGCTCATTGAGCACGACATGCGGGTGGTGATGGGGGTCACCGATCGTATCGTGGTGCTGGAGTTCGGCCGCAAGATCGCTGACGGTCTGCCAGCCGAGATCCGCGAGGACCCGAAGGTCATCGCCGCCTACCTGGGGGTGCCCGACGATGACGTCAAGTGACGACCGGCCGATCCTGCTCGAGGCTCGCGATGTGGTCGTGCATTACGGCCGCATCAAGGCGCTGCACGGAGTGTCGCTGGTGGTGCACGAAGGCGAGCTGGTGACAATGCTCGGCGCCAACGGAGCCGGCAAAACCACGATGATGCGCGCGATTTCGGGCCTGCGCCCGTTGACGTCGGGCTCAGTGTGGTTCGACGGTCAAGAGATCACCGGCGTCAAAGCACATAAGCGGGTGACCGACGGCCTGATCCAGGCGCCCGAGGGACGCGGCGTGTTCCCCGGCATGACGGTCACCGAGAACCTGGAAATGGGTTGCTACGGACGCAAATTCGCATCCAAGGCCGAGCACAACGAGCGCCTGGACTGGGTGCTCGAGACGTTCCCGCGGCTGGCCGAACGCAAGAATCAAGTGGGCGGCACACTGTCCGGTGGTGAGCAACAGATGCTGGCCATCGGCCGCGCGTTGATGGCCCGTCCGAAAGTACTGCTGCTCGACGAGCCGTCGATGGGCCTCGCGCCGATGGTGATATCGCAGATCTTCAAGATCATCGCCGAGATCAATTCGCAAGGCACCACCGTGCTGCTGGTCGAGCAGAACGCACAGCAGGCGCTGACGCGGTCCGATCGGGCCTACATCCTGGAAACTGGTGAAATCACCAGGGAGGGCAACGCGCGAGAGTTGTTGGCCGACGACAGCATTCGCGCGGCCTACCTCGGCGTCGCCTAGACTCCGACTCCTACTACCGCGGGTGTGCGTGTTTGCACACCAACACGCCGGTAGTTGCGTACATTTTGCGCGCGCTCGTGAGCCGCGACCGTGCGGTCAATGCACAATTCGAAACCGCTTGACGCGCGATGTCGCACCAGATATCAACTCCAGCCGCCGGCGCGGCACGCCTAGATGTGCGGCAAGCAGCTTGACGACGGCATCGTTCGCCTTACCTTCGATCGCCGGCTCTCGGACGTGGATCGTCAACTCACCATCCGCGCCGATGTCGACGAGCGGACCTTTCCTGCTGCCCGGTTTGACCCGCACCGAGATGATGTCGGCCATGGCTCATTCAACGACGAGCGTGCGCAAACTGCCGCCGATTCGCGGCGTGTCGACGTGCAGACGCGCACGCTCGCGAGGATTGGTCAGCTCGCGGTTGCCCGCGCTTCAAGCGCGTCGAGTACCTCGACATGCTCCGGTGGAACCGCGATGTGCATCACCAAATCGTCGCCAGCCGATTCGAACTCGAACGTGAAGAACGAGCAGCACTCGCTTTCGCGTCGGGCCAGATCGCGGGCGGGAGCCTCGACGATGCGTCGCAGGATGAGGTCCAGTCGTTGCGGGTCCTGGCGCTGAGCCCGTACCACGAAGGTGAACAAGTCGTTGAATTCCGCGACACGCAGAGGTCGTTCCGCCGTCGGTAGCGTGCACGCGTCCGGCGCCCAATCATCGGGAATCGCCATAGATCGAGGCTAGCGCGACGACCGCATCCGCTCCCACGGCCACGTCATCAGGGCCCACACGGTGACTATCAGCGCCGTTCCGATGAAGACGTACCACGGCCACGGGCCCATCACATCCAGCAGCGACGCGGTCGACGGCTTCCGGTTGATGAAACCGTAGTTCGTCCCGGCGAAACTGTTGAACGTGAACGTAACCACCGCCCACACCGCCGAGACCGCGACCGCAATGCGATAGCTGTGCCAGTCCGGCCGCATGCCGCGACCCCAGGTCAGGTAGATAGCCGCCCAGACGACCAGCAGGTGAATCGCCCAGAACGCGAGGAATTGGTAGTGCGGGAAATCGGGGCTTCGCAGTGCCGGCGATATCAACGCCTGTGTACTCAGCACCAGCCCCCAGTAGTAGGTGAGTGCGTACGCCCAGTGCTTCTGCGACCACAAGGCGTACGCAGCCACGACCGTCGCGAGGTCGGTCAGCTGCAGCGGCACCGAGTCGAGCGTCGGCGGGGTAAGCACGTAAACCAGGATTGCGGCGTAGATCAGAGCGGTCACCGCCCCGAGAATGCGGCCGAGCCGTCGGGCCTGCCGTTCGCTCTGCCTGCGCCCGACCCACACCAGGAGGCCTGCGCCGATCACGAACACCGCGATGACGGCCCAATGCGACGGGCCGTAGGCCGAGAACTCCCTAGCGAGCGACAATGACCGACGAACCGTGGCCGAACAGGCCCTGGTTGGCGGTGACGCCAACGGTGGCGCCCTCGACCTGGCGGCCGGTGGCCTGGCCCTTCAGCTGCCAGGTGAGTTCGCAGACCTGAGCGATGGCCTGGGCGGGTATCGCCTCGCCGAAACAGGCCAGCCCGCCGGACGCGTTGACCGGGATCCGGCCCCCGATCGTCGTCGCGCCGCTGCGCAGCAGCTGCTCGGCCTCACCCTTCGCGCACAGCCCGAGGTGCTCGTACCAGTCCAGCTCCAGCGCAGTGGACAGGTCGTAGACCTCAGCCAGGCTCAGGTCCTCGGGACCGATGCCCGCCTCGGCGTAAGCGGCATCGAGGATCTGGTCCTTGAACACCCGATCCGGTGCGGGCACGACCGCGGTGGAATCCGTTGCGATATCCGGCAATTCGGGCAGGTGCTGCGGGTAGCGTGGCGTCACCGTGGACACCGCCCGCACCGACGGCACGCCCTCGACCGACCCCAGATGCTTCTTCGTGAACTCAGCGCTGGCGACGATCAGCGCCGCCGCGCCGTCGGAGGTCGCGCAAATGTCCAGCAGCCGAAGGGGATCCGACACCACTGGGCTGGCCAACACATCCTCGACCGAGGCTTCCTTGCGATAGCGCGCATTGGGGTTGTTCAGGCCGTGACGGGAGTTCTTCACCTTCACCGTGGCGAAGTCCTCGAGCGTGGCGCCGTAAAGGTCCATCCGGCGGCGCGCCAGCAGCGCGAAGTACACCGTGTTGGTCGCGCCGATCAGATGGAAGCGCTGCCAGTCCGGATCGTTGCGGCGTTCCCCGCCGACCGGTGCGAAGAACCCCTTGGGGGTGGTGTCGGCGCCGATCACCAGCGCGACGTCGCAGAACCCGGCGAGGATCTGGGCGCGCGCGCTCTGCAGCGCCTGAGACCCGCTGGCGCATGCCGCATACGAGGACGACACGGGCACGCCGTTCCAACCCAGCTTCTGTGCAAACGTGGACCCGGCCACGAACCCGGGATAGCCGTTGCGGATCGTGTCCGCGCCGGCAACGAGTTGAACCTGGCGCCAGTCCATACCCGCCTCGGCGAGGGCGGCCCGCGCCGCCGCCACCCCGTACTCGGTGAAGTCGTTGCCCCACTTGCCCCATGGGTGCATGCCCGCACCGAGGATGTACAGCGGTTCGGGGCTCATGACGCGATCCTCCACGCGTAGACGATCCGCTCGACGCCGTCATCGTCGACGAAGAGCGGCATGGTGGTCAGCTCCATCTCCATGCCGACCTTCAAATCCGCGGCCAACGTGCCCTCGACCACCTTGCCCAACACGATCAAGCCCTCGTCGGCCAGTTGCACGGCGGCAACGGCGAACGGCTCGAACGGATCCGGGGACGGATACGGCGGCGGCGGGGCGTAGCGGTTTTCGGTGTAGCTCCACAGCGTTCCGCGCCGCGACAACGGCACCTGCGCCAACTCATCGCCGTCACAGGCAGGGTTGGGACAGTTGTTGGCGCGCGGCGGGAACACATACGTCCCGCACTGATGACATTTACCGCCGATCAAATACGGCTCACCAGATCCATCTGTGGCGAACCAACCGTCAATGGCGGGTTGGGTAGATGCGGCTGACACCCGGTCAGCGTACCGATTCTGGCCGCAAAACTGAAACGTGTTCCAGTTTCATCGGACGGTAGTTGGGATCGGTAGCGAACGGGCCCGTGTGCACTTGTGCGGTAGTAGCGTCCCGGACATTACCGTCTGGGCCCCGAAGATACGGAGACACCATGGGACTGTTCGACAAGGCAAAGAAGGCAGCGCAGCAGGCACAGCAGGCGTTCGCCCAGCCGCAGCAGGGTGACGGGATGGTGCATGTCAAGGGCGCCGGCCCGATCGACACGGCCATGTTCGGCGGCCCGTCGACCAAGTCAGTGGCGGCGGATGATCCGATCTGGCAGCCCATCAACGGGATTTCGCTGCAGGACTACGCCGACCTTGCTCGGGATGCGCAGGCCCGCGGTGTCACTGACGAGGCCGGCATGATCGCCATCGCACAGGAGAAGGGCTGGAGCCCGACGGATACAAAGGCGGCGCTCGCCGGCTGGGTGCAGCGCATGGGTCAGTCGATGGCCGTCGGACAACAGTTCCGCAAGTTCCTCGGCTATTGACCGGGACTGATCGACATGCCCAACCCGTTCAAGGACTGGGCGCGGATGTACGGCGCCAACAAGCAGTACCTCGAGTCGCATGGACGCCCGTCATCGTTCTTCGGCCAGATCGCAGACATCCCGAACCGGATCCACGAGGCGGCCGACGCCAGCGAGATCGGGGTGAAGATGATGCGGCATTCGCAGCTGACGAACGGCGCAGGCCTGCCGGCCACCGTCACCGTCGAGGGCGTCTGGCCGGTCGGCTCGTACCTGAACATGTCCCCGGTGTTGCGGATCCAGGGGAGGGTTGAGCGCGAAGACGGCACCGCGCCGTACGGTGCCGTCTTCGACGAAGTCGTGGCGCAGATGCATGTCGCGCGGGCCCAGCCGGGCGCGACGCTCGCGGTGTTCGTCGACCCGCAGAACCCAGTGGACATGGCGATCGACTGGATCCGCACCGGTCAGCTCGGTCCGCCGCCGCCCGGTTTCATACCGGGTCCGGGCGAACCGGGCGCGCGACAGGTCTAAGCGGCGTCGACCAGGATTCGCAGCAGCTCATCGGGACAATCGCGCATCAGGTTGTGGGCGCCGTCGAGCACGTGCGTGGTCCACGACGGATCGCGCCGCACCCGCTCCAACGTCGCCGCGAACGGCGACTCGTCGTCCCATTTCGTCGCATACACATAGATTCGGCGGCGAAACCGGGACAAGTCGCCGGTCAACCGGACAGGTTGCATCAGCGACGCCAACGGGTGCGCGGTGGCGCGAGCATCGAAGAACGGCAGCGGCGGCACGCCGTAGCCGGTGTCGTCGACTCCGGCGTACCACGCGCGCTGGTCGTCGGTGGTCAGCGTCCAGCACGACTCGCCGTCGCGCGGCACGAACGCATCCAAATAGATCAGCGAATCCACTTGCTGCGGAACACGATCCGCGACCGCAGTGATGACCATGCCGCCGTAGCTGTGTCCGACGAGCACGGCGTCGCTGACATCGTGCACGGCCAACTCGGCCAGCACGTCGGCGACATGCGTCTCGAGGTTGACGCCCGCGTGGAGCAGGTGCGCCCGCTCAGCGATACCTGTCAACGCGACAGGAAGCACCCGGTGCCCACGCGACCGCAGGGCCTCGGCCAGGTCGTCGAAGCACCACGGCCCGTGGCAGGCGCCGGGCACAAGAACATAGGTCGTCATCAGCGCACCGTGTCCGCGTGGGTGTCCTGGCGGTACTTGCCGGTCACTCGCGCCAGGTCCTCCGGCCGTTGGGTATCGCCGGTGGTGTGCATCTCGCGGTTCGCCTTCACCACGTCCGCGGTTTCTGCGCGACGGATGTCCTCGTAGGACCGCAAGCCGCCGTCGATGTCCCGGGCCAGCTCGTCGGCGAGCACCCGCGCGTCGACGATCGCCTGCGAACCGCCGTTGGCGCCAACGGGATACATCGGATGGGCGGCATCGCCGAGCAGGGTTACCCGCCCGCGTCCCCACCATTCAAGGACGTCACGGTCGACCATCGGATACTCCAACGCCGGTTCGGTGCGGCGCACCAGATCGGCGGCATCCAGGAAGCCCAAACGCCAACGCTCCAAATGCTTTAGCACCTGTGAGCGGTCGCCCGGTTGATTCCACTTCGCGTCGCCCGGCAGCGGCCCTGGGTCTGCTTCGGGCATCATGACCACCCAGTTGACAAGGCCGCCGCCGATCGGGTACGTGACGAGGTCGACACCGTCGGGACCCTTGACGATCACCATCGTGCGGCCGTCTAGGAAGTCGCCGGGCGCCGCGCCCCTGAACATCCGCACGCCCGACCACAGCAGCGGGTCATGATCGCTATGCAGTTGCGCGCGCACCGCCGAATGGATGCCGTCGGCGCCGACGAGCGCGTCTGCAGTGAAGTCGCCTGCCGCCGTATGCGCCGTTACCCGTCGTCCGGTTTCGGTGAAGCTGTGCAGCTCGGCGCCTGTGCGAACAGCATTGGGGCCCAGCCGTTCTCGCAGCGCGGACAGCAACAGCATCTGCAGCTCGCCGCGATGCACCGAATACTGTGGATAGCCGTATCCGCCGTCGATTCCGCGCGGTTCGCGGAACAGCAGCTTGCCGTTGGTGTCGTAGTAGGAGATCGAGGTGGGCGCGACGGCGACCGACGACAGCTCGTCGCCCAGTCCGAGCGCATAGAGCTCGCTGACCGCATGTGGCAACAGGTTGATGCCGACGCCCAGGGGCCGCAGCCGAGATGCCCTTTCTAGGACGGTCGGTTCGATGCCGCGGGCGTGCAATGTCAATGCGGCGGTCAGCCCGCCGATCCCGCCGCCGGCAATCAGTACATCAGTCATGCCTCCAGGCTCGTCCGCAACAAGCTATAAGTCCAATACCGAGATGGGCCACAAACTATAATCATCAGTTATGGAACTTCGGCAGCTCGAGTATTTCGTCGCCGTCGCCGAAGAGGCCAACTTCACGCGCGCCGCTGAGCGCATCCACGTCGCGCAGCCGGCGGTCAGCGCCCAGATCCAGCGGCTGGAACGGGAGGTCGGCCAGCCACTGCTGGACCGGTCGCGTCGCACCGTGCGGTTGACCGCCGCGGGCGAGGCCGTGCTGCCGTACGCCAGGGCGGCGCTCGCGGCTGTCGCCGACATCCACGTCGCGGTCGAGGAGTTGACGCAATTGGTGCGTGGCAGCGTCACCATCGGCACGGTGACGTCACACAGCGTCGACATTCCGTCGCTGCTGGCCGCTTTCCACGACGAACACCCGAACGTCGAAATCACGCTCAGCACAGACAATTCCGATGCACTTATCGAGAAGGTGCGCACCGGGCAGCTGGACGCGGCGATCGTCTCCGTCCCACCCGACGAGCACCCCGAGGGCCTGGACATCGAAGTCGCCACCGACGAAGCCATCGTGGCGGTGGTAGGTCCCACCGACGCGCTGGCGTCTCGCAAGACCATCCGACTGAGGGACCTGGCGGACCGTCAGCTCATCGCGCTGCCCGTCGGGGCGGGCATCCGGCATCAGTTCGACGACGCGTGCGCCAAGGCCGGAGTGACTCCGCGTATCGCATTCGAGGCCAGCACACCGCTGGCGCTCGCCGACCTCGCCGAGCGAGGCCTGGGAGTCGCGATCGTGCCCGCCTCCGTCCCGCGTGGCCGTGACGGATTGCATGCCGTGGCGATAGTGCCTGAATTACGGGGCCGACTGGCGCTGGCTTGGCGGTCGGGCGGCCCAATGAGCCCAGCGGCGAACGTGCTCGTCAATAAGGCTCGCCGGTTGTTGCGTTCGTGAGATTGTTCAACCATGCCCGCTCGCGTCGTGAGCCGTGAGATCGAGGCTCGCGCAGTCGGCGACTTCCTATCGTTGGTCGCTGACGAACCTTCGGCTTTGGTGATCGAGGGCGAGGCTGGGATCGGCAAGACCACGCTGTGGCTTGCCGGGCTGACCCAGGCGCGTGACCGTGGCTTCACCGTGTTGTCGACGCGACCCGTCGCGGCGGAGTCGGTGCTGGCCTACGCGTCGCTGGCCGATCTGGTCGGCGGCCTCGACGCCGCGGTGTGGGACAACCTGCCGACCCCCCAGCGATTCGCCATGGACGGGATCATGTTCCGCGCTGATACCGACGGTGCTGCCATCGATCATCGCGCGGTGGCCGCGGGGTTTCTCTCGGCCGTCGAGTGGCAGGCGGAGGAATCGCCGGTCCTGCTTTCCGTCGACGATCTGCAATGGCTGGATCCGTCGAGCGCCGGCGTGTTGGCGTTCGCGGTGCGACGGCTCTCTGGTCCGGTGGGGGTGTTCGGCACGGTTCGCATTGAACCCGACGCGTCCGATGCGTCATGGTTGCAGATGCCGCGTCCCGACGCGATCCGTCGAATCGGGGTTTCGCCAATGAGTTTGGGTGGCCTGCACGCGGTGATCTCCGAGCGACTCGGCCGGTCGTTCCCGCGACCTGCCATGGTCTGGATTCACGAGGTATCGGGTGGAAACCCGTTCTACGCCCTGGAATTGGCGCGGAAGGTGGATACCGCATCTTCATCGAGTAGCGAGGCGCAGTTACCCGGCACACTCGCCGATCTGGTGCGGACGAGGATCGGACACCTTGACCCCGACGCGAAAGAACTCCTATTGGCCGCAGCCTGTG
>DASRJA010000405.1:0-3534 GCA_035649695.1 Mycobacterium sp. | reverse complement strand
GGGACCGACATCGGTTGCCTTGTCGAGGAGGGCATCGGGATACGGTTCAAGCCAAGGGATTTCACCGAATCCGGTTGGCTCTGGTGGTTCGACAGCTGGCATGTCCCACTCCTTGGCCGAACGTCGGCTCGCGGACCGGCGCGCGTTGAGACACCTGTTGGTAGCGATCCGGTAGAGCCAGGTGCGAAGCGATGCGCGTCCCTCGAAGCCGTCGAGGCCTTGCCATGCGGACAGCAGCGTCTCCTGCAAGGCATCCTCGGCGTCCTGCAGCGATCCCAGCATCCGATAACAGTGCACCTGCAGCTCTCGCCGGTGCGGCTCCGTCAGCTTCCGGAACGCGTCGCTGTCGCCAGCGCGCGCCCTGCTCACCAGGTCCGTGGTCACCACTTATGTATAGACACCGATCTCGCGTCAAAGTGATCGGTTGGTGGACGCCCACTTCGCCGGCGGCGCGGTGTCTACCCAGACATGTTGCTCAAGGACAAGGTTGCGGTGATCTATGGAGCCGGCGGCGGGATCGGTGGTGCCGTCGCACGCGCCTTCGCGCATGAGGGCGCCAGGGTCTTTCTCACCGGGCGCAGCCTCGAAACCGTGAAGGCTGCGGCCGCGGAAATCGCTTCTGCGGAAGCGGCGGAGGTTGACGCGCTGGACGAGCAGGCCGTCGACTCCCATCTCCAGTCAGTGATCGATTCGGCTGGCCGCGTCGATATCTCCTTCAACGCCATCGGCATCCCAAACGCCGAGATCCTGGGTGTGCCCCTGACCGACCTGCGGGCCGAACATTTCTTCGAGCCGATCATGAGCTATACGACGTCGTACTTTCTGACCGCACGCCTTGCCGCGCGGCGCATGCTTCCGAATAGGTCCGGGGTGATCATGACCGTGACCGCGCTGCACTCCCGCACCGGGCTTCCGTTGGTGGGTGGTTACGGTCCCGCGATGGCCGCCAAGGAGGCGCTCACCCGAGACTTCTCCGCCGAGCTTGCGCCGCATGGCATTCGCGTGGTTGGGCTGCGGCCGCAGGGCATGCCGGAGACCCGCACGATCAGGGATGCGTTCGAGCCTCGCGCCAAGGCGTCGGGCATGACTTGGGAGCAGTGGCAAGAACTTCTGGCGAGCAGGACCCATTCGCGACGGCTGATGGCGCTCGAGGAGATGGCGAACGTGGCGGCGTTCATGGCGTCCGACAGGGCGAGCGGGATAACGGGAACGACCGTCAACCTGACCATGGGCAGCCTCGACGACTAACGCTTCAGGAATGCCTTGCCGCGCGGCGACAGCCGATAACCCACGTCGAGGCTGATGGTCAGACCCAGCCCCTTGAGCTGACGCACACGACGTTTGAAGCGCGGCACGTCCAGTCCGACGCGGGCCGCCAGATCCGGTGCCCGGACCGCCTCGTTCGAGGCGATCATCTCCAGATACGTTCGCGTCCAAGGAGTTTCGGCAGCAGCGTCCCACCGGGCCAGCCGGGCGGTGATCGCGTCGACGTCGGCCGCGGACAACCGATCGTCGGCCGCAAGTTCGGGCCGCTCATCGGGCGCAAGATACGACACGCTGATCACATACGTGTGCTTGGCCGGGCGGCGGTCGAGTTCCTTCTGTGCGGTCTTGGCGTCTGGATAGCCTGCAGCGCGCGCCTGCGCTGCGGTCACGCGATAGCCGCCCGGATACTCGGCGACATCGTCGACGCGAATCGTGCCCGCAACTGTCCGCTGAGTGCCGCCGGCCTTGGCCCTCGGCGCGTCCCAGCGACGCAGCACGAGTGTGATGTCACCGTTTGCAATGCCTTCGGACGTGTCGCGGTTGAGCAGCACGTCTTTGACCCTACGATCGCTCGGTGGCTGATCGCTATGGCACCGATATCCTCGCAAACAACCCGCATCGCAGGCGCCGCTCCACCGAGCAGCCAGTGGAACTCGGCATGGTCGTCGAGGACGCCCAGACCGGCTATGTGGGCGCGGTGGTGCGCATTGAGTACGGCCGGATGGAGCTCGAGGACCGGCGCGGGCACAGGAAACCGTTCCCGGTCGGACCCGGCTATTTGATCGACGGCAAGCCCGTGATCCTTACCGCGCCAAAGCGTTCGGCGCCCACAGCACCGACGCGCACCGCATCCGGGTCGGTGGCCGTCCAGACGACGGCCAAGGTCGCGCTGGCCAGCCGGATCTATGTCGAGGGCCGACACGACGCCGAACTGGTCGAGCAGGTGTGGGGCGACGACCTCCGCGTCGAGGGTGTGGTCGTCGAATACCTCGGCGGCGTCGACGATCTCGTCGGCATCGTCGAGGAATTCCGGCCCGGCCCAGGCCGACGGCTCGGTGTGCTCGTCGACCACCTGGTGGCCGGCTCGAAGGAAGGCCGTATCGCCGACGCTGTTCGCCGCGGGCCCGGCGGTGCCCACACATTGGTCGTCGGCCATCCGTTCATCGACATCTGGCAGGCGGTCAAGCCGGCGCGGCTGGGCATCTCGGCGTGGCCCGTCATACCGAAAGGCGTGGATTGGAAGCACGGCGTGTGCAAAGCGCTGGGCTGGCCGCACAGCCAGCAGGCCGACATCGCCAATGCGTGGCAGCGCATCCGGGGCCGCGTCCGTGACTGGAACGATCTTGAGCCCGCGCTGATCGGCCGCGTCGAGGAACTGATCGACTTCGTGACCGAAGGCGCTTAGCCGAGCGCGTGCCCAGTCGTGCTGTCGATGTGGTCGGGGATTTCGCCCTCGTGACGATCTCCGGTCGACGAGGTACCGCGGGGCTCGAACATCAGGATCGAGGCACCGGGCGACGACGGCTTGTGCTCGATGCCCTTCGGCACGACGTAGGTATCGCCTTTGCGGAGCACGACCGTTGATTGGCCGCCGTCGTCGTTCCGCACGGCGACATGGAACTCGCCGTCGAGGACGAGGAAGAATTCGTCGGTGTCTTCGTGGACGTGCCAGACATGCTCACCATGAGCGTGCGCAATGCGGACGTCGTAGTCGTTCACCTGGCCGACGATTCGCGGGCTGTAGATGTCGTCAAACGATTCGAGCGCCTCGGTCAGATTGACGGGCTTGGTGGTCACGATCCGATCGTATGTCCGCTTCCCGTGGTATTCCTGAACGGTGTCCGACGGTCTGTTCGACGTCCCCGGCGAAGCGAGTGCGAGCGCGGGCGGACCCGTTGGCGCGTCGGCCCCGCTGGCGGTGAAGATGCGGCCGGCCACGCTCGACGAGGTCCTCGGGCAGGATCACCTGCTCAAGCCCAACTCGCCGCTGCGCCGGCTGGTCGAGGGCTCGGGCGCGGCGTCGGTCATCCTCTACGGCCCGCCGGGCACCGGCAAGACGACCCTGGCGTCGCTGATCTCCCAGGCCACCGGCCGTCGCTTTGAGGCGCTGTCGGCGCTGTCGGCCGGCGTTAAGGAGGTCCGCGCGGTCATCGACATCGCCCGTCGTGCCGCAGTGCACGGTGAGCAGACCGTTTTGTTCATCGACGAGGTGCACCGGTTCTCCAAGACCCAGCAGGATGCGTTGCTGTCGGCGGTAGAGAACCGGAT
>DASRJA010000404.1:0-7834 GCA_035649695.1 Mycobacterium sp. | reverse complement strand
CGCGCTGGCCATCCTTCTTGGACGCGCCGATCGACTCCACCGCACCGAGCGTCAGTGAGGTCATCGCGACGGGCTGGACGACGTAGTCGGAAAGCTCGTCGGTTTCCAGCGGATTGGCCTCGTAGCCGACCTTCGCGAGGTTGCGCTTGGTGAATTCGTCGGAGTTGGCGATGATCAGGCCGCCACGCGGCAAATCGGAGACGTTGGCCTTGAGCGCGGCGGGGTTCATCGCGACGAGCACGTCGGGGCGGTCGCCCGCGGTCAGGATGTCGTAGTCCGCAATCTGGATCTGGAACGAGGAGACGCCGGGTAGGGTGCCCTGCGGCGCGCGGATCTCTGCGGGGTAATTCGGTTGCGTCGCAAGGTCATTGCCGAACAGTGCGGCTTCGGAGGTGAAGCGGTCACCGGTGAGCTGCATGCCGTCGCCAGAGTCACCGGCAAAACGAATGACGACCTTTTCGAGCTTCTGCCGCGTCCCTGGACTGGCGCCGTTCCCGTTCGCCCCCACTCGCCTGCCTTTCATGCTTTTCGGAGATCGTCCGGCGAATGTCCTCCGAGTCGCGGTCAGGCCGACGCGCCGTCGGTGGACATCCGCATGAGTTTTGATGTCACTGCCAGTACCGATTATTGCACTTCTCTTAGGCGGCCCTTTACCCGACGCGCAGGCGACGCATGGGTGACTTCGGATCGAACGCACTGTTCAACCCATGTGCCGACGGACGGCCTGAGACACAATTGTGTTTTCCGTCACTTCTCGGAGAATGTCATTCTCTTAAAAATGGTTACCGATCGGTAGCCACCCGCTAGCACTAGCTCGGCACGTTGTACGGCGTGATCACCTGGATCGGGACGGGTCGCGACGGCTCGACCGGCAAAGCACCGCGCTCCTGCAGGATGAGCCGCATTGCGAGCCGCGCGTCGGCGCGCAGGTCGTTGTGCAGCACGACGGAAATGCGGCCCTCCCGCAGCAACCGCCGGTTGTCGGCGTCGAGATCATGGGCGATAAAGACGCGGCACGGCCGGCCGAGCCGTTCGAACGCCGCGACCGTGGCGGCATTACCGCCGCCCACGGAGTAGACAGCCTCGATGTTGGGGTGCCGCTCGAGCGCCTCGAGCACGAGTCGCTCGTTGGTCGCGTCGATGCCATCGCTATCGCTGACTTCCACCAGCGCCCGGCCGGAGCCGCGCAGCGCCAACTGGCCGGTACGTCGGTCGCGTAGGTCACCACGGGCACACCGCCGTCGACGAGGCGGTCGACGGCCTCGGCCACTTCGGGTTCGTCTTGCGCCTTGAGCACCACGCCGTGGCTGCCGCGCAGACGGGCGAGCGCGTCGACCATCTGTTCCGTCGAGCCCGATTCCCACAGATGAAAGCGCGCCCGCACCATCGCAGGCGCGAACGCGGGCAATTCGGCCTCCACCGCGGCGCGGAAGGCGTCGGAAAACCGCTGCGGCGTCTGCATGACCACATCGATGAGGTAGCGGCGGCCGACCAGGCGCAGCTGGGCGCGCTGCTTGTCCAGGTCGGCGATCGCCTGCACGACCTCTGCCCTGGTGTTCTCCCGCACCCCCGGCCGCTCATTGAGCACGCGGTCGACAGTGGCCTCGCTCAGCCCGGACTGCTGAGCGATCTCGCGGACCTTGTAGCCATGCGGCACCGGGTTCCATTCTGAGGGGTTTTTGATGGGTTTCTGGCGTTGAATGCGGTCGCTGTCACAGGAAGACTAACTGGCATGACCGCAGCCGTTCACGCCACACCCAAGCCGTGGATCGACGAGGACGACCTACACCTCGACGACTTCCGCGCGCAGGTACTGCGCAGCACCGATCCGGCCGACTATCCGCTGGCGACCGATGTGCGAAGCAACGTGCTGGTGTACTCGACGGCGACTGTCACTGGCGCCGACCGCAGGGCGCTGCAGTCCGAACTCATTCGGGCACTGGCCGACGGACCGGGCGTGGTGGCCTTCGAGGGTGCGTTCGATGTCGACGTGGTGGACCGCGCCAGCGAGGCGTTCTTCGCGATCATCGATGCACAGCGCGCCGCTGGTGCGGCGGCCGGCGACCACTTCGGCAAGCCGGGCGCCAATGACCGCATCTGGAACGCCGCGCAGAAGCTCGCCCTGCACGACCCGCAGGTGTTCGCCGACTATTACGCGAACGACGCGCTCGCCGTCGTCTGCCAAGCGTGGCTGGGCCCGCGGTACCAGGTCACCTCACAGGTCAATGCCGTCAATCCCGGTGGGAAGCAACAGGTTCCGCATCGCGACTATCACCTCGGCTTTGTGGCTGACGAGGATCTGGCCTCTTATCCCGCGCATCTGCACCGCACGTCGCCGGTGTTGACGTTGCAGGGCGCGGTGGCGCACTGCGATATGCCCGTCGAGAGCGGCCCGACCATGCTGCTGCCGTTCTCGCAGCGATTCGAGGGCGGCTACATCGCGTTCAACCGGCCGGAGTTCGTCGACTTCTTCGCCGAGCATCATGTGCAGGTGCCGCTGGCCAAGGGCGACGCGGTGTTCTTCAACCCGGCGCTGTATCACGGTGCAGGATCGAATGTTTCGGCCGATATCCGCCGAATCGCCAATCTCTTGCAGATCTCGTCGCCGTTCGGTCGCGCGATGGAGGCGCTGGACCGCACCGCGATGGTGCGGGCGGTCTATCCGGCGCTGCGCGCGATGAAGGCGGCGGGGCGCCCGCAGCGCGAACTGGTCAACGCGGTGGTGGCGACCGCCGAAGGTTACGCGTTTCCCACCAACCTCGACAGTGACCAGCCGATCGGCGGCCTGGCCCCGCACAGTCAGGTCGACACCGTGCTGGCCGCGTTGGCCGACGACCTCACCGCAGAAGAACTCGGCGTCGCACTGAGCGACCAAGACGATCGGAGAAAGCCATGACCACCCTCGGCGTAATCGGGTTGGGCCGCATCGGCGCCTTCCACACCGAGACGCTGTCCAATCTCGACGGTGTCGACGGGTTGGTCGTCGCCGACGAGCGGCCTGACCTAGTTGCCGCAGTCGCGGCCAAACACGGTGCAAAACCAGCGGATTCGGTGGAGGAGCTGCTGGCTTCGGGCGTCGACGGTGTGGTGGTGTCGGCCGCCACGCCCGCGCACGCCGAGTTGACCCTGGCCGCCGTCCATCGCGGGTTGCCAACGTTCTGCGAGAAGCCCATCGCCGCGACCGCCGCGGAGAGCGCACACGTCGCCGAGGTGATCGCCCGCTCCGGCGTGCCGGTACAGGTCGGCTATCAGAGACGGTTCGACGCCGCGTTCGCCGCCGCCAAGCGGGCGGTCGACGACGGCTCGCTGGGCCTGCTGCACACCGTCCGCAGTACCACCATGGATCCCGCTCCCCCGCCGATAGAGTACATCGCAAGTTCCGGCGGCATCTTCCGCGACTGCGCTGTCCACGATTTCGATGTGCTGCGCTGGATCACCGGACAACAGGCCGTCGAGGTCTATGCGACCGGCAGCGTGCAGGGCGACCCCCGTTTCACTGAATACGGCGACGTCGACACCGCCGCGGTCGTGGTGACGTTTGATCACGGCACCCTCGGGGTGGTGTCGGCGGCGCGCTACAACGGCCACGGTTACGACTGCCGACTGGAGGTGCACGGCTTCCACGACACGGTCGTCGCAGGCTGGGACCAAGGCGCGCCGGTGCGGAATGTGGACCCGGACAACGATTTTCCTGCAGGTCCGGCGCATCACTTCTTCATGGACCGCTTCACCGACGCGTTCCGCGCGGAACTGAGCGCATTTGTCGACGTGGTCAACGGAACCGCCGCACCCGCATGCACCGTCGCTGATGCGGTGGAGGTGGCGTGGCTGGCGGAAGCGGCGACAGAGTCATTGCGACGGGGTGTCCCGGTACGAATCGAGGATGTGAGGTCATCATGAAAATCGCTGGCGCGCCGATCTCCTGGGGTGTATGCGAGGTGCCCGGGTGGGCTATCAGCTCAGCCCACCACGCGTACTCGCCGAGATGCGTGACGTCGGCCTGACCGCAACCGAACTCGGACCCGAGGGCTTCCTGCCGTCCGATCCCGACGAGCTGACCGCTCTGCTGGATTCCTATGGGCTGAGCTGTATGGGCACCTTCGCGCCGGTTCTGCTGCACGATGCTCGGCACGATCCGCTGCCCGACATCGCAGGCCCGGTCGACGCTCTCGTCGCATGCGGCGCCAACGTTCTCGTGCTGGCCGCGGCGACAGGCGCCGGCGGATATGACTCACGCCCGACGCTCGACGACGATCAATGGGCTACCCTGCTCGACAATCTCGATCGGCTGGCAGCCGCAGCAGCGAAGAGGGGCGTGCTCGCGGTGCTGCACCCGCACGTCGGCACGATGGTGGAGACCCGCAACGACGTCGACCGCGTCCTGGCCGGCTCGCAGATCAAGCTGTGCCTGGACACCGGCCACCTGTTGATCGGCGGAACGGATCCGCTGCAACTGGCCCGCGAGGTGCCGGGCCGTATCGCCCACGCCCATCTCAAGGACGTCGATGCCGCCCTCGCTGCCGGCGTGCAAGCCGGTGAGCTGACCTACACCGAGGCGGTACGCGAGGGCATGTATACGCCGCTCGGCGGAGGCGATGTCGACATTGCAGGCATCGTCACGGCGTTGCGCGGCAACGGCTTTGACGGCTGGTTCGTCATGGAGCAGGACACCATTCTCGAGGACGAGCCAACCGATGAGGGCCCAGTGCGCGACGTGCGCGCCAGCGTCGCGTACATGAACGACGTGTGCGGGTCCGTCCCGGCATGAGTTTGCGGATCGGGGTGCTCGGCGCGTCGCGGATCGCCGAACTGGCCATCGCCGGGCCGGCGCACGAGCTGGGACACCGGCTGGTCGCGGTCGCGGCGCGCGACCCGCAGCGGGCGCAATCGTTCGCCGAAAAGCACGGCGTGGAACGCGTTTTGGCGACCTACGACGACGTGGTCGGTGATCCCGACGTCGACGTCATATACAACCCGCTGGCCAATGCGCTGCACGCGCCGTGGAATCTCGCGGCGGTCGCGGCAGGTAAGCCGGTGCTCACCGAGAAACCGTTCGCCCGCAACCGGGCCGAAGCTCAGCAGGTCGCCGCAGCGGCCGACGCCGCCGGGGTCACCGTGATGGAGTGCTTCCACTACGTGTTTCATCCGGTTACGCGCCGCGCACTGGAACTGGTCAGCGACGGCACACTCGGTGAACTCGTCCATGTCGAGGTGCGGATGGCCATGCCTGCGCCGGAGGATAACGACCCGCGGTGGTCGCTCGGGTTGGCCGGCGGCGCGCTGATGGATCTGGGCTGCTACGGCCTGCACGTCATGCGGCAGCTGGGACATCCGTCGATCGTCCACGCCCACGCCGAAGAGCGCAGCCCGGGCGTCGACGCGTGGTGCGACGTCGACCTCGCTTTCCCTGGCGGGGCGACAGGGCTGAGCGCGAACTCGATGGTGGCCGATGACTACTCGTTCACGCTCCGACTGGTCGGTACCCGCGGAGATGTGTTGGTGCACAACTTCATCAAGCCGCACGACGACGACCGACTGACGATCAACACATCGCACGGCACCACGGTCGAGCGGCTGGGCATGCGCCCGTCGTACACCTATCAGCTCGAGGCATTCGCCGCCCATGTTCAGCACGGCGCGCCGCTACCTCTCGACACCGCCGACGCGGTGGAGAACATGGCTTACGTCGACGCGGCCTACCGCGCGGCAGGTCTGACTCCGCGCTAGGTTTCGGTCATCGCGCCATTGAGCCGGCGGGGCAGCTCCTCGAGCAGCTTCTCGCAACTGCGTTCGGCGACCGCCGCGATTGTCTTGGACGGATTTCGCCCGATCGCCCTTGGGATTACGGATCCGTCCATCACGAACAGGTTGTCGTAACCGAACACCTCGCCCATGTGGTTGGTGACCCCAGCCCCCGCCGCGGCCGCCATGTTGCAGCCGCCGAGCGGATGGGGTGTGACCAGCGTGCGCAAGCGACTCCATGTGACCAACGGAATCGGCTTGCCGCCCGTCGCACGCGTCATCGCTACATGGACGTCCTTGAAGGCGTCCAACGCGCTGGCTGAACGTTGCGGATTCCAGTCCAGCCGCGTTCTGGCACGCCAGAACTTGAGCGGGTTCTGCAACGAGAACTCGCCGTCGGCGGCGTCGATCGACTGGCCGAACCATGGCACCATGTCGCTGAAGTCGGTGAGGGAACTGGCTTTCCGGTATAGCATTCCCTTCAGCCCGCGAGCGTCCTTCCAGGACTTCAGCAGATGAGCACCGATGTTCGGCAGACCGCCGTCTTCGATGTAGATGCGGCCGTCGTATCCGACCATGTTGTCGTCGGGAAGATCGACGCCGTCAAGGAAGTCGATCACCCCGCCGATGGTCGGCCCCTTGGTGGGCTCCAGCAATCGCCCGTTGCGGTAACGAGCCAGGGTGAGGAAATCGCCGTTGGGACTCCAGCCCCTTCCGAGCGCGCGAGGCAGGTTCTTCAGCGTCCGGAATCCGTCGCGCGAGCGCAACAGAATCTCGGTGGATCCGATGGACCCCGCCGCGAGAATGACCAGCTTTCCGACGATCTGGCGCTTGCGACGTCCCACGCCCGCCCCGACGTCGAGGTAATGCACGCGCCATGCGCCATCCGGTCCCTCCTCGATGTGGGTAACCATCGACAGCGGCCAAATCTCCGCGGCGTGCTTCTTCGCCTCGCTGAGGTAGTTCTGGTCGAGCGTGTGCTTGGCACCGTGTTCGCAGCCGATCACGCAGTTCCCGCAGTGCACGCACGTGCCCGGCGCATACACGCCGGGATCGCGCCAGGGCTCTTTGCGTGTGTCAGCCACGGTTTCGTCGAACGCCACAGCCAGCGGAAGGGGGCGATACCGCGCGCCGATGTCCAGCGCCCCCGCCGCACTGCTCAGCATGGCCATCCGCGGGTTGAGCTGACTTGCCGGAATCTCTTGCGGCTTGAGAACTTTCGTCACTTTGCCGTAGTAAGGCTGCATCTCCTCCGCGGTGATCTGCGATGGCCAGCCGGTACGGAACACGACGGGTGGTGCGTCCACGCACACATTGGCGTAGATGAGCGAGCCGCCACCCACTCCGGCACCGGTGGCCACCACCATCTGATCGAGAAACCGAATATCCAGCCAGCCGTTGAGCCAGTGCGGCATCCTGCTGGAGTAGAGGTAGTCGCGGGCCCGCTGGGGCGTCTTCGTCTCCGACCAGTCGCGCCCGCGTTCGAGCACCACCACCCGTCGGTCATCGGCGGCCAGGCGGCACGCTGCGACCGCACCCCCGAACCCGCTGCCGACGATGACGACGTCGGCGCGCTCCTCGCTGCTCACCACCGTCGACCCTTGATGTAGGTGTTGATCAACGACGACACGAAGAACCGGTAGAACGACAACCTGTGCAGCCACCTGTCGAACACAGAGAAGTCGCCGGTGACCTGCATTGAGAAGAGCTGCCGGAGAAACGCCCACAACGTCAACCGAAGAATTCCCGCCGCAACAGGTTCGCCGCCGCTGGGCGGCAAGAGTTGCACATAAAGCGTTGTGGTCGCCGGCCACAGCCGCCACGGTGGTGACGGTTCGACGTACTTGCGGCCATGCATCGTGTATCGCTCACCGCCCACGGCGATTGTGGTGTCGTACACCATCTCGCGCACGCCCTTCCCGGTCCGGATCGCGCGGCGGAAGAGCCCGAAATCGCTGTAACCCATGTCGATAACGTCGCCGCCCAGCACGGGGATCGACCCAGCGGCACGCCATAGTCCTTTGTGGTTGGGATCTTTGATGAACGCAGGCAGGTTCGGGATGGTGACGGTGGCATATAGCCGCATCGCGAT
>DASRJA010000403.1:0-2934 GCA_035649695.1 Mycobacterium sp. | reverse complement strand
GTTCTTGTCCGGCGCGCACTCCAGGAAGGTGCACATGTCGTTCATCAGGCGCGGGTAGGCCCCCGTCGGCAGGAAGAACCGGCCGTCCCTGGTCTGGTACAGGTCGAACCCCATCGGGTTGCCGATGAAGTACGGCAGTTGGTAGGGGTGGCCGTTGATTGTGGGCATGAATTTGTACATGGGGTTGATGCCGTGGATGGCCTTGCGCAGGTCCAGGCTCAGGTCCTGGCCTACGCCGCTGCGTTGGCGCCAGATGTCGGCGATGCCCGCGGCGCCGGCCATGATCGGGATGCCGATGCACGCCCCAAGCCGATGCACGCTCGGGAAGATCGGATCCTTGCCAACGAAAGTTATTGTGCCGCCGGTGTCTTCGGGCGACAGTCCGAGGTCGCTCATGACAGCCCGGAAATGTGCGTTGATGTCGAAGCCCGTAGACACTGTTGGTGCAACCAAACTATCGCTGCTCATGTTGGTTCCTTTCAACTTTCGAAGCCGCCCCGGCTGTCATGCCCTGACTATTGCCCGTAAGGGAACCCACGTCATTGGCCCCAATGACAGCGCTGAATCCAATTGGGTGTAGCAGGGAACACCGGCGCGCGATTGCCGTTGGCGGGTGCGGCCTGGGCTGTACTGGAAAGCTACGGATAGCGTCGGTTATAGCGTTGGTGCAGCATGGATGTCGCGTCAGACATCGCAAACTGTGACACGCCCACCTCGCGAGTCACCAGAAGTGCTCGATCATGACGACGTATGCGCATGCCCAGACGACGCGATATTCCACCGTGACGACCTTCCCACTCATCGACAGCGTCAATGGGTTTCGGCTACATCAGACGGCGATGTACCTCGAAAGCCAAACACAGTTCGGCGACATCCCTGGGCCGCGAGAGGGATCGGCCGCTGTGTTTCTCGATTCGGCGCAAGCGGTGGCGCACGGTGTTCGGGTGGCAAGTAAGTACCGCAGCCGCAGCGCACACCGACGCATCGTTGTCCTGCCACACCCGAAACGTTTCGAACAGCAGCCCCCGGTCGTAGTCGGGAAGGTCGCCAAAACCATCCAACGCAGCGCCGACCGTTTGGATCATCGCCGCCGGCGCGCTCACGGCAGCGGTGGCCAGGATGGAGCCGTCGAACACCGCGACCGAGGAGGTGGAGTCGGTCGGGCCCCGCACCATCACCCGTGCCACATGCAGGGCTCGTGGCGTCTCGCGCAGATCCCCGAAGGCCGCACTGACCCCCACCCGCACAGTGGTCATCCGAGACATTAGGGCAACAACCATGTCGAGTTTTTGGTCGGACGCGACGTGCGCGATCCCGACCTGCACATCGGGCAGCAGCCGCCACGCCGAAAAGACGTCGAGGCTACGCAGCTTCGACTCGATCTCGGGGAGCGCCTCATCACCCACGGTGGGAACGTGGGCGGCGATGACCACAAAAGGACCATTGCTCGGCAGCCGAAGACAGCCGGCGAGATCCCGCAGGCTCCAATCGTCGAAGGCCCGTCCCTCCAGCAGCGCGTCAATCAGATTCGACCGCCGTGACGCCTCGGCGAGGAGTTGCCTGTTCTGCTCGTCGCGATAACCGGCCACCAGTGCCGTGGCGATCAGTTCGGCGAAGCGGCAGATGTGGACCTCGGTGTCGGCAGGCATCGGGCGTTGTTGCAGGGAACCGAGAGCTGCCAGGCCCCACACGCGTCCATCAACGATGATTGGCACCGCCACCGCAGCGCGCACGCCGACCGCACGCACGCGAGCCGCGATCGGCCCGGCGATGTTGTCGTAGCTGTCGATCCGTGCGGGCCTGCCGCTGCGTTGCACCAACGTGGCGAGGGTGTCGCCGTCCACCAGGGTTCGGGTGCCCACCGGCCATCGTGTCAGCGCCTCAGGAGCGGCAGCGGCGGCCACGAGGGTAATCTCGCGATCCGATTCGAAGCGCCACAAGCCGGCGGTGTCGGCAGGCAAGCATCGGCGCATCTCCTCGGCCACCGCGGCAAATACCTCCAAAGGTTCAACGCCGCGCGCGACGAGCGTGGCCACTCGGCGCAACGCGGCCTGTTCGGCGGCGAGCCGACGATACTCGGCGTACAACGTGCCATCGTCGCGGTTCTGGTCGAATTCGGCGACAAATTCCTCGGCGGTTAAGAGTCCGTCCACCGCATCCTCATCGATGGTCAGGTCAGATGGAAACCCTGCGCTCGGTTCGCCATCGTTGGCGCGTCTTGCCTGTGCGTCGGGATCGATAGTGCTACTTGCTGATTCGGCGACCGAGCTGGGCGAGTGTGCGCTCATCGGGACACCATCGCCCACCCGGCGACACCGAACACCACCGGCACCATCGCCAGCATTCCAAGCGTTGCACTCAGCATCTTTCGCTCTTTTCCTCGTGTGCTCACGAGCGCGGTGTCTGGCCTTGCCTTGGCCGTCTTTCGAGTGAGAACGTGATTAGTTGACAACAACTACAGTCGCCGCATGGGCGTGGGTAACACCATTGGCCAGCGGCCTATCTCTAAGGCCAAAGTCGCCTAGGGCTAAGTCCCCAGAATCTAATTAGCGTGGTGTTCGGCGCCGCGCACGAGTTGGCTCAGCTCGACGCGGGAGCTGACCCCGAGCTTGGCGAACGCATTGCGCAGATGGGCTCTCACGGTGTGAGGGGAAAGGTGCAGCTGCGTGGCGACGGAGCGGTTGGTGACGCCCTGGGCGATCAGGTTGACCACCGTGAGCTCGGAGTCGGTGAGACTGTCCCAGCCCGTCTTTGCCCGCGGGTGGGTAACGATACGACGTTGCACACCCAGTCCGCGCAGCGCGCGACCGACCCGGCGCGCATCGGCGAGCGCTTCGTGGCGCAGGTAGGTGTCGAATGCGGCATTGAGCTGATCCAGCGCCTCATCACCCCGGTCGGTGCGTGCGAGTTCATCGCCGGCGTCCTCGGCAGCCG
>DASRJA010000402.1:0-2794 GCA_035649695.1 Mycobacterium sp. | reverse complement strand
AACGACTCCGCCGTGATCGGCCGGCCCAGCACGACGATCGTATGGGTGGACGGCTCACGCATCACCGGCAACGAATCGCTGCGCTCGATCGTCACCTCGAGGCCGACGCCGTGGATGGCGTCCTCCACCTCTCGGCGCAGCTCCGCACCACCGGCCACTTCAGGCGGGGCGGCCACCAGGACACCCAATGTCAGGCGGCCGCGGATGACGACCTGTTCGACGTTGAGGAGTTCGACCTTGTGCCGTGACAGCACCTCGAACAGGGCCGACGTCACACCCGGTTGATCGGGTCCGGTGACGGTGATCAGCACCGACACCTTCGGCATGCTCACCCCCGCGCGCCCCGATGGACCGTTAACTGGATTGGTCCACCGGCTCCGCGACGACTTCGTGGTGGCGGCCGACGTGCGCCTCGGCGCGCATGCGGTCCACCATGTGCGGGTAGTGCAGCTCGAATGCCGGCCGCTCCGAACGGATTCGGGGCAACTCGGTGAAGTTGTGCCGCGGCGGCGGGCAGCTGGTCGCCCACTCCAGTGAGTTGCCGTAGCCCCACGGATCGTCCACCATGACCGGTTCGCCGTAGCGCCAGCTCTTGAACACGTTCCACGTGAACGGCAGCGTCGAGATGCCGAGGATGAACGCCCCGATCGTCGACACGACGTTCAGCGTGGTGAACCCGTCGGTGGGCAGGTAGTCGGCGTAGCGGCGCGGCATGCCCTCGTCGCCCAGCCAGTGCTGCACCAGGAACGTGGTGTGGAAGCCGATGAACGTCAGCCAGAAATGCAGCTTGCCCAGCCGTTCGTCGAGCAGCCGGCCCGTCATCTTCGGGAACCAGAAGTAGATGCCCGCGTAGGTCGCGAACACGATCGTGCCGAACAACACGTAATGGAAGTGCGCCACAACGAAATACGAGTCCGTGACGTGGAAGTCGATCGGCGGGCTGGCCAGCAGCACACCCGACAGACCGCCCAGCAGGAAGGTGACCAGGAAGCCCACCGAGAACAGCATCGGTGTCTCAAACGTCAACTGGCCCTTCCACATCGTGCCGATCCAGTTGAAGAACTTGATGCCGGTCGGCACCGCGATCAGGAAGGTCATGAAGGAGAAGAACGGCAGTAGCACCGCGCCCGTCGCGTACATGTGGTGCGCCCATACCGCGACCGACAGCGCGGCGATCGACAGCGTGGCGTAGATCAGCGTGGTGTAGCCGAAGATCGGCTTGCGGCTGAACACCGGGAAGATCTCGGTGACGATGCCGAAGAACGGCAGCGCGATGATGTACACCTCGGGGTGGCCGAAGAACCAGAACAGGTGCTGCCACAACAACACACCGCCGTTGGCCGGGTCGTAGATGTGCGCACCGAGGTGGCGGTCGGCGGCCAGACCGAACAGCGCGGCGGTCAGCAGCGGGAAGGCCAGCAGCACCAGAATCGACGTCACCAGGATGTTCCAGGTGAAGATCGGCATCCGGAACATTGTCATGCCGGGAGCGCGCATGCAGACCACGGTGGTGATCATGTTGACGCCGCCGAGGATGGTGCCGAGACCACCGACGGCCAGGCCCATGATCCACAGGTCACCGCCGGCGCCAGGCGAGTGGATCGCGTCGGTCAGCGGCGAGTAGGCGGTCCAGCCGAAGTCGGCGGCGCCGCCTGGGGTGATGAAGCCGGCGATCGCGATCGTCGCGCCGAACAGGAACAGCCAGAACGAGAACGCATTCAGCCGCGGGAACGCCACGTCGGGCGCACCAATCTGCAGCGGCAGGACCAGGTTGGCGAACCCGAACACGATCGGGGTCGCGTAGAAAAGCAGCATCACTGTGCCGTGCATGGTGAACAGCTGGTTGAACTGCTCGTTGGACAGGAACTGCAGGCCGGGCAGCGCGAGCTCGGTGCGCATGAACAGCGCCATCAGCCCGCCGATGAAGAAGAAGATGAAGCAGGCGACGCAGTACATGATCCCGATCAGCTTGTGATCGGTGGTGGTCACCAGCTTGTAGACCAGGTTGCCCTTAGGACCGAGCCGGGCCGGGAATGGACGGCGAGCCTCGAGTTCTCCGATTGGGGGCGCTTCGGCTACCAACAGGTCCTCCAAACATCCAGTCGGGACATCCCCGCAGTCTTGTCCCGAATCCTATCTCTCGACGGGCCCGGTGTCGGCATGGGTCCTACAAACTGTCGTAAATACCCAGCGACGTCCCAGCCTGGCGGCCTGACCAGCGGCGAGCGGCCCGAATGTTACCGTCGGCGGCGTGCTGATCAGCGGGCGGCGGGCAGGCGTTGTTGCCGCCTCGACCGCCGTGATTGCCGCCGTCGTGATGACGCTCGCGAGCAGCTGCGGATCGCACGGGGAAAGCCCGGCGTCACCGGCAGGCCAGCAGTCGGTCATCACCAGCACCACCAAGATCGCCAGCGCCGGCGTGCTCGGCAATCAGCGCAGGCCGGACGAATCGTGCGCACCCGATCCCGCGGCGCTCGACCCGGGTCCGCCGGATCGGGAGGTTCGCCACGCGGCCGGTACCACCGTCGTGCGTGCCGACCCGCAGCGCATCGTGGTGCTGTCGGGTGACCAGCTGGACGCGCTCTGTGCGCTGGGGCTGCAGTCGCGCATCGTCGCGGCCGCCTTGCCCGACGGCTCGACCAGCCAGCCGTCGTATCTCGGCACCGTCGTGCACGACGTGCCCGGCGCAGGCTCGCGCAGTGAACCGGATCTGGCGGCGATCAAGGCCGCGACGCCCGACCTGATCCTGGGCTCCGCGGCGCTGACGCCTGATGCTTATCCGGAGCTGACCGCG
>DASRJA010000401.1:0-6692 GCA_035649695.1 Mycobacterium sp. | reverse complement strand
GACGAGTTGGTCGCGCTGCTGAAGAGCTTGCCCTACGTCGCCGACGTCAAATCCGCATGGACAGTACCTCCCCCGGCCGCGCGAGCGCTGATCAGCGAGGACGGGAAGACCGGTCTGGTGGTGGCCGGCATCACCGGCGGTGAGACCGGCGCACAGCAGCACGCCAAGGACCTGCTCGGTTCGCTGCCCCGCTTCGACGGCGTCACAGTGAAGCCCGGTGACGAGGTGATCACCTACGCCCAGATCATCGACCAAACCAAGAAAGACCTCTTGGTGATGGAGGCCATCGCGTTTCCGCTGAGTTTCATTGTGCTCGTTTGGGTTTTCGGCGGCCTGCTCGCGGCGGGGCTGCCGTTGGCGGTTGGCATCTTCGCGATCCTCGGCTCGATGGCGGTGATGCGTGCGATTACGTTCGCCACCGAAGTCTCGGTCTTCGCGTTGAACCTGATCCTTGCCATGGGGCTCGCGTTGGCCGTCGATTACACCCTGCTAATCGTCAGCCGGTTCCGTGACGAATTGGCTGACGGCGCAGGACGGGACCAGGCGTTGGTGCGCACGATGACCACGGCTGGCCGGACGGTGCTGTTCTCGGCAACCACGGTCGCGCTGGCGATGATCGCGATGGTGATCTTCCCGATGTACTTCCTGAAGTCTTTCGCCTATGCGGGAATCGCCGTGGTCGCGTTCGCGGCCGCTGCCGCGGTGGTGGTGACGCCGGCGGCGCTCGTGCTGCTGGGTGATCGGCTCGACGCACTCGACGTGCGCCGCGTCGTCCGAGGCGTGTTGGGGCGGCCCGAGCCGGTGCACCGGCCCGTGGACGAGACGTTCTGGTACGGCTGGACGAAAGCCATTATGGGCCCGGCGATTCCGATCGGGGTGGCGGTCATCGCCGTGCTGCTCGTGTTGGGCGCCCCGTTCCTCGGCGTCAAATGGGGCTACCCCGACGACAGGGTGCTGCCGGTTTCCGCCTCAGCGCGCCAGGTCGGAGACGAGCTGCGATCCGGCTTCTCGGTCAACTCGTTGACCAACGTGATCGTTGTCATTCCCGACACGGGGGCAGTGACAGCGGCCGAACTCGGCTTCTATGCCGCGCAGCTGTCACGGGTACCCGACGTCTCGGCTGTGTCATCACCCGCCGGCACGTACGCCAGCGGCGTCCTGGGCGGGCCGCCCTCGGCGCCCACGGGATGGAAAGACGGCAGCGCCTATCTGACCGTGAACTCCACCGCGCCGCTGTACTCCCAGGCCTCGGAGACTCAGCTGGACCGGTTGCACGCCATTGCAACTCCCGGCAACGCAACTGTGCAGATGACGGGCTGGGCACAGATCAACCGCGACAGCTCGCACGCGGTCACCTCACGGCTGCCGATTGTGCTGTCGGTTATGGCAACGATCACCTTCCTGCTTCTGTTCTTGCTGACCGGCAGCGTGATACTGCCGCTCAAGGCGTTGGCGCTCAACATGTTGTCGTTGACGGCGGCGTTCGGCGCACTCGTGTGGATCTTCCAGGACGGCCACCTGGACGGGTTTGGCACGACGGCCACGGGCACGCTCATCGCCAGCGTTCCTGTGCTGCTGTTCTGCCTTGCCTTCGGGCTGTCGATGGACTACGAGGTGTTCTTGATCTCGCGGATCGGCGAGTATTGGCAGGCATCGGGAAAAACGCGGGCCGACAATACAGAAAGCGTGGCTTTGGGACTGGCCCGCACCGGCCGGGTGGTGACCGCCGCGGCCCTGCTGATGGCGGTAACGTTCTCGTCGCTGGCGGCCGCGAAGGTCTCGCTAATGTGCATGTTCGGTGTCGGCGTGACGTTGGCGGTCTTAGTGGACGCCACGCTGGTTCGGATCCTGCTTGTTCCGGTGTTCATGCGTGTGCTGGGCCGGGTTAACTGGTGGGCACCCGCACCGCTCGTGCGGCTGCACCGGCATATCGGAATCTCCGAATACGTCGAACTGCCGGACCTTTCACGCTCTGGTAGCCAACACACCCGTGAGGCGCGGGCGATCGAAGTGAGTGGTTCGCCGCTGCATGAGCGATGACTCAAAACGCCTGTGTCGCCGAGTAGTCTAAAGACTCTGTTCGCTCGGCGCAGATACCAGCCGGCATGGCAGACGACCGCGACCCGAGTCCGTTTCAGACACATAGATACCGCACCAACCGCACGGGACTGTCGCCGTCCAAGTTTCAATCCGTCCGCTCCTCACCAGCAGAGATCACCCCTCAACGGCTCGGCGAGAGGCGTGCGGTTGAACTCCCGAGTTCGACTCATAACCCGTACAGAACCCGAGACGTTATGCCCGCTGGGTGTCCGCGCCGAGTCGGGCGGAGGCATCCCCCGCGCGGTGCCAACAGGCCCGACGGCGCGTACTCGCGGGCGGTGCCCGCGTCGGTGGTCTTGATCGCCGCGCGTTCCTTGACCAGCGTCAGGGTCGACTGCTGCCACCGCGCTTCTTCCAGACGGGCCAGGTTCTCCGCGGACGGGAACAGCGGGGACAAGTTGCCGCGCGTCTCGATGACGCCACCGATCAGTTGGGCGCGGTCGCGGGTCTCCTGCTCGATGCGGTCGGATTGGTCGCCGCGCACAGACCGGATCTCTGTGGCGTCACGCAGTGCGACCAATTCGTCGCGGTCCTGCTGCGTCAATTCGTATTCACGCTGCGTCAGATCACGGCCTCCGTCCATCGCGCGTTCGATGCGGGTTTCGATGCGGGCCGCGGCCGCCTCGACGCGGCTGTTGAGCGCATCATCGGCGAGCAGCACCAGTTGATCGATATCAGTTTTTGCGGACATGTCGATAGCCTTCTTTCGCCCGCCGTGGGGGAGTGTGTGCAGTCATGGAGATTTCGACGGGGTGAGAACAACGGCTCTTCAGCTGCGCATGAGCGCCACAGCGGCGGCGCGGAACCCACAACGGTGGGCAACTTGATCTTGGTCGCCAGTGATGCTTGTTGATAAATGTTTGCTGGCGCGGGGTGATTACGGCATACCCCCCACCAAGCCGTTTCGTCCGGCAGAATATCGACGTATGCGCGCGAAACGGTCACGGTTTGTACGGTCGGTGACCGGAAATTTTCCGTCACGACTGCTGCTTCGCGATTTCCGTTGCAAAATCGCGCATCTCGATTCGAGACGCTTGTCGAAACGCCAAGTGCTACAATGGATTTCATGATTAGCTCGCGGCCACCGGTCGGCAGGAATGATCCCGTGATTTCGGGCCGCCGACCGTAAATCTTCCGAAAATTCTGGAGATCATCGCGGACAGATCGACCACGCAAACCGGAGGGGTGGCCGTCGTCGCTCCAAAAAATGAGTACCCATGGTTATGCGATGACGCCGGTTTGCCGGTGTTTGCTGGCGCTGCCAGTCGGCCCGGTCATGGTCGTCGCTCGTATCGATGACGCGGCGCGCCAGCGAGCGTCGCGCCGGAGCGGAACTCGCCGGAGGCGCTAGCCTTCGCTGAAGTGCCAGCGCTTTGACGCGGCGAGGTATGAGTCAATGCCTCAGTCCGTCAGGTCGACCCGGATCGTGAGCAGGTTCGTGCCCACGGCGCGGACGGCGAGACTGTTGAGCTGCGGCAGTGAGTGCAGCCGTGCGCGCGGGTCGTCATCGGGCACGAGATGCGCCGTGCCGTTGTGCCATCGCCCGCCCAACCGCACTCGGACGTTGGGGTTCGCCTTGATGTTTTGCACGTACTGCGACTTCTCGCCGAACTCCGACACGAACCAGAACTGGTCGCCGACCCGGCTGCCGCCCAGCGGAGTGCGGCGTGGCTGCCTTGACTTGCGTCCCGTCGTTTCGAGCAACGTCTGGGTGGGCAGTCGTCGCGTCAGCGGGTTGCCCACCCGTTTCTGGAAGGCCTTAATAATGCGGTCACGTAGGTCGGTCATCGTGAGGCTCCCTTCTGTTGGTATCCATCACACCGTTGGCACCGCGCGACGGTAGCAGCGCAGCCGATTCTTGTCGCTCGATCACACCGATTCCAGGAACTCAAGCCACGCGACAGGTTCCGGCGCGTTCTCGTCGTAGGCGAACGGCACGGACACGACATTGAACAGCGTCGGTGTGTGCCGATGGGTCTGCCGGGTCGACAGGGTCGAGTAAAGCGTTTTCGCACGAGATCATCTGCGCTGCAGCGGTTTCCGCCGCGCTATGTAGGCCGATCCATTCTGGCGGGTGAATCTCGGCGTCTAGGTGCGCGAGCGCTTCCGTCGCCTCCAGAACGTTGGCCACCTTGTGCTTGTCCGGATTCCACGGCTTGATCTCGATGTCATCGCGCTTTTTAACCTCGTAGATGGCCTTGTGCAGCGTGCGGTAGACGTGGCTGCCTAGTTGCGGCGTGTTCAGCTCCGACCAGTGCGATTGATGCCAGAGCATCCAGGTGCCGTGCCACCTGAAGAGAGTCCTGGCGCCCTTGCCGTCGTGGAGTCGGAAGAGCCGATAGATGAAGCGGGCGACGGACAGCGGGCGGACGGCGGGTCGAGCTTGTGCTTGACGCCATAGTCCTGGCTGGGAAGGTCGCGCAGCGGCTCGATCATGGCGGCGTTGTCGTACGCCCGGGCGCGATGCAGTGGATTCGGTAGGGCTAGCGCCCGGCCGAAGTACGCTCAGAGCGTGCCGGAAACGTCGTACGCCAAGTGCGGTGATCTGAGCCTGGCCTATCAGGTGTTCGGGGACGGGCCTGTCGAGCTCGTCTTTTCCGGGTCGTACGTCAGCCACGTCGAGCTGTACTGGACCGTGCCCGAATTTGTGGTCTTGTTCGAGCGGCTGTCCACGTTCTGTCGCGTCGTTCTGTTCGACTATGCCGGGGTCGGGCTGTCGGACCCGGTCCCGCATGTTCGCACGATGGATGATCGGGCGGCCGAGATCGAGGCCGTCATGGACGCCGTCGGTTTCGAACGAGCGGCGCTTTTCGGGCCTAGCGCGGGGGGCCCGGCCTCCATCTTCTTCGCGGCAACACGACCGCAGCGAACGCGGGCGTTGATTCTTAACGGCACCGCCGCGTACTCCGTCGCCGACAGCTGGGATGACTTGGACCGCGATCCGGACGAGCTGCGGGCGCGCCTGGTGCGCGAGCTGGGTGAGGTCTACACGCCCTCGGTGCAGCAGCTCGCCCGCTGGCAGGCTTGGGGCCGCGCCGTCGTCTCGGCGTGGGGCAGCGGCGAGGCGAGCAAGGTTCTGCTGCCGTCGATGTCGATCCGCCTGTTGGCCATGCTTGAGCGCATGTGCGCCAGTCCGGGGATGGTGCGCGCGGGGCTCGAAGCGATGTTTCGGATTGACTTGCGGCCGATCCTGCCGACGCTCACCGTGCCCACCCTGGTCATCCACGCCCGCGACGAACTCGTTCCGGTGCAGTTCGGCCGGGACATGGCCGACCACATCCCCGGTGCGCGGTTGCTCGAAGTCGAGGGCAGGGACCATGCCTGGCTCGCCGATCCCGACCGGATCTTTACCGTGATCGAGGAGTTCCTGACCGGCAGCCATGCCGCACCGGCGCAGTCGCATCGCGCCCTGCGCACGGTGTTGTTCACCGACATAGTCGCCTCAACCCACCAGGCGGCGGCGACGGGCGACGAGCGGTGGCGTGCGGTGCTGCAACGCTTTGGTGAGCTCGCCGCCGAACTGACGGAACGTTTCGGCGGCACGGTGATCAAGAGCACCGGCGACGGCCACCTCATGACCTTCGAGGGGCCGACGCAGGCCATCCGCTGTGCCGAGGCGTTGCGCGTTGAGTCCGAGACACTGGGCCTCGAGATTCGCGCCGGCATCCACACCGGCGAGTGCGAACTGCTCGACAACGACATCGGCGGGATCGCCGTACACATCGCGGCGCGCATCCTCGGCAAGGCCGGCGCCGGTGAAATCCTGGTATCGAGCACCGTGCGTGACCTGGTCGTCGGCTCGGGCACGGGCTTCGAGGATCGTGGCAGCGGCGAGCTGCGTGGCGTGCCCGGCACCTGGCAACTCTTGGCGGTCGATCGCCTCGGCCCGCCGGCCGGGTCGGCCGAGGCAGAGCTGGTATCAATGCCTACCCCCCACCGTCGCACCACGATGAGCCGCTCGGACCGCGCTGTCGAGGTGATCGCCAGGCGGACACCGTGGATTCTGCGCGGGATGGCCCGCCTCGCCCCTACTGGTGGCCGTAGATGAACAGAGATACGTTGAGCCGCAACGCGGTTTACGCCATCACACCGTGAGGGATAGCGACCGTTTCAACGTAAAAGCCGGGCGGCCCAGACTGGCCTCGGTCTCGGAAGCTAAAACGTCCTTCACAAAGTCGCTACCACCGCTTGCACAAGGCGCCGCCACCTGCCGTCTCTATCGCAGTACTGTTCGGTGACGCCGCTTCCGAGTGTCCCGCTGCTCGGTGAACTTGTCATCGCCGTGTGAGGAGTCGTCTTCGGACAGCTCCCCGCGGGCGCTCAGTTCCCGTTCGGGGACGTCAACATCGACTGCCATGTCTTAGGTGCCTTCGTGTCTTGGGCGAGGTCTGCTTGGGTGTAGACATGTCCGTCGGGCCCGACGTAGGTGCCCGTCGCCGGGTCGTACTCGGCGGCTGCGATCGGTGGTGGCGGCGCCGCGGCGGCAGGTGGCGGGTTACCGGTCGGAGGTGGGCCCGGCGGCGGCGAGCCCGGTGGCAACTGGGGGATGTCTTGGCCCGACAGGGTGGCGTTGGGGTCGCCCTTCCAGTTGT
>DASRJA010000400.1:0-2549 GCA_035649695.1 Mycobacterium sp. | reverse complement strand
GCGAAATCGAGGACAACCTCGCCAACCATCCGGACCTGCTGGCGTCGTCGTGTGTGGGCATGCCCGACGAGCGGCTCGGTGAGCGGGTGTGCTGCTACGTGGTCGCCGCGCAGGGCCACACCACCCCGACCGTCGAGGACGTGCGGAATTTCCTTCTGTCGCGAGGCATGCCGGTTCAGAAGACACCCGAGCGCGTCGTCGCCGTCGACGCCCTGCCGATGACCGCAACTGGCAAGGTCCTCAAACAAGAGTTGCGCAAGGACATCGAACAACGCCTCGAGGCCGAAGCCGCCAGCGCGCACGAAGTGACGAGCCACCGCTGATGGAGTTGAAAGACAGCGCCGTCGAAGCCGAGTTCCGGGCCAAGGCACGCGCGTGGCTCGAGGAGACGATCCCGACGCTCGGTGGTGCAGAGCCGCCTGTGCTAGAAGACAAGCTCGACTATTGGCGGACCTGGCAACGGCTGTTGTACGACGCCGGCTACGCCGGCCTGTCCTGGCCGAAGCAATACGGCGGTGGCGGCGCTGACGCGAAGTTGCGCGCCGTCTTCAACGAGGAACTAGACCGGGCCGGCGCGCCGGAGCGGCTGAACATCGTCGGTGAGGATTTCGCCGGGCCGACGATCATCCAGTTCGGCACGCCCGCCCAGCAGGAGCGTTACCTCGAACCGATCTTGACCGGTAACGAGATCTGGTGCCAGTTATTCTCCGAGCCGGAAGCGGGATCGGATCTGGCCTCGTTGCGTACATCGGCCACCAAGGTGGACGGTGGCTGGCGCATCCAAGGCCAGAAGATCTGGACCAGCCGCGCCCAACTGGCGGCCCACGCCATCCTGCTTGCCCGCACCGGCGGCGGCCCCCGACATAAGGGAATCACCTACTTCCTACTGCCGATGGATAGTCCCGGTGTCGACGTCCGCCCGCTGGCACACATGCTGGGCGAGGCCGAATTCAACGAGGTGTTCCTCGACGACGTGTTCATCCCCGACGACGGCGTCCTCGGCGAAGTCGACGGCGGCTGGCGCGTCACGATGGCCACCTTGGCGTTCGAACGGGTCGCGATCGCAACCGGCCGCGTGAACACCACCGGCGCGGTCAACGATCTGATCCGCGAAATCGCCGACCGCACGACCGACGACGGTGGCCCGCTGGGCGCCGACCCGCTTGTGCGGCAACGGATCGCCGATCTGTACGGACGCGCCCTCGTGCACTATCTGATCGGGCAGCGGGTTATCTCCGGTGCTGCAGGCAGCGGACCACCCGGGCCGGTGACCTCAATCGGCAAGCTGTACTTCTGCCCCCTGGTCGAGGACATTGCCGATTTCGGCTTGGAGCTCGACGAGATGTCTGGACAATTCGCACTCGCCGAGAAGGACATCGCGTCGTCTGCCGACCGCCAGCGATGGCTGCGACTGGCGTACCAGGCTCGCGGCACCGCCATCGCCGGAGGGTCGACGTTCATCCAGCGCAACATCGTCGCCGAGCGCATCCTCGGCATGCCCAAGAACTGAGATCGCGGAGTCAAATTGACAAGTTACCAGTGGAATCCGACTCCCGACTACATCGAGGGTGCCAACGTGACGCGGCTGGCTCGTGCTCACGGCCTGGCCGGCATCGATGAGCTGCGCGCGCGCTCTGTTGAGGACACGCCTTGGTATTGGGATGCGGTGGCTACCGATCTCGGGCTACGATTCCGCACGCCCTACAGTCGAGTCTTGGATCTTAGTAACGGGATTGAACATCCCGACTGGTTCGTCGACGGAACGCTTAACATCGTCGACTCGTGTCTGCTCCGCTGGCGCGATACAACGCCTCGCACCATTGCCATCGTCCACGAAGACGAAGCCGGCCAGATCCGTGAACTCACATTCAGCGAGCTGGCCACCGAGGTTGCCCGGGCGGCACATGGCTTGCGCAGGTTGGGAATCGGTCCGGGCGATGCTGTGGCTATCTACCTGCCGATGATCCCCGAAGCGGTCGTAGCGTGCTATGCCGTGGCTGCACTGGGAGCAGTTCTGGTACCGCTGTTCTCCGGGTTCGCGTCCTCGGCGATCGCGTCCCGACTCTCCGACGCCGAGGCCAAGGCGATCATCGTGGCCGACGTCACCACACGGCGGGGACGCGCGCTACCGCTACTTCCGCAAGTCAGTGCTGCGCTGTCGCAATGTCCTAGCGTGCAGCACGTGATTGTGGTGCCCAACGGCTCCGAAGGACCACCCGAATACGTTGGCGCACAGATGGTTTTGTGGTCACAATTGACCTACCGCACGGAGCCGTTGGCGCCCGCTGAGGTCGATACGATGCACCCGCTGGTGCTGGCGTACACGTCGGGCACCACCGGCAAACCGAAAGGTGCGGTGCACACCCACGCCGGATTTCTGGTGAAGACAGCCAGCGAAATCGCCTACTCGTTCGATATGAAACCCGGCGGCGTGTTCTGCTGGGTCACGGATATGGGCTGGATAATGGGCCCCCTGTCGGTTTTCGGCGCCCATGCGAACGGCGCGACACTGCTGCTCTACGAAGGCTCACCGGACAGACCCGACAGCA
>DASRJA010000399.1:0-2595 GCA_035649695.1 Mycobacterium sp. | reverse complement strand
CTCCGTGGTCTTGGTGGAGCATTTGTCGATTCCGACGACCTCGAGTGGCAAGATTCAGCGAGGCCAGTGCCGGCAGCGGTTCCTCACCGGCGACATTGCGGCGGTGGCGCGATGGCAAGCACCGTCGGCGCCCGATGACCTCACCAAAGCCAAAACACTGGAGGTGGCGGTCACGGCGGCCGAGCTCCTGAAAGCATTGGCGCGCCAGCAGCAGGCCTCCCATCAGAGCTGAAGTTCGCGCAGGTGACGGTGCCGGCGGAGCTAGCCGCGGGCCTTGGCCCGTGAGCGGCTGCGGGCCCGAGTGGTTGCGTCGAGTTCGACCTTGCGCACCCGGATCATCTCTGGCGTCACCTCCACGCACTCGTCTTCGGCGCAGAACTCCATCGCCTGTTCGAGGCCCAGCTCCAGCGGACGGGCCAGCGTCTCCATCACGTCGGCCGTCGATGAGCGCATGTTGGTCAGCTTCTTCTCACGTGTCACGTTGACGTCGAGGTCCTCGGCCCGGGGGTTGATGCCGACGACCTGACCCTCATAGGTGTCCTCACCGGGCTCCACGAAGAACTGCCCGCGGTCGGACAGCTGGATCATGGCGAACGGTGTGATGGAGCCGGCCCTGTCCGACACCAGCGACCCGGTGTGGCGGGCCCGGATCTCCCCCGCCCACGGCCGGTAGCCGTCGAACACCGCGTTGGCGATGCCGGTGCCCCGCGTCAGTGTCAGGAAGTCGGTCCGGAAGCCGATCAGTCCACGGCTGGGCACGATGAAGTCCATCCGGACCCAGCCCGCGGCGTGATTGGTCATCTCCTCCATGCGGCCCTTGCGGCCGGCCATCAGCTGCGTGATGGCGCCGACGAACTCGTCGGGGCAGTCGATCGTCATCGCCTCGAACGGTTCGTGCAGCTTGCCGTCGATGGTCCGGGTGACCACCTGGGGCTTGCCGACCGTCAGCTCGAAGCCTTCGCGGCGCATCTGCTCGACGAGGACGGCCAGCGCCAGCTCGCCACGGCCTTGCACCTCCCAAGCGTCCGGCCGATCGATGTCGACGACCTTGATGGACACGTTGCCGACGAGCTCGGAGTCCAGCCGCGACTTCACCATCCGGGCGGTCAGCTTGTGTCCGGACACCTTGCCCGCCAGCGGCGAGGTGTTGGTGCCGATGGTGACCGAGATGGCGGGCTCGTCGACGGTGATACGCGGCAGCGCGTGCGCGTGGTCCGGATCGGCGAGGGTGTCGCCGATCATGATCTCGGGGATGCCCGCGACGGCGACAATGTCGCCGGCGATGGCCTCGTCGGTCGCGGTGCGCTCGACGCCCTCGGTGACCAGGAGTTCGGTGATCTTGGCGTTCGTGATGACCGGATGACCGTCCACGTCGCGCATCCAGGCGACCTGCTGGCCCTTGCGGATCCGGCCCTTGTAGATGCGGATCAGCGCGAGGCGGCCCAGGAAGGCCGACGCGTCGAGGTTGGTGACGAGCGCCTGCAGCGGCGCCTCTGGATCCCCCTGCGGTGGCGGGATGTGTTCGAGCAGCACGTCGAACAGCGGGTCGAGGTTCTCCCCTTCGGGATTCTCGCCGTTGGCCGGTTCGGTGGTGCTGGCGATGCCTGCGCGCCCCGACGCGTAGAGCGTCGGCAGTCCGAGTGCGTCCTCGGCGGCCTTCTGCGCCTCATCGTCGAGGTCGGAGGCCACGTCGAGCAGCAGGTCGTGGCTTTCTGAGACGACCTCGGAGATGCGCGCGTCGGGCCGGTCGGTCTTGTTGACGACCAGGATGACGGGCAGATGGGCGGCGAGCGCTTTGCGCAGCACGAATCGGGTCTGCGGCAACGGCCCCTCGGAGGCGTCGACGAGCAGCAGCACCCCGTCGACCATCGACAGCCCGCGTTCGACCTCGCCGCCGAAGTCGGCGTGCCCGGGGGTATCGATCACGTTGATGACGGTCACCGAGCCGTCGCCGTTCTTCCGATGCACGGCGGTGTTCTTGGCCAGGATCGTGATGCCCTTTTCCTTCTCCAGGTCACCGGAGTCCATCAGGCGTTCAATGGCGTCGTCGCCGCGATGGTGCAGGGCGCCTGACTGGCGCAGCATCGCGTCGACCAGGGTCGTCTTCCCATGGTCGACGTGTGCCACGATGGCGACGTTACGAAAATCCACGCTGGTGATTCTCCCAGTGCGGTCGACCAAACACGAAAACGAGAGACGCCCGTCACTGCACGCCGATTGCGCCCAGTCTGCGGGGAGATCGCGAATTCTCAAGGAATCACGATCTGGGCGCAGTTTCGACGCCGGCTTCGGACAGGCAACTCACAGCTTCCGCGCGTAGCGTCCCAATCGCCCGTCAACAGTGGTCGGAGGTGGACACATATGACGCTCGAAGAGGCTTTCACCATCGGAGTCATCGCTGTTCTGGCGACCGCTGCGACCGCGGCCATCTATCTCGGGCTGCTCAATTGGATGGGCGCCTTCTACGTCGTCCGGTGCGTGGCCTGCCATCATCTGACGTTCTCGTCGTCGAACCGGTCGCAAGAGTCCTGCCCGCACTGCCGTCACCCGGCTTTCATGCATCCGATCTACTCGCTGCGCCACTCCGGCGCGCGG
>DASRJA010000398.1:0-8857 GCA_035649695.1 Mycobacterium sp. | reverse complement strand
GTCGGGTATCGCTCGCATCCTGCTGGACCGCGGTGGCCTGGTATCGGGTTCGGACGCCAAGGAATCGCGCGGCGTGGTGGCGCTGCGCGCCCGCGGCGCGTCGATCCGGATCGGGCACGACGAGTCGTCGCTGGACCTGCTGCCCGGCGGCCCGACGGCCATAGTCACCACGCACGCCGCCATTCCCAAGACCAACCCCGAACTGGTCGAGGCGCGTCGCCGCGGCATCCCGGTGATACTGCGACCGGCGGTGCTGGCCAAGCTCATGGCCGGACACACCACGCTGATGGTCACCGGCACCCACGGCAAGACCACCACTACCTCGATGCTCATCGTGGCGTTGCAGCACAGCGGGTTTGACCCGTCGTTCGCGGTGGGCGGCGATCTCGGCGAGGCGGGCACCAATGCGCACCACGGCAGCGGGGATTGTTTCGTCGCCGAGGCGGACGAGAGTGACGGCTCGCTGCTGGAGTACACCCCGGATGTCGCGGTGGTGACCAACATCGAGGCCGATCATCTGGATTTCTTCGGCAGCGCCGAGGCGTACGGCGCGGTGTTCGACGGGTTCGTCGAGCGGCTGAAACCCGGTGGTGCGCTGGTCGTTTGCACCGACGACGCCGGCGCTGCGGGGCTGGCCGAACGCACCGCAGCACTGGGCATTCGGGTGCTGCGATACGGCAGCGACCCGACACAGCCGCTGGCGGGCACCCTGCTGGACTGGGAACAACAGGGCACCGGTGCGGTCGCGCACATCCAACTGGACGGCGAAACGCATCCGCGGGTGATGCGGCTCGCGGTGCCCGGCAGGCACATGGCGCTCAACGCACTCGGCGCGCTGCTGGCGGCGCTCGACATCGGCGCGCCGCCCGACGCCGTGCTCGACGGCTTCGCCGGTTTCGAGGGGGTGCGGCGGCGCTTTGAATTGGTCGGCACCTCCAACGGCGTGCGCGTGTTCGATGATTACGCCCACCATCCGACGGAAGTGCGCGCCACGCTGACCGCGGTGCGCGCAGTGGCCCAGAACGGCGACCCCGGCTTTTCCGGTCGGTCGATCGTCGTGTTCCAACCCCATTTGTATTCGCGGACAAAAACTTTCGCACGCGAATTCGGGCAGGCGCTAAGCGAAGCCGACGAGGTGTTCGTCCTCGACGTCTATGCCGCGCGCGAACAGCCGATGGCAGGCGTGAGTGGGGCGATGATCGCCGACCACGTCACCGTCCCGGTGACGTACGTTCCCGACTTTTCGGCGGTGGCAGAGCGGGTGGCCGCGGCCGCCAACCCGGGCGACGTCGTGGTGACGATGGGGGCAGGCGACGTCACCATGCTGGGTACGGAAATCCTTGCGGCGCTGAGGGTGAAGGCCAACCGCAGCGCACCGGGCGGGCCGGGAGCGGCGTTCCGATGACCGAGCCGACCGACGAGAACGCCGGCGAAGACGCCCCGCAGGAACAGACACCGCCGCCCGCGGCCGCTCCCGACTACGAGGGTCCGCGTCGGCGGGCACGGCGGGAACGTGAGGAGCGCCGTGCCGCCGAGGCCCGGGCCACCGCGATCGAGAATGCTCGCCGAGAGGCCAAGCGGCGCGTCATGGGCGGGCCGCCCGAAGAGACGAAAAGGCTTGGCCGCCGGACGGTTCGGGGCCTGAAGGTGCTGATGTGGTCCGCGCTGGTGAGCGTCGTGGTGGTCGGGCTTGGGCTGCTGCTGTACTTCACGCCGATCATGTCAGCGCGCGACGTCGTGGTGGTCGGCCTGGGCGCGGTGACGCAGGATGAGGTCATCGCCGCCGCCGCAGTCGCACCGGGCACGCCCCTGCTCCAGGTCGACACCGATGCGGTCGCCGAACGTGTCGCGGCGATTCGACGGGTGGCCAGCGCGCGGGTCCAGCGTCAGTACCCGTCGACGCTGCGCGTCACTGTCATCGAGCGGGTGCCAGTCGTGGTCAAGGACTACCCGGACGGCCCGCATCTGTTCGACAAGGACGGTGTGGACTTCGCGACGGCGCCGCCGCCCGCGGGCGTGCCCTACCTCGACGCCGACAACCCCGGACCCAGCGACGCGCCGACCAAGGCGGCGCTGCAGGTGATGACGGCGCTGCGCCCCGAGGTCGCCGGACAGGTCGGCCGCATCGCCGCGCCGTCCGTCGCCGCCATCACCCTGACCCTGAATGACGGGCGCACGGTGGTGTGGGGAACAACGGACCGCACCGAAGAGAAGGCGCTCAAACTCGGCGCTCTGCTCACCCAGCCCGGAAGGACCTACGACGTGTCCAGCCCGGACCTGCCGACAGTCAAATAGTCCCGAGGGCCCAACGTTGCGCGGAAATTCTCGACACGCCCATCGGCGCGCCTGCATGGATACCTCGCGACCTCGCCCTACGGTTCTGGTTGCGAGGAACAACTTGACATAACTATAACCCTCTGGTTGAGGTTGAGAGTTTGCCAAGGCGTTCGCCGCGACGAAAGGCAACCAGGGAGGAAGGCGATCATGACCCCCCCGCATAACTACCTCGCCGTCATCAAAGTGGTCGGCATCGGCGGTGGCGGCGTCAACGCCGTCAACCGGATGATCGAGCAGGGCCTCAAGGGCGTCGAGTTCATCGCCATCAACACCGACGCCCAGGCGTTGTTGATGAGCGACGCCGACGTCAAGCTCGACGTCGGACGCGACTCCACCCGTGGTCTGGGCGCGGGCGCCGACCCCGAAGTCGGGCGCAAGGCTGCGGAGGACGCCAAGGACGACATCGAGGAACTGCTGCGCGGGGCCGACATGGTGTTCGTCACCGCGGGCGAGGGCGGTGGCACCGGCACCGGTGGCGCGCCGGTCGTCGCGACCATTGCCCGCAAGCTCGGTGCCCTGACCGTCGGCGTGGTGACGCGGCCGTTCTCGTTTGAGGGCAAGCGGCGAAGCAATCAGGCCGAGAACGGCATCACCTCGCTGCGCGAAAGCTGCGACACGCTAATCGTCATTCCGAACGATCGGCTGCTGCAGATGGGCGACGCCGCGGTGTCGTTGATGGACGCGTTCCGCAGCGCCGACGAGGTGTTGCTCAACGGTGTGCAGGGCATCACGGACCTGATCACCACGCCGGGCTTGATCAACGTCGACTTCGCCGACGTCAAGGGCATCATGAGCGGGGCGGGCACGGCGCTGATGGGCATCGGCTCGGCGCGTGGGGACGGCCGGGCGCTCAAGGCCGCCGAGATCGCGATCAATTCGCCTCTGCTGGAGGCGTCGATGGAGGGCGCCCAGGGCGTTCTGATGTCGATCGCGGGTGGCAGCGATCTCGGTCTGTTCGAGATCAACGAGGCCGCCTCGCTGGTGCAGGAGGCCGCCCACGCGGAGGCCAACATCATCTTCGGCACGGTCATCGACGACTCGCTGGGCGACGAGGTCCGCGTCACGGTGATCGCCGCCGGCTTCGAGGCCACCGGACCGGGCCGAAGGCCGGTCGTCGGGGCCGGGGCTCAGGCGATCGCGCCAGGAAAGGCCGGCAAGGTCAGCACGCCGCTGTTCGAGCCCGCCGACGCGGCCAGCGTGCCGGTGCACACCAACGGCGCGACGGTAAGCATCGGTGGCGACGACGGCGGCATTTCCGATGATGACGTCGACGTGCCGCCCTTTATGCGCCACTGAACCGCGTCCGGATACTGGGCGAGTGAGCGTTCGTATCCGTCGCGTGACCACCACCCGCGCCGGCGGCGTTTCGGCACCGCCGTTCGACACCTTCAATCTCGGCGACCATGTCGGGGACGATCCGGCGGCGGTCGCCGCCAACCGCAAGCGGCTCACGGGCGCGCTCGGGTTGGGCGATGACGCGGTGGTGTGGATGAACCAGGTGCACGGCGATCACGTGGTAGAAGTTGACGGACCGCGCAACGGCGCCGTCGACAAAACCGACGCATTGGTCACTACCACGCCACGATTGGCTTTGGCGGTGGTAACCGCAGATTGTGTTCCAGTTTTAATGGGCGACGCCCGCGCCGGGGTGGTGGCCGCGGTTCACGCGGGCCGGGTCGGCGCGCAGAAGGGCGTCGTCGTCAGGACCGTGGAGGTGATGCTGCGGGCCGGCGCACGCGCCAAGGACATTTCGGCGCTGTTGGGCCCCGCGGTCAGCGGACGCAATTATGAAGTGCCGGAAGAGATGGCCGCGGAGGTCGAGGCAGCGCTGCCGGGCAGTCGCACCACAACGTCGCGGGGCACTCCCGGGTTGGACCTGCGGGCCGGAATCGCCACGCAGCTAACGGCTTTGGGCATCACGGCCATCGACATCGATCCCCGCTGCACGGTGGACGACCGCAACCTGTTCAGCCACCGACGCGATGCCCCCACCGGACGACTGGCGTCGTTGGTGTGGATGGAATGACCGCCTTGGCGAGCGCCCGTGAACAGGAATTGGCCGACGCGCTCGCGGCCGTTCGCACCCGCCTGGCCCGGGCGGCCGAGGCCGCCGGACGCAATGAAAATGAAATTGAATTGCTGCCCATTACGAAATTCTTTCCGGCTAGCGATGTGCTGATTTTGCGGCGTTTAGGGTGTCTGCAATTTGGCGAATCCCGCGAACAGGAAGCGTCGAATAAAAGTGCCGAAGTCGGTGCCGTATTGGGTGCCGAGCCGATTCGCTGGCACATGGTCGGGCGGATTCAGCGCAACAAGGCGCGGTCGATCTCGCGCTGGGCATACGCGGCTCACTCGGTCGACAGCGCCAGGGTGATCGCCGCGCTGGCCCGCGCGGCCGCCGAGGAGCTGGAGGACGGCGGTAGGGCCGAGCCGCTACGGGTCTACCTCCAGCTCAGCCTCGACGGCGACGAGTCGCGGGGTGGGGTGGATATCGGCCGTGAAGAGTGGGTGGACGAGCTGTGCGCCGCCATCGACGCCGCGGATGGGTTGGAGTTCGTCGGGCTGATGGCCATCCCGCCGCTGGACACCGACCCGGATGAAGCCTTCTTGCGATTGCAAGAAGAAAAGGAGCGGCTGCAGAAGTCCTACGAACAGCCCCTCGGACTGTCCGCGGGCATGTCCAGCGACCTCGAGAGCGCGGTCAAACACGGTTCGACGTGTGTGCGTGTCGGTACCGCGCTATTGGGGCAACGTCCTCTAACGTCACCCTAAGTAGTCACTCTAGTCACATCTTCATCACAGACACCACGCGAGAAGGGTCCACCGATGAGCACACTGCACAAGGTCAAGGCCTACTTCGGTATGGCGCCGATGGAGGACTACGACGACGAGTACTACGAGGACGACGACCGCGGTTCGCGCGGTTACTCGCGTCGTCCGCGCGACGACCGGTTCGATGAGGACGGTTACAGCCGCGGCTACGAGGATCGTGACTACGACGAACCCTCGGGCTACCGCGGCGGATACCGTGACGAGGACCGGTTTGAGGCCAGACTGCGGGGCCCGCGGGAATTCGACCGGCCGACACCCCGGTTCAGCGCCCTGCGCGGCTCGACGCGAGGCGCCCTCGCGATGGACCCACGCCGGATGGCAGAGCTCTTTGACGCAGGCAGCCCGCTGTCGAAGATCACCACGCTGCGCCCGAAGGACTACAGCGAGGCGCGCACCATCGGTGAACGCTTCCGCGACGGCACCCCGGTGATCATGGACCTGGTGTCGATGGACAACGCCGACGCCAAGCGGCTGGTCGACTTCGCCGCCGGGCTGGCGTTCGCGCTGCGCGGATCCTTTGACAAGGTCGCCACCAAAGTGTTCCTGCTCTCTCCGGCCGACATCGACGTGAGCGCCGAGGAGCGCAGGCGTATCGCCGAGGCCGGCTTCTACGCCTATCAGTAGATCTCAGCCCGGACAGGTAGGCTGGCGTCGCGCTTGGCGCTGACCAGCAGCGAGCGCTGTTGTCAAAGTCACACTTCTGCCCGTAGTGAGGACGGCTGTCGTTGTCGCTCTTCTTCGAAATCCTGGGTTTCGCGCTGTTCGTCTTCTGGCTGCTGCTGATCGCGCGGGTCGTCGTCGAGTTCATCCGGTCGTTTTCGCGCGACTGGCATCCCAAGGGGCTGACGGTGGTGGTCCTCGAGGTGATCATGACCGTCACCGATCCGCCGGTGAAGTTGCTTCGACGGCTCATTCCGCAGCTCACGATAGGCGCGGTCCGATTCGATCTGTCGATCATGGTGCTGCTGTTGGTCGCCTTCATCGGCATGCAGCTGGCATTTGGCGCAGCGGCCTGAGAACTGGCCTGCCGCCCCGTCTTTGGCGATCGCTGCGGTAGCCCACGCAGGTTTGCCGGGGTCGATATTCCGAGTAAGAAGATTGAAATTCGCTCTTAAAATTCATCCTCTCCTGCAACCGCCGGGTCTGGTGTGACAGGATGGGCGCCAGTTACGTTCCAGTAAGGCTCTACACTTTGAGATCGGTTGACGGTCCAGAACTCCAAGGGGGCAGACAATGCCGCTCACACCAGCCGACGTCCACAACGTCGCGTTCAGCAAGCCACCGATCGGCAAGCGCGGCTATAACGAGGACGAGGTCGACGCCTTTCTCGATCTGGTTGAGAACGAACTGACCCGGCTCATCGAAGAGAACGCCGACCTTCGTCAGCGGGTCGCGGAGCTGGACCAGGAACTGGCCACGGCCGGCTCCGGCGGTGGCGGGCAGTCGACTCAGGCCATTCCGCTGTACGAGCCGACGCCCGCGCCCGAGCCTGCGCCGCAGCCCGTCTACGACGCGCCGCCGCAGCCCGTCTACGACGCACCGCCACAGCCCGCCGCAGCGACCGAGGAGAGCCACATCAAGGCCGCGAAGGTGCTGAGCCTCGCCCAGGACACCGCGGACCGGCTGACCGGCACGGCCAAGGCCGAGTCGGACAAGATGCTCGCCGATGCCCGCGCCCAGGCCGACGCGATGGTGAGCGAGGCCCGGCAGACCGCCGAGACCACGGTCGCTGAGGCCCGTCAGCGTGCCGACGCACTGCTGGCCGACGCCCAGACCCGGTCGGAGGCGCAGCTGCGCCAGGCGCAGGAGAAGGCCGACGCCCTACAGGCCGATGCCGAGCGCAAGCATTCCGAGATCATGGGCACCATCAACCAGCAGCGCACCGTGCTGGAAGGGCGGCTGGAACAGCTGCGCACGTTCGAGCGCGAATACCGCACCCGGCTCAAGACCTATCTGGAGTCCCAGCTCGAAGAGCTTGGCCAGCGCGGCTCCGCCGCACCGGTCGACTCGAGCGCCAACAACGACGGTGGCGGCTTCAACCAATTCAACCGGGGTAACAACTAGCAATCGGGTTGCCTGAAAACGCTGCGTCTACCACCTAGGGTTGGTCAATGCTGATCGTTGCGCTTGTGCTTGCCGTCATCGGCCTCGCGGCCCTGGTGACCGCCGTCGTCACCAGCAATGAGCTGATCGCCTGGGTCTGCATCGCTGCCAGTGTGATCGGCGTGGTGCTGCTGATCGTTGACGCGCTGCGGGAACGGTCCAAAGGTGAGGCGTCAGAACCCGAGCCTGAAGCCGAAGCCGAGGAGCCGGAGTACGCCGAGGACTATCCCGAAGAGGCCCCCGTCGCGCACGACGACGAGAGCGACGCCGAAACCACCGCGGTTAAGCATGAGGACGAGGACAGCAACAAGCGCTAAACCGTTGGCGTAGCTAGCAATTCGCGCACTTCGTCGTCGGTGACCTGATGGAAATCCTCGAAGACCTGGCCGACAGCTTCAAATCCGGGTGGCATCGTTGCGCATACGACGTCGTCGGCTTCCTCGGCGAGCTGCCGGCAGGCCGATTCCGGTCCGACCGGCACTGCGACCACCACCCGGGCGGGCTGGGCCGCCCGCACCGCACGCACGGCGGCGAGCATGCTGGCCCCGGTGGCGATCCCGTCGTCAACGAGGATCACCGTGTTACCCGCGATGTCCACTGGTGGACGCCCGCCGCGATAGGCGCCCTCGCGACGGTGAAGTTCCTCGGTTTCCCGGTCGATCGCGGCCTGCAGCTGTTCGTCGCTGATGCCGAGGTTGCGCACCAAGCTGTCGTTGACCACGACGCCGCCGCCTGTTGCGATGGCGCCCATCGCGAGTTCCTCCCATTGCGGCACCCCGAGCTTGCGCACCAGAAATACGTCGAGCGGCGCCCGCAGATACGACGCGACCTCCCATCCGACGGGCACGCCGCCTCGCGCCAGGCCAAGCACCAACAGGTTGTCCTTGCCGCGGTAGGACGCCAGCTCTTCAGCCAGGACTTGGCCGGCTTCTCGGCGGTCCCGGAAGGTTCGCCTCGCATTTCGTCGGGCGAGCCCGCTCCATCCGCTCATCGCGATCTTTTTAGATATCGGGGACATATTCAGCGTACGTCGACCGGTGTTCTCTGACCTCGGTATCGCGTGGGTACCCACAAACATGGGCATCGAATACGAAAGCATCGTCGACCATCCGCTCGCCGACGTGTTCGCATGGCACACCCGGCGCGGAGCGATGACCCGGCTGGTGCCGCCGTGGCAACCGATGACGGTGGTGGCGGAGACGGAGTCGCTGGCCGACGGGCGAGCGGTGCTGGGCCTGCCGGGTGGACTGCGCTGGGTGGCCCAGCACGATGCATCGGCATTCGACCCGCCACACCGATTCGTCGACGAATTGTCGTCGCAGGGCCCGTTGTCGTGGCCGGCGCGGATTGTCGGCCGGTGGCGGCACACGCATGAGTTCAGCGAGGCGCCGGGTGGCACACGGGTCTACGACCACGTCGACACTGCGGTGCCTGCAGCAGCGCTGCGCTCGACGTTCGTCTATCGGCATAGGCAGCTCGCTGACGACCTCGCCGCACACCGTGCTGCAGGTGCGCAGCCGATGGTGGTCGCAGTCACCGGTGCTTCGGGTCTGGTCGGCTCCGCGCTGTCGGCGTTTCTAAGCAC
>DASRJA010000397.1:0-4338 GCA_035649695.1 Mycobacterium sp. | reverse complement strand
TGGAATTGCAGGGCCTGGTGCGCCGCGGTGCCAGCCCTGATGACGGCCGGGGCGTGCTGGCCTCAATCACCGACGAAGGGCGTGTCGCGGTGACCGAGGCGATGCTGACGTATGGCGAGGGGGTTCGCGCGCATTTTCTGGGCAGATTATCTCGACCGCAGATCGCTGCCATGGGCGAGAACTGCAGGCGAATCAGCGTCGCGCTGAAGTCCGGCTCGCCGCCGGCGAAGCTCGGCCGCGTCTAGCCGTCCCGGCGCTCGGCCGCGTCTGACTCGTTGGGTCTTCGCGCAAGCCCTCATCCACGCCGTACTCTTGTCGGCGGTGGCGTGGCAGAGCGGCCTAATGCACTCGCCTTGAAAGCGAGAGACGGCTAAAACCGTCCGGGGGTTCAAATCCCTCCGCCACCGCGTTTAGCTGAATTTGACGGTCGCGAATATATTTGGCAAATCAGTCAGGCTCGCGTCGAAACTGCGGGCAGATCGAATTCGCGGCCGAATTGGCGATCTCCCCGCAGCCCCGGCGATGAATCGTTTGGACTCCAGTGGTCATCACCTTTATGACCAAGCTCCTGTATTCCACGGCGTCCTCACTCGACGGCTTTATCGCAAGCCCGATGGCGACATGTCGTGGTTGGCTGACTATGTCGGCCCGAATTCCGTTGTGGATCAGCTGATTACCGAAACAAATCCTGGTGGGTCACCGCACGTTTGGTGGCGACGATCCCTACAAGGGTCAGCCGGGCGAGCCTGTTCCATGGGTGAAGTTCGTCGGCGAAATCGTCACGCGCGCCGGACATATCACCAACTTGTGGTATCGAATTGCCCCCTAGGCCCGGGTAGCGAACCGGCGTAGCCTTTGAATATGACTGGCAGGATTGGCCTTATCGCCCTAGCTTTGGTGATCGTTGCCGTCATCATCTGGGTGTTAAAGCGTCCTTCACGCGCGCGGTCCAACGTCCGGCATCCCGGGGACCCGAGCGTCCATCTCCCGTCCGACGATCCCCTTTGGTTAGCACACTCACAGCGCCTAGCCAGACATCCGCGACGGACCCAACGGCGCCGCAGGGTATGGGCGGCTGGCACTGCGGGAGCGGTGGGCGCTGACTCCATTGATCCCGGAGGTGGAGCCGGCTGCGGCGGCGGCGGTTGTGGCGGCGGAGGCTGCGGCGGAGGCAGCTAGCGCGTAGCTCGCGCCAGCGTCTGCACGCCCGTCACGATCTGCGACTCGGTGAGGTTCGCGTAGCCGAGCATCAATCCCGGTGGAGCTGAACCAGGGTCGGCGTAACACGGTGCCAGAGGCTCGACTTTCACTCGCATCTTCGCGGCGCGGTCGACCAGATCTGAAATGGGAAAGCCGTCCGGAAATCGCACCGTGAGATGAACGCCAGCGGCCGCGCCCAGCACAGTCGCCTCCGGGAAGTACCGAGCCAAGGCCCGCAGCAATGTATTTCGGCGTGCCAGGTAGCGGCGGCGCATCTGGCGCAGGTGTCGATCGTATCCCCCGGACGTCAGCAGCTTCGCGAACGCGATCTGATCCATCACCGAACTACCGGTGTCGGACAGGCCTTTTGACAGCGTGACCGGCCCGACGAGATGCGTAGGCAAGACCATCCATCCGATCCGCAGCCCGGGTGCCAGCGTCTTGCTCGTCGAGCCGACGTAGACCACACGGTCGGGCGCGATGCCCTGCAGCGCTCCAACGGGGGCGCGGTCGTACCGGTATTCGGCGTCGTAGTCGTCCTCGATCACGAGGTGATCCCCTCTGGCCCACTGCACCAGCGCGGTGCGTCGCGCGGGGGAGAGCACGACGCCGGTCGGCGATTGATGGGCAGGAGTGGCGAGCACCGCCGTCGCATCGCTGTCCGCCAGGGCGTCGACGTCAATACCGTCACCGTCAACAGGAACCGGAACAGTGTCAATACCGTTGTGGCGCAATACCATCCGGTGCAGCCAGAAGCCGGGGTCCTCCATCGCCAGCGTCTCATCGGAGAGCACCGACGCGAGCAGCGCGATCGCCTGTGTCGCCCCGGAGCAGAGCACGATGTGCTGCGGGTCGGCCAGCACGCCACGCGTGCGCCGCACATAGTCCGCCACCGCGACGCGCGCGGAGTGCAGCCCTTGCGGGGCCACGTAGCCGAATGCGTGCGACTCGATCTCGGCGAGGCCTTGCCGGAGTGCCCGCAGCCACGCATGCCGTGGAAAGCTGCCGAGATCCGGCGAGCCGGGCGCGAAGTCGATGTCGCTCCGCCTTGGTGGCTCGCCCGCGTCGCGTTGCGGCGCGCTCGCGGCGTCGACCGTCGCCACACGGGTTCCGGACCCGTGCCTGCTGAGCAGGAATCCCTCGGCGGCCAGCTGGCTGTACGCGTCAACGACGAGCCGACGTGAGACGCCGAGGTCAGCGGCCAGCACCCGGGTCGACGGCAGCCGCGTCGCGGGCGCCAACCGGCCCGTGCGGATCGCGTCGCGCAGACCGTTCGCGAGCTGCCGGTGTAGCGGCTCGGGCGCCGCGCGGTCGAGTTCGGCCAACAGCTCCGGACCAGAAGTGGTACCCGAAATTGCCATCAAAGTGGAGCCTATCTTGAGGCCAATAGCGATCTAGCGTGAACGTATGGCAACCACACCGACGCGCGCAAGAGTCCGCTTCGTCCAGGTGACCCTGATCGTGTTCGGGGTGTATTCGGTGCTGGTCGGGCTGTTCATGCTCGTCGCGCCGGGGACGTTCTTTGACACGCTCGGCAACTTCGGCGCGCGCAACGACCACTACATCTTCGACAACGCCTCATTCGAGCTTCCGCTTGGCCTGATGATGCTGGCCGCGGCGCGGTGGCGGTCATGGCGGATTCCGGCGCTCGCGTTTGCCACCCTCCACTGGGGGCTACACGCGTTGAGTCACATCATCGACCCCCACCACGCGGCGGGTGATGCGATCGGCTGGCTGGAAGCCGCTGGATTGGTGGTGACCACTGCACTGCTGGCAATTGCGTTGCGCGCCAGCATCGTTGAGGAGAGGAGCTAATGCGAGTACTAGTGGCAGGCGCAACGAGCGTCCCCGGACTTCCGCTGTTGCGGGAGCTGAACGCCCGTGGTCACGACGTCGTTGGGCTGACTCGTCAGTCGGAGAAGACGCCGCAGATCGAGCAGGCGGGCGCCAAACCAGTGGTGGCCGATGTCTTCGACGCGGGGCAAATCAACACCGTGGTCGCCGATATCGAACCCGAGGTCGTGGTCAGCCTGCTGACCACACTGCCGAAGCGGGGGCCCATGCGGATCAAGGACTTTGAACCCGCGCGTGCGCTGTGGAGCCGCGGGGCGCCGAACCTGGTGGCGGCCGCGCAACGCGCAGGTGTGCGCCGGGTCGTCGCCGAGTCGGTGATCTTCGCGTACGGCTACCCCACGACCGGGCCCGCGCTCATGGACGAGACCGACCCGTATCCAGGGCCGCCGCCGCCCGGCGGCGAAGCGATGCTCAAGGCCTTGCGCGACATGGAACAGACGGTCCTGACGTCAAGTGACCACAGCGACACCGAGGGAATCGTGTTGCGCTACGGCGCTTTCTACGGACCGGGAGTGCCCCACGACGAAATGTTCACGCGCTTGGCGAAGTGGTGGGCGATGCCCGCCCTGACCGGAAACGGGATCGTGTCGTGGATTCACATCGACGATGTCGCAAAGGCGACGGCGGCAGCCGTCGAACAGGGTCGCGGCGGTCAGATCTACAACATCGTCGACGACCGTCCGCAGTCGTTCGGTGACTACATCCGCGAGCTGTCCGCGAAACTGCACCGGCCCAGGCCGCTTCCCGTGCCACGGCGGCTTTTCGGGCTCGTTGCCCCGTACGGTGCGATCGCGTTCGGCGATACCTGGCTGCCGCTGTCGAATGCCAAGGCCAAGGCCGATCTCGGCTGGACGCCTATTCCCCGGTGAAGTTCGGCGCCCGCTTCTCGAACGTCGCGGTGAGGCCCTCGGTCAGATCCTTCGATGGCAGGAACGCTGCATTCCACACGGCGACGTACCGCAGGCTTTCCGAGACGCGGGCGATGCGCTGCTGATCGAGCACGTCCTTGATGCCGTTGACGACAAGCGGTGGATTGGTGGCGATCTGCGCGGCCGTTTCATGCGCGGCAGCCAGCGACGCTTCGGCGTCGGCATAGACGTCGTTGACCAGACCGATCTTCTCGGCCCGCGTCGCGTCGATGTCCTTGCCCGTCAACGCCAATTCCCGCAAATGACCGTCGTTCAGAATCAGCGGTAAGCGCGCGAGGCTGCCGACGTCCGCGACGATCGCCAGCTTGACCTCGCGTACCGAGAACTTCGCGTCCGCGCTGGCATACCGGATGTC
>DASRJA010000396.1:0-2199 GCA_035649695.1 Mycobacterium sp. | reverse complement strand
GTCGATGTGGGTGATGGTGTTGCCGTGGAACGTGATGCCGAGCCGCTCGGACGAAAAGCCCCAGCGCCGGTCGGCGTGGAAGGCGGGCACCGGCATGTCCTGGGCACCTGGCATGTCGGCGGCGCACGGGCACGTCGTCGTCGACCGCTCCATGTCTTGCGGTACGGCAACCTCCCAGGCGCACGACACGCTCCTGCCGTGGCGCACGGCCCGCGCCGCCGCCAGCCGGACGTCGTCGGTGATGTGGTTCAGAGTGCCGAGCTCGTCGTCGTCGCCCCACCGTCCCCAGTTCGACAGCGTGTTGAAGTACCCGAGCACGTCGTCCTGTGTGGGCATCGGTCGCCCTGCCGTCATCCCAGCATCAACTCCTGCGGTCACGCGGTTCGAGGCACGCGGGTAGGGTATCCCGCCTCTCCGTTGACCTGCCAAGGCGCGCTGAACTGGCATGACACTACATCAGCGGGCCAGCAGTCGGCCAGGACCGCGCTCGAGGACCGGCGTCATAGCCGCTCCAGCTAACGCGCCCGCCAGCCGTGCAAGTCCCGCCGTGGCGCCGGCAACGCCCGCAGCGACACGGACGGCAAGATCTCCACTGCCCTCTCTATCATCTCCACCGCGATGTCGGCGGAGGTCGACGCATTGACTGGATCCTGTGATCTGTGATCAAGCCCATCTGAATCCGGCTTGCGGGGGAGTACCCCCAACTTGAGGGTCAGGCAGCCGGTGGTTCGGTGTTGGGGTTCTGTCGCTACCGAGGCGAACCCCAACAGGACTCCATATAACTCGTTGACCTCGGTGTTGGGGTTTGGTGTGTGTCCGGATCGACACAACCCAATACCCAACGCGGTCCGGCGCTGTCGGCCACGATTGCGTTGATCGGCTGATACTTGGCGGCATTCCACTCTCGACACCGTTACGGCAGACGCAGTTTTGGAGTGCCGCCTTACAAGCCTATGGCGGACCATGTCTCGGCGAACCTCAGGCGTCGCCATCGTCGCATTCGCTTGCGCCACATTAACGTCATCGTCGAGATTCTCGGCCCTACGAAATGCGGAGGCCTTTCCGCTCTACTGTGGACGTGCAACAGCGGATACACCCGGCCTTCTAACGATCCCGGTGCCCGCCAGGCTACCGATCGGAGCTACGGCGAGCAGAACGTGGTGATCGTGGATGAGTCCGGAGATGATTTTCCCCGCTGAGAGCGTCGCTGAGCAGGTAGCGCGCGGCGTCGGGCAGTGCGCTTTTCGGAAAGGCCGCAATGTCGGAGTGTTCGGTGAGCGTGTAGTCGTGCAGGCTCAGCAGCTGGAAGAGGTTGATGGCGAAGAGCATCAAAGCGCCCAGCGTGGCCGAGAGCGTGCCGGAGCGCACCGCGTCTGCGAGGAAAGATCGCCCGGCGGCCGACAGTTTGATCGGGCGAACCGGCGAACACATCGGCCGCTGCCGGCGCCACATTCCGCCGCTCGACAGATCACTGAGTCCTGGTCGGTCCGGCGGCGCCGAGCAGCTCTGCGCGCCAAAGGGCGAACCGGTGACGCAGACCGTCGAGGTCCGCGCCGACGAGGCCGTACTGCGCGAAGTCGTCGGCGTCGAGCAGTTGCGCCTGCGCGAGCGCGTCGGCGAAGACGCTTTTGTCGAAGGTGATGTCCGAGCGCTCGCCGAGCTGCAGGAGCGTCGATCTGTCGTAGCGACCCGACCGCAGCGCCGCGTCGATGTCTATGAAGTCAGACGCGTGGCCACGCTCGTAGAGTGCGCGGATCTTGTTGGCGGCCGCGTCGTCGGGGTGCAGCACCGGCCCGATCCAAGTCCTGACTGGTTCGTTGCGGCGCAGGTCCACGCCGAGTTCGACCTTTGCGGTCTGTACGCCATCGGAGACGGTTAGCCGGGTAAAGGTGTCGTGGCGGCGTTCGGCCTGCACGCTTAGACCGGCGGCAAGATATGCGTCGACGATTGCCCGGGCCGCGGTTTCGAAGTCGCCCCGCCGTTCCCAGGCCGTGAACAGGTCGATGTCCTTGGTGGGTCGTTTGAGGAAGCCCGCGGCCTGCACAGCGTAACCGCCGGCCAGGGCAAACCCGTACCGCTGCCCGGCGTCGAGGCCGATCCGGACCAGACCTTGGTGGAAGGCGCCCACGCTAGCCCGCGTGAGCCCGCGGCGAAGCCGGCTCCGAAGGACCCTCAGCGCATCCACGAGCGTCGCCATCA
>DASRJA010000395.1:0-3604 GCA_035649695.1 Mycobacterium sp. | reverse complement strand
GAAGCCGCGCTCGGCGTTACGGCGCAGCTCGTCGGCGGCGAGCTGCGGGTCGGCCAGCCACGGCAGCTGCAGCGGAATGATCCGATCGGGATACGAGCCGGCCCACACCTCGTGATGCCAGTCGTTCCACGCGCGCAGCACCGCGAGGCCGAGCTCGGGGTCGTCGCTCTTCCAGAACACCGTCCCTGCGAACCCGGCGATGAGCGATGGGAAGTTCAGCGAGGCCCAGATCCCTGCCAGGTCCATGTCGGCGATCCGGGCGTCGATATCCCAACAGCCACGGCGCATTTCGTCGAAGCGGGCGGGCTCCATGCTCCATTCTTCCTTGGGCCGACCGATGACCGCGTTGAGGCCGATATTCGGGTACTCGCGGTCCTCGTAGCGCCACACCTGACGGCCGTCGGTCTCGATGATCTTCGGCGCCCGGTCAGCCAGCGCTATGGGCAGGCGGCCGTCGAACATGTCGGGAGGCTCGATGACGTGGTCGTCCACCGAGATCAGAATGTGCTGTCGCTCCCGGGGCGTCGGGTCGGGCAGCAGCGCCATACCTGACGACTATCGTCGCTTTTCGACGGCTGTCAATGCTATTTGTGTAAAAACAGCGAGATCGCAGACTGGCGCAGTCATGCCCGGGGCGCATCCCAATCCACGACGAATCGGTGTGAGGGGTCAGCTGGGTGGTGGAGGACCATGGGCACACGCCTCTCGCTTGGACTCGGCTGTTCGAAGGACCTTCAGCAAACTCCCAGCCGCGGCGGCCGCGGGGACGAATTACATCGATGGATAGCGACACGGTCACGGATGGATACCTATCCGTACATCACTGAGCACACAAGCCTCAGGGATCACTATCGTCACATCAGTTGACTGCTGACGTCAAAGCGACGTCATGCCCCTTTGAAAGGTGTGTCATGTCGCCGCGTCTGCGAATCGCCTCAGCAACGGTGGCGTCGGCGGCTGCAATCGGACTGTGCACCGCGATCGGCGTCGCGCCACCCGCGGGGGCCGAGCCGTGCACCGATGCGGCCGCGGCAGCCCAACCTGCTGCTCCCGCAGCCCCGGCTCAGCCGTTGCCCACGACCGGCGGTCCACCGAGAGGGCACCGGCCACCCAATGCGAATACGAGCGCACCGCTGCCTCGGCTGGGTCAGATATCGAGAGCCCTCCTCAACGCGTTCACTCCCCAGTCCGGGCAGGTACAGAAGCAGGCGGGCGTGGCGCCTCAACCCACTCCCCCCAACGCCAACCAACAGCCGCCCGCCGCTGCCCAGCCGGTTCCTGAGGCAGCGCCAGCTCCGCCGCCGGCACCGGCACAGCCGGCCGACCCGCCCGGCACATCGCTCGTCGGTTGGGTGACCGGACCGAACAGCCCGAACAACACGCTGGAACGGTTCGCCGTCTCCGGCACCGACCTGGGGATCATGTGGGACAACGGCTCTCGCCAGGTTCTGATGGCGTTCGGCGACACGTCCGGCTATTGCAGCGCCCCCGGACACCAGTGGCGGTACAACGTGTTGATGCGCAGCCAGGACGGCGCGCTGGCCAACACCATCAGCGTGGCCAATTCACCGATGTGGGCCCGCGGCATCTCCAGACAGATCATCAACACCACCAAGTGGGCGCCCGATGAGACCGGGATCATTCCCACTGCCGGCATCTCCGTCGGCGGAAAGCAGTACCTCAACTACATGTCCATCAAGAGTTGGGATGCCAACGGCGCGTGGACAACCAACTACTCGGCGATCGCGGTGTCGCCGGACAACGGCGACCGTTGGGGTGTCTACCCCGGATCCGTCCGCACTCCACGACCGGACGCCATCCCGGGAGCCCGGCACGTTGCGGGCAATGAGAACTTCCAGCAGGGGGCGTTCCTCAAGCCCGGACCCGGCGACCCCTACATCTACTCGTACGGGACGCCAGCCGGCCGCGCCGGCGCGGCGTATCTGGCGCGAGTCGTCCCGGACGGTCTGCCGGACGTCACCAAGTACGAGTACTGGAACTCAGACCAAAACGCCTGGGTCCCAGGCAATCCGGCCTCTGCGACGCCGGTAGTCCCCGGACCGGTGGGCGAGATGTCGGCCCAATACAACACCTACCTCAGGCAATACCTGATCATGTACTGCAACGGCATGAACGACGTCGTGTTCAGGACCGCACCTGCGCCGCAAGGACCGTGGAGTCCAGAACAAATGATCGTCCCGTCGAACCAGTTCCCCGGCGGCATCTATGCACCGTTCCTGCACCCGTGGTCGACGGGTAGAACGCTGTACTACAACCTCTCGGAGTGGAACGACTACAACGTGATGTTGATGAAGACTGTGCTGCCATAAGGTCAGAGCGACTCGATCATCCGGGTTGCGGTAGCCAGATCGACATTCGTTTCGTCGCGGTAGGCCTTGATCGCGGCGATTTTGTTGCCGGAGGCGAGCAGCTGCCGAACATTGGGCGACACCTGGGCGAGGGTCTGCAGATCGGGTATTGGCACCCCCGTCTTTTCGTAGAGGTGTCGGACGAGCTGCTCGAGCACACCCAGCCGTTCGATAATTTCCCTGTCTGTCATCGCGACAGTGTGTCACCTTGGCTGAACCGACGGTGCAACACTTGCTTCGAAACCCCAAGAATCCGGCCGATTTCGCTCCATGAGTGCCCCGCTGTGCGGGCGCTACGCACCGCGTCTTCGTAACGGGCCCGGGCACGTTCGACCACGGCTTGCTGCCATTCTCCATGGGAGAACCACCCTTCTCGGCGGCGTCATCATGTGTTGACGCTTTCGGGAAGCGTGCCGTGTCCCTCCGACAAGTCGGGATCAGACGCTACTAATGCGGCGCCGGCTGGCGAACGTAGCCGCGTGCCTGGCTGAATGCCCGGATCCCGTCGACCCCGAGCTCGCGTCCGAGGCCCGACTGCCCCACGCCGCCGAACGGCACCCGCGGGTCCTGCGCAGCCATGCCGTGACAGTTCACGCTCACCGTCCCCGCGATCAGTTGACCCGTCACCTTGTCAGCCAGCGCCTCGTCGCCTGTCCACACCGACGCGGTCAGACCGAACGCCGTCGCGTTCGCCGCGGCCACCGCCTCGTCGATCTCGCCGTAGCCGAAGATCGGCAGCACCGGACCGAACTGCTCCTCGCACGCCAACGCCGAGTCCGGCGCCACATCCGTGACGACCGTCGGCAACACGAAGTACCCGCCCGCGTCGGCGTCTTCCTCGCGGAGCCGGCCCGCCGTGCGCACCGTCGCTCCTTGTGCCGCAGCATCTTTCACCAGCTTTTCGACCCTCTCGCGCCCCGCCGCGGTGTGCAGCGGTCCGAGCGTCACCTCGTCCGCCAGACCGTCGCCGACCACCTCCCGCTGACACCGCGCCAGCACCGCCTCCGCGAGCTCGCCGACGCGATCGCGTGGCGCATACAGCCGCTTGATCGCCATGCACACCTGCCCGCAGGTGGTGTACGTCGCCGTCACCAGTTGCTCGACGAGCTGCTCGCTGATCGTCATGTCGGGCGCGATGATCGCCGCATCATTGCCGCCGAGTTCAAGCAGCACCGGCGTCAGCCGCGCCGCGGCGGCCGCCATCACCGCGCGGCCCGTCGCAGGGCCACCGGTCA
>DASRJA010000394.1:0-5986 GCA_035649695.1 Mycobacterium sp. | reverse complement strand
CCCGGCGCGATTCGCTCGGTGTCCGTGTTCGCCGGCACGTATCACCAGTGGCCGATCTACGAGGGATTGATGTGGGGCGGCGTCCAGGCCGCAATGTGCTGCCTGCGGTATTTCACCGACGACCGTGGCCGCACCATCGTCGAACGAGGGCTGGACAACGTGCGAGGTGGATTCGCGCGGCAGCAATTCACCCGATTCCTCGCGATATTCGCAGCGATCAGCGGGTGCTTCTTCTTTTTCTACAACGTTCCCGCGCAATGGATCGCCATGCACTCCGACCCATGGCCAGATGACCACCTGAAGCGCTCGTATTTCAACGGAGGCATCTGCGGCGACGGGACCGACGTACCCTGTCCGGACCCGGTGCTGCCAATGCCGACGAAGCGGTCGGGCTTCATCAATGTCGACGGCGAACTCGTCCTGCCCGATGGGGCCGAGCTTCCGCGGACCGTACCGTTCGACCGCGGGAAGTGAGTCGTTGACCAGCAGTCGGCCGATGACCATTCAAACCCCTTCGCAGGCACCGTTTTACCGAGCGCTCAGCGACGAGGTGGAGGTGTTCCGTGCCGCGGCTCGGCGCGGCCTGCCGGTGTTGCTGAAGGGTCCGACGGGTTGTGGGAAAACCCGCTTCGTGGAGGCGATGGCGCACGAGCTGGGACGCCAACTGATCACCGTGGCGGGCCATGAGGACATGACGTCGGCGGATCTGGTCGGCCGCTTCCTGCTCAAAGGCGGGGAAACGGTTTGGGTGGACGGTCCCTTGACGCGGGCCGTTCGCGAGGGGGCCATTTGCTATCTGGACGAGATCGTCGAGGCGCGCCAGGACACCACCGTGGTGATTCACCCGCTCGCCGACCATCGCCGCGAGTTACCGATCGATCGGCTCGGCACGACGCTGCCCGCCGCACCGGGTTTCCAGCTGGTGATCTCCTACAACCCTGGCTATCAAAGCGTTTTGAAAAACATCAAGGAGTCAACCCGTCAACGCTTCATCGCGATCGAACTCGACTTCCCGTCTGCCGAGACCGAGACGGACATCGTCGCCCATGAAGCCGGAATCGATGTTCAGACCGCGCGGACTCTCGCCATGGTCGGCAACGCCATCCGAAACCTGGATGGCTCACCGCTGCGCGAGGTCGCGTCCACCCGGATGTTGATCCTCGCGGGTGGCCTTGTCGCCGAAGGGCTCAACCTGCGCAGTGCCGTCCAATCGGCGATCGTCCGGGTGCTCTCCGACGATGCGGACGTCGAGCGTGCGCTCGGCGAACTCGTCGACGCCTTTCTGCCCGCGACGTGACCGCATCTGATCCGCACGCCCCTGCCCGTTTTCGACTTCTCGCGTCCCTTATCGCCGGCAGGGCGCTCGAAATCGCCGAAGCATCGACCAGCGAAGCCGCATTCACGAACGGCGCGGTCATCTTCGTCACGGCCGACACCTCCGCCGAGCAGCGACGCCGCGAGGTGGTGGTGCAGAGTTCGCTGCTCGGTGCCGGCAGTCTGGAGCATCGTTTGGTGAAGGCGTTGCGAGCACGTCCATCCGTCGCCCGCAGGTACCTGACGCTCGAAGGTCGTCGCGCACTTGGTCAACTCGGCGAACGGCTCCCACTAGCCGCCGCGCTTCCCATCGCACCACCGAGCACCACAACCCCCGAAGAATCGCTCGAAATAGCCAGGGGGCGAACCAAAATCGACGAACCGCCGGATTGGTTCGGCGCCATAAACCCCGGTCGACTCTTGGTGCTCGCCACTGGTCCTGGGAGCCGGGCCACCCACCGAGATCTGCGCCTGCAGTTCGATCCCGTCGGCGCGCTCGAGGACGATGACGAGGCACCATCGGAGGAGAGCAAGATCCTCAAGCTGTTCGAGAGTCCCGTTGTCGCTTCTCGGGCGCTGTCGAACATCCTGCGCAAGCTGTTTGGCGGTTCACCGTCGGCGGGCGATGATGCCGCGGGCGGCCAGTTGCAGGTCGGCTCGGTGAGGAGGGCGCACGACGCCGGCGCCGTCGCCCTGCCGCTCCCCAGACGGATCCACTTCAGCGACGACGGGAAACCCGGAGCCGCCGTTGGTGTAGGCGGAGCTCTCTATCCAGAGTGGGATGTTCATCACAACAGCTACCGGTCGCAGTGGTGCCGGGTCATTGACTTTCCGCTGACGGCCGTCGCCGACGTGTCAGACGCAGATGTGCAGCTCGACGACGTGCTGTGGCGACGCCTGTCGCGAATCGGTCTTGGCCTCAAGGTTTTACGTGCGCGTGCCGATGGGGACGAACTCGACATCGAGGCGCTAATCGAACTGTCCGTCGACTTGCGTTCCGGGTATTCGTCAACGGAACGTGTCTACCTGGAACGTCGCAAACTCGCTCGCGACCTCGGCGTCCTCATCCTGCTCGATGCCTCCGGGTCGGCCACCGACACCGATCCGAAGGGTCTCGCAGTACACGACCATCAACGTCGCGCCGCTGCCACACTGGCCGTCACACTCGAAGAACTGGGCGACCGCGTCGCCGTTTATGCGTTCTCCTCGCAGGGCCGCCACGCTGTCCACTTACCCGCAATCAAAGCCTTCGGACAGCGCTTCGGTGCCACTGGGCGTGCCCGGCTCAACCAGCTTCAGCCGTCCGGCTACACCCGCCTTGGCGCCGCGATTCGAGGTGCAGGTGAAATTCTCAAGAGTGACGCCGGCACGCCGAACCGGCTGCTGCTCGTCCTTTCGGATGGATTTCCCTACGACGACGGTTACGAAGGCCGTTACGCAGAGGCCGACGTCAGCAGATCGCTCGAAGAGCTGCGCACGGATGGCGTTGGCTGCCTTTGTCTTTCCATCGGCGCCGCGCCTGACAATGGCGCGCTCGAGCGGGTGTTCGGCTCGGCGGGCTATGCCAGCGCGCCGACCCTAGGGGATTTGAGCCCGCAGATGGATGAGCTTTTCCTGTCGGCGCTGATGGAACTCGCTGCACCAATTCGGCGGTGATCGTCAGCGCGCGGGCAGGCCGAGCACTCGCTGCGCGATGATGTTTCGCTGTATCTCCGACGTGCCACCCGAAATGGTGCCAGCGTAGGTGGCGACGTAGCGCGTGAACCAGCTGCCGGTGAAAAGGTCTGGGCTGTAAGGGTTATGCGGTGCGGTGAGCGCTGAATTGCTGAGGCCGTCGACGCCTGCCGCGTCGAGGGCATGCCTGAACGCGCTCTGCTCGGCCTCCGACCCCAACAGCTTGAGCACCGAAATGCCGGGGATGTCTCGCTCGCCGCGTGCGGCCTGGCCAAGCGCCGCCGAGCCCAACAGGCGCAGCGCCTGATAGTCCATCGCGATGGTCGCGTAGCGGTCCCGATTGAGCTCCCCGACAGGTCGGTAATCCTCGAGCAACTGTTCCATCCTGTTGGCGAACGCCATCCACATAATCGTTCGTTCGTGGCCGAGCGATCCGTTTGCGACTTTCCAGCCGCCGTTCAGCGGACCGACGAGGTTCGCCGCCGGTACCCGCACGTCGGTGAAGAACACCGCGTTGAAGTCGAGACTGTCTCGGTCGACCACCGATGCGAATGGACGGCGCTCTACGCCTGGCGTATCGGTGGGGATCAGCAGCACACTGATGCCCTTGTGCCTCGGTGCGTCGGGATCGGTACGCACGAAAGTCAGCAGGACGTCGGCGTCGTGGGCGCCAGACGTCCACACCTTCTGCCCATTGACCACGAAGTGGTCGTCGTCCAGTACCGCGCGGGTGGCCAGCCCGGCGAGATCTGATCCCGCGCCAGGCTCGCTCATGCCGAGGGCCGCTGTCATTTCCGCACGCAAGATCGGAACCGCCCACTGCTGCTTTTGCTCGTCGGTGCCGAACGACAGCAGCGACGCCGCGATGATGCCGACGCCCTGCGGGTTGAAACAGTGGTAGATGCGCCGCCGCGACAGTTCTTCACGATGGACGAACTGCTGAAGCACACCGGCATTTCGGCCACCGAATTCGGGAGGGTTTCCCGGCAACAGCCAACCGTGGTCGAACTGCAGCCGCTGCCAGTCGCGCGCCCACTGCGGCACGTGCGCCGTCGACCGCGACCGCTCGGCGGCCTGCGCCTCGGTCGGCAGATGCGCGTCGAGGAACCTGCTGAACTCGGCGCGAAACTCCTCGACCTCGGCGTCGAACGTGAGTTGCACCCACCCAACATATCAAGTACTTAACATTTGCGCGCCGGTGCGCTATGACTGATTGGATGCTCGAATCGGAAAAGGTCCTCATCACCGGCGCGACGGGAAAGATCGCGTTTCCCATCGCCCGTGCGCTGGCGCAGCGCAACGAGGTCTGGGGCGCTGCCCGCCTGAGAGATCCGGCCGATCGGGACAAACTGGCCGCCGTCGGCGTCATGCCCGTGGCGCTCGACATGAGCACCGGCGATTTCTCGGCCCTGCCCAACGATTTCACCTACGTCTTCCATGCTGCGGTCGACGTCGGCGCCGGCGAGTGGACGGATTGCGTGGACACCAACGCGCAGAAATCCGGCGACTTGCTCTACCACTGCCGCACGGCCAAGGGCTTCGTCTTCTGCTCCACCGGGTCGGTATACGGATACCAGGGGCAGCGAGCATTGCGTGAGTCCGATCCGCCAGGTGTCCCCCTCCGCGCGAATTACAGCTTCTCCAAGATCGCCGCCGAGGCGGTCTGCACGTGGATCGCCAAGCAGTATCAGATCCCGCTCACGACCATCCGGATCTGTTCCACCTACGGCCCCGAGGGCGGTGCACCGGCCGACCGGCTCGAGATGATGTTGGCCCACAAGCCGATTCGGCTCTACCCCGACGCGCCCAACAACTACAACCCGATCTACGAAGACGACTACGTCGAATTCGGCATCCGAGCCATGGAGGTCGCGGCTACACCGCCGATCGTGGTGAATTGGGCAGGCAGCGAGACCGTGAGCGTCGAGGACTACTGCGCATACATGGGAGAACTCGTCGGCATCGAGCCGATCTTCGACTACACGCCCGACGCCCACACACCGTTGTGGCCCGATGTGTCCTATATGCACGAAGTGCTCGGACGTACCAAAGTGCCATGGCGCGAAGGCTTTCGGCGGATGATCGAGGCTCGTCACCCCGAACTCACTCTGACGGAGAGTAATTGACATGGAATTGCCCGGCACGCCGTCTGACCAGATCACCGAAGTTCTCGCCACGGGTCGCGGCGATGTCACCACCCTGTTCGTCTCGATGGCGAGGCGCCATCCCGACGGTGCGGACGCCGAATACCTGCGCTGGCACACCCTGGACCACCGGCCGGAACAGCACCGGCTGTCCGCCGTGCGGGCGTCGTTGCGGTTGGTGTCGACGCCGGCCTGCCGGTCAGCGCGTGCGACGAGCAGAGACCCTTACGACGACATCGACCACGTGATGACGTACTTCTTCACCGATCAGAGCGGTATGACGGGTTTTCTCGACCTGGCCAAGGCACTGATCAACGCTGGCCGCAAACTCCCGCTGCTGCCTCCGGTCGAACGCGGGGTTTACGCCCTCGAGGACAAAGCGGCGGCACCACGGGTCAAGGTAGGAGCAGACGTGCTGCCCTGGTGGCCCATTCGCGGTGTCTATCTCCTGCTGGAAGCAAACGCTTCTGCCGCGACTCAGCTGGGGGACGTCGACGGGGTGGCCGGTGTCTGGTCTGCACTGTCGCAGTCAGTCGACGCTCGGTTGGCGAGCGCCCCTGCGGGCCAGACGATTTCGTACTGCTTCCTCGACGATGACCCGGTTGCGACCGCGGACCGGCTGCGCCCGGTTCTGGAGAAACGATGGAGCAGCAACGGAATCGAACCACTCTTCGCCGCTCCTTTCCATGTTGTGGTGCCGTATGAGTGGGATCGCTATGTGCCGTGAGGGGCTTGGATGCGAATCGGCTTGATGGTCGGCTCCGACAAGGAGCGGTCACGTGCGGACCGGCTGACCGGACTGCTTGACGACGGAAAGGCAGCCGAGGCCCAAGGATTCGCGTCGTTCTGGTTCC
>DASRJA010000393.1:0-8367 GCA_035649695.1 Mycobacterium sp. | reverse complement strand
GTTGTGCGCTGCGGCCGCCAACGCGCTGGATAACGTCGCGTCACACGCTGGGCCGGCCGCGCGCGCCTATGTATTGCTTGAGGACCTCGGCGACTCGGTCACCGTGAGCATCCGCGACGACGGCGTCGGCATCGCCGAGGGCAGGCTCGAGGAAGCGGTCGCAGAAGGCCGCGTTGGAATCGCTAAATCGATTGTGGGACGGATGAATTGGCTGGGCGGCAGCGCAAACCTGAACACCGGGCCGGAATGCGGGACGGAATGGGAGCTGACGGTACCCCGACGGTGATGGTCGTCGACGACCATCCGATCTGGCGCGACGCGGTAGCTCGCGATCTCGCCGAGGACGGCTTCTCCGTTGTGGCGACAGCCGACGGGGTGGCGGCGGCGCGTCGCCGCGCGGCCGTGGTGCACCCCGATGTGGTGGTGATGGATATGCGGCTGTCCGACGGTGACGGCGCTCAGGCCACCGCCGAGGTGCTCGCGGTGTCGCCGTCGTCGCGAATCCTGGTGCTCTCGGCATCCGACGAGCGCGACGACGTCCTCGAGGCGGTAAAGGCAGGCGCCACAGGGTATCTCGTGAAGAGCGCGTCGAAGCAAGAACTCGGCGATGCCGTGCGCGCGACCGCTGAAGGACGCGCGGTGTTCACCCCGGGGTTGGCCGGACTGGTGCTGGGGGAGTACCGGCGCATCGCGCAGCGCCCCGGTGGCGGGCCGGACATGCCGAGCCTGACCGAACGCGAAACCGAGATACTTCGCCACGTCGCCAAGGGTTTGACGGCCAAGCAGATCGCCGCCCGGCTCTCGCTGAGCCACCGCACCGTCGAGAACCACGTGCAGGCCACGTTCCGCAAGCTTCAAGTCGCCAACCGGGTCGAGCTGGCCCGCTACGCGATCGAACACGGGTTGGATAAGGAGTAGTCCTACTCATCCGGACATGCCGGTGCTGCTGCGAGCATGTTGCCATGACCGAACCGCCGCATCGCGCCGTGATCTCCCGGTTGTCCGCGGACTTCGCTGCGATGTCCCAGCAGCTGGCCCGCATGTCCGCGGATCTGATAGAACTCGACCGACTGCTGTCGGCGCAGCCCGCGCCTGTCGCGCCCCCGCAGCCCGCGCCGTACGTCCCGCCGGCGGTGCCGTACTGGCCGCAGTATCCGCCGCAGTACGCGCACTATCCGTCGCCGCCGCCACAGGTTCCCCCACCACCTGCGCCGGCGAAGCAGCCTCGGCAGGAACGGTCCGAGGGCTGGATCGGCAAGGTGCTCGCCGTCGCTGGCGTCGCGGTCACGCTGGTCGGCGTCGTATTGCTGCTCGTGCTAGCGGCCCAGGCGGGGATTCTGCGCCCGGAGTTCCGCGTCGCAGGCGGGGTCGTGCTCGCCGCGGCACTGATAGCCGCCGCGTGGTGGCTGTACGACCGACCCGGCGGACGGGTCGGCGCAATCGCCCTGGCCGCCACCGCCATCGCGGCCGCCTACATGGACGTCATCGCCGTCACGACGATCTATCACTGGGTGCCCGCACCCGTCGGGCTCGGTATCGCCGCTGTCGTCGGGGGCGGCGGGTTGACCCTGGCCCGGCGCTGGGACTCCCAGCATCTCGGCGTGCTCGTGCTGGTGCCGCTGATCTTGCTCGCGCCGGTGGTCACCGACGGCATCACCCTGTTGCTCGTCGGCTTCATGCTGGCGCTGTCGGCGGCGTCGCTGCCGGTCCAGCTGGGCAAGGACTGGATTTGGCTGCACGCCGCGCGGATCGCAGCCCCGACGTTCCCGATACTGGTGGCGCTGGCCGCGGTGTACTTCGACGACCATCACGACCTGTGGCTGGCGGGCGCGTGCGGCATCGCTGCCGTGCTCGCCATCGGGGCAGCGCTAATCCTGTTGCCGCGCACGGCAAATCGGGCCGTGATGGCCCTGTTGACCGCGGCGGGCGTAGTGCCGGTGCTATGCGTCTCGCTCGCCGTCGACCGGGTGGTGGCCGCATTGATGGCGGCCGCGCTCGCCGCCGCGCTGTTGGCAATCGTGCTTCTCGGCCCGCCAAACGTGACCGGCGTGGTTCGGCAGATCTGGTCGGCGCTCTCAGCGATCGCGGCGCTGATCGCGGTGACCGTGGCATTCGATGGCTACGTCGCGGGCCCGGTGCTACTGGCGATGGCGGTCATGGTCGCGATCGCGGGCCGGCGCGACGACATCGCGCGGTGGGCCGCGATCGGCTTCGCCGTCGTCGGGGGCGGCATCTACCTGAGCTACGCGCCGCCGAGCTCGCTGATGAGCGCCACCGAACTCGACACTCCCGTCGCCGTTTCCACCCTCGTCTCGAGCGTTCTGCTGGTGGTATGCGCGATCACGATCGCGTGGTCGTGGAAGACCGTCCGGGAGCAGGACCGAGCGGCTATCTGGGCCGGTTCGGCCGCAGTGATCGCCTACGTGGTCACCGCGTTCACCGTGACCGCCGGCGTGCTGATCGGCGGCCCCAACGGTGGTTTCTTTGCCGGTCACATGGCCGCGACGATCTGCTGGATCGCGATGGCGGCCGCGCTGTTCATCTACGCCGCACGACTGGCCAAAGCGGAGCGATCGCTGCCGATCGGCGGCGGGCTGGCGCTGGTGGCCGCGGCGATGGCCAAGCTGTTCCTGTTCGACCTCGGCACGCTCGACGGCATCTTCCGCGTCGTGGTGTTCATCGTCGTCGGCCTGGTCTTGCTCGGCATGGGTGCCGGTTATGCCCGGCTGCTGGAGAAACAAGATCTCGCTAATTTGGAATGATTCCAGAAACGCTTGGCGTTGAGTTACGCATGGGCACTACAACACGTCGCACAGAAACAGAAGTACAGGGATTTCAGGCATCACCGGAGCTCAGCGCCAACCTGCAAAAGGTGCTGATCGATCTGATCGAACTGCACCTGCAGGGTAAGCAGGCGCACTGGAACGTCGTCGGCACCAACTTCCGCGACCTTCACCTGCAGCTCGACGAGCTCGTCGACTTCGCCCGTGAGGCCAGCGACACCATCGCCGAGCGGATGCGCGCGCTGGACGCCGTGCCGGACGGCCGGTCCGACACCGTCGCGGCCAACACCACGCTTCCGCAGTTCCCGGCCTACGAGCACAACACCACCGAGGTCGTCGACCTGATCGCCGGCCGCACCTACGCGGCGGTCGACACGCTCCGCACCGTGCATGATGCGGTGGATGCCGAGGACCCCAGCACTGCCGACATCCTCCATGAGCTGATCGACGGCCTGGAGAAGCTGGCCTGGCTGATCAAGTCGGAGAACCGGAAGGTCTAGCGCAGATCACGTCCACTGTGGCGTCGATCAGTGCATCGAGGACCGCTGCGGGTGCACCCGTGCGGGCGCGCACCGCGAGCGTGTTCAGCGCCGCCGTGGCGATTTGTGCGAGCGCGTCGGGCGCGTGCGGGGACAGCTCGCCCTCGCGTTCGGCGCGCTCGAACCGTTCGGCGAACGTCGCGGTGAACGCCGACATCGTCTGCTCGACGATCGCCCGCACGTGCGGATCGCCGTTCGCCTCGGTGACCGCGGTGCCGAGCAGGAAGCACCCGCGTGGCGCGTCATCGCCCGCCTGATAGAAGTCGCGCGCGTACCTGTAGACCGCGTGCAGCCCGTCGCGTAACGATCGCGGCCTGGCCAGCGCCGTCGCCAGCCAGCCGCTGCTCATCTCCGCGTACTCGGTGACGGCCCGCAGGTAAAGCGCGCGTTTGTCGCCGAACGCGGCATAGATGCTGGGCCGGTTCATGCTCATGCCCGTCGCCAGGTCATCCAGCGAGGTCGCCGCGAACCCGCCGCGCCAGAAGATGTCCCGCGCCTGCCGCATTGCGACATCCGGGTCGTAGGCCCGGGGCCTGCCGCGGCGTCTAGTCACGGGGCAAATTTTATACTAGTTTGAACAAAATGAATCTGGTGCACATCGAGGCGGGTGAGGGCGAACCGGTGCTGCTGCTGCACGGCTATCCGCAGAGCGCATCGTGCTGGCGACACCAGATTCCCGCGCTCGCCACACACCACCGCGTCATCGCCGCCGACTGGCCGGGCTTCGGACGCGCGGACCCGCCCGACACACCGGCTACCTACGACGCCGAGGTCGAGCGGATCGGCACGCTGGCCGATTCGTTCGGCCTAAACCGCTTCAATCTCGTCGCACACGACTACGGTGGCTTCCTCGGCCTCGGCTATGTACAGCGCCACCCGGAGCGCGTGCTGCGGTTGGCATTGCTGAATACCCGCGCGCACAACATCTTTCGGCCCTGGTTCTACCACTTCTCACAGGGCCAGCGATGGCTCGCGCGCCACGCTCCCGCTCTACTGTGGCGACTACCGCTGCGGCGGCTGCATCACGATGCGTTGCGCCCGTACCGCGCGATGGGCTGTTTCGACGAGCGACTGGAAGACGAGTATCTCGGCTGGATGGACACCCCGCCCGGCAGGCAGACCTTCGTCGACTTCTTCACCAACTACCACGTGCCCGCCGTGCCCGGCCTGGCCGCGGGACTAGGGCAGATCGACTGCCCGACGGCGATCATTTGGGGCGACCGCGACCGCTATATCCCGTTTTCCACCGCGCGCGAACTGGCCGAACGCATCCCGGGTGCGACCCTGACCCAGCTAACCGGCGGGGACCACTACATCATGGAGGAGCGCCCGGACGAGGTGACCGCTGCGCTGCTGGAACTGTTGGCGCGCAAACCCAGCGTCCTGCGCTAGGAACTGCCCGTCGCAGCGACATCGCGCTCGACCGCGCCGCGCACCGCTTCGTCGTTCCGGCGTCCGACCAGATACCAGGTGTGCATGACGCCCTTGCCCTTGACGTCGACGTTGCCGCGCTCCTCGAGCAGAAACGCGTGGTTGAGCCGCTCGTAGACGTCCTGTGGCACCTGAATCCGCCCCTCGACGTCGGTCGTTTCCATCCGCGCCGCGACGTTGACCGCGTCGCCCCACACGTCGTAGAAGAACTTGCGTGCGCCGACCACTCCGGCCACCACCGGCCCGGCGGCAAGGCCGATCCGCAGCGGCACCTCCCGACCCTGCGGATCCTTCAGGTCAGACACGGCGTCGGCCATGTCCAGTGCCAGGCAGGCCAGCGCCTCGATGTGATCGTCGCGGGGTTCCGGCACACCGCTGACCACCATGTAGGAATCACCACTGGTCTTGACCTTCTCCAGGCCGTGACGGTCGACGAGCCCGTCCAGGTCGGTGTAGAGCCGGTCGAGGAAGCGCACCAAATCGCTTGGCGTGGTGTCGCTGGCACGCTTGGTGTAGCCGGCGATGTCGGCGAACAGGATCGAGGCGTCGTCGTACTTGTCGGCGATGATGTTGCGCGACGGGTCTTTCAGCCGTTGGGCGATGGTGGCAGGCAGAATATTGGTGAGCAGTCGTTCCGACCGTTCGTATTCGGCCTCCATCGCTAGCCGGGCACGACGGGTTTCGCGGAGCGCGTACCACACCACTGCGATGACCATCAGCCAGGCCGATATGACGGAGAGGATGAACCCCGATCGGAATGCCCAATCAGGTTGCACGCCAGTGTTATAGGGCACGACGATCTCGAGCGTGATCACCGTTGCGGCGCCGAGGGCGGCCAGCACCGATGCGAGCACCATGTGATCGATTCCGAGGATCATCACCATCAGCGTCGCGGCGACCAAGTAATAGAAGGGGAGACCCGAGCCCGTTCCCAAGTGCCAACACACCACCGTGATGGAGGCATAGGCGATGAAGTAGAACACCAGTGGCGCAACCAGTTCGCCGAACCGATACAACAGCGGCATCAGCAGGAAGATCACCCCGCTGGCCAGGTTCACCATCCCGATCCACACCACGTCCTGGCCGACGATCAGGCCTTGGACGCCGAAGAAGATGCTGACGGCCGCGCCGATCCGGGTGGTCACGGTCAGGACCCTGAGGTGGCGCGCCACGGTTTCGGCATGGAGCCGCGTCCGGGCTGGGACTCGGCTCTCGAGCGCCGCCTCCGGCACGCAGACGGGCCGGCCCTTGACCACCACGGAGTAAGCGTAACGCCGCATGATGCGTCGACCTGCGCTTTCGCCGTCTGCTAGTCGGACGACATCCGGGCGGCGTCGCGGGCCCGCAGTGCCAGCCACAACTCGTGGCGGTCCTGCGCGGAATCCATGCGCCGGCCGGTCAATCGTTCAACCGCGTCGATTCGGTTTCGCATGGTGTGTCGGTGGACGCGCAGAGCGTTGGCGGCGGATCCCCAATGTCCGTTGTGCTCGAGAAACGCGGTGAGCCCGCGCAGCAGTTCACCCGAACGGTCCGTCGCGTCGAGAGGGCCGAGCACCGCGTCGGCGAAGGCCTGAAGTGGTTGTGCCCCAACTGTATTGAGCAACAGCCTGCTGCTGGCGATCTCTTCGGCGTGCATGTGTCTGCCTTGCACCCGGCTGGCAGGCAGCGCCGAGCGGGCCTGCCGCAGCGAAACCACCAGCGCGCCCGGCCGGACGGCGATGCCGATGCCTGCCGGTCGACTGCGGGCTAGCGTGCCGAGCACGCCCGGCAGATCGGTGTCGAGCGGCACGGCCAACTCCACCACTTCTCCAACGACGCGAACCAAAGCGTCCGGCACGGTGATCAACAGATCGGCGGCCAGGTCGTCGGCGTCGTCGGGTGCGGCGACGGCGGCAGCGCGAAGGTCGGCGTCGGGCAGCCCCACCGACGTCAGCCACCGGGCCGCGACCACGTCGTCGACGGTGGCCCTGGCCAGCCGGTCCAACACCTGGGCACGACCTCGGCGCTGCGCGGTGTTGAGCCCGTGCCGTCGCTCCAACTCCAGCGACAGCAGCGACACCAGATCGCCCGAAATCTGATGGGCCGCAGGCAGTTCGGCGGGGCCGTCGATCAGCAGCCAGGCACGCAGCCGGCGGGCGCCGAGGGCATGCAATTCGCGGCGGCGGCCGTCGCTGATATCGACAGCCGCGGCGCTCAGACCCTGATCGCGAATCGACTCGAGCAGCCCGGACAGCCGGCTGACCAACCCCTCACCGCCGTGATCGGACTCGGCTAGTACCCGTCCGAGGAGGTCGATTACCACACCGGATCGGCCAGTCGCATCGCGATGGGCGGCGAGGATGCCGAGCAGCCCACCGGGCGTGACGGCCGCGGCGGTCAACGCGCGCTGGGTTTCCAGGGCCCACTCCAGCTCGTGGCGCTCGGCGCGGGCACGGTATGCGAATACCGCCTTCGTCACCGCGATAAACGGGACCGGGTCGGGCACGGTCAGCAGCGGCATGCCTATCTCGTCGGCGGCGGTGATGAGGCGCGCGGGCGCCCGTTGATGGGGGAGTTCGGCGCCCAGGCCCAGCCCGACGGCCTGGACGCCAGCGGCGTCGAGCTCGGTCAGATAGGTCCGACAACCGTCGGTGGTCTGCGGAAGCAGTAGCCCGATGGTCAGGAGCAGTTCGCCGCCCTGCAACCATGGGCCGGGGTTGGCGAGTTCGGACACCGCGGCGGCCTCGATCTCCCGGTCGGCACCGCCGCGTCCGGCCACCAACTCCAACCCCAACTCGGGGTCGGCGACCAGCTCCGCCACCGTCAGCATGGACACATCGTCGAACAAGCTGCATGCAATCTCTACAAAATGGCTATATCCGCAGGCCCGGATTTCCGGAAACCTTCTCGGCATGACGTCTCAGCAACCGATCGGACCGGTCGATGCCACCCGCGTGCCGCGCTACGCGGGTCCGCCCACCTTCGCCCGCCTACCCCGCACCGACGAGGTCACCCACACCGACGTCGCGGTCGTCGGCGTCCCGTTCGACTCCGGCGTCTCCTACCGACCGGGAGCCCGATTTGGCCCGGGGCACATCCGAGCCGCATCCAAGCTGCTACGGACCTATCACCCGCGGCTGGACGTCGAGCCGTTCGCGGTCCAGCAGGTCGCGGACGCCGGTGACATCGCGGTCAACCCGTTCGACATCGCCGAGGCGATCACCACCATCGAGCGAGCGTCCGACGAATTGCGCGACGGCGGCACGAAGCTTGTCACACTGGGCGGTGACCACACCATCGCATTGCCGCTGCTGCGCTCGCTGCACCGCGACCACGGCCCGATCGCAGTGCTGCATTTCGACGCTCACCTCGACACCTGGGACACCTACTTCGGCGCGCCGTTCACGCATGGCACCCCGTTCCGGCGGGCCAGCGAGGAAGCCCTGCTCGACCCGGAGCACTGCCTGCACGTCGGGATCCGCGGCCCGCTGTACGCACCGACCGACCTGTCCGATGACCGCGTGCTGGGTTTTCAGGTGATCGGCACAGACGATTTCCAAATCGACGGACTGCCTGCGGTGATCGAGCGGATGCTGGCCCGCATCGGCGACGCCCCGGTCTACGTCTCCGTCGAC
>DASRJA010000392.1:0-2451 GCA_035649695.1 Mycobacterium sp. | reverse complement strand
CGAAGGAGAGCTCAATGTCGACTTTCAGTCCGTACGGCGACTTCCAGGAGACGTACCAGGAGAACGAGCCGGACGTCTTCATCCACGTTGCAGAGAAGTCTCCGAGCTCGAACGGCCGACTACGTCAACGCCGTAATCGCGCATCTCGTAGGCGACATCGGCACCCGACGCGACCGCGCATAACGGACGAAAGCCTGTTGAGGCAAGCATTGTTGCAAACGTCGGATTCCACTTCCACTATGGCGATCGATTGGATCGATGCGCCCTTGGCTGACGCCGGAGTGTTTGTTGCAGATGACGTCGACGGATGGCACTACCGTTCCTACACCGAACTCGCCAGAGAATCGCGCCGGATCGGCGGGGCGCTGCGCGCGAACGGTTTGCGCGTGGGGGATAACGCCTGCATCGTGATGCCCTCGGGGCATCGATGCGTCGCAGCAATGTACGCGGTCTGGTTGTGCGGAGCCACGGTAACGCAGATCGCGCCTCCGACGTTCGGTGATGATGCCGCATATATCGAGCGGACCAGCGCGATACTGCGGAGCGCCAATCCACGTAGCGTGCTGACCACACCCGAACTGTGGCACACAGTCGAAAGAGCGGTCCGCGTCGCAGGTCTGCCGCGCGAGCCGCTGTCGCTGTCGGAGGATCTGATCAACGCAGCCGATCCCATAGGTCTGACACATGGACGCGCCGAATGCGCACTGCTGCAGTTCACTTCGGGATCGACCGGCACCCCACGCGGGGTGATGGTCAGCTGGGCCAACCTTGCCGCGAACCTGCAATCGATCAGCAGGTTGCTCGGCTGGCGATCGGGTGACGCCATGGTGTCGTGGCTGCCCCTCTACCACGACATGGGACTGATCACTCTCCTCATGGGAATCGCGAACCAGGGGTCGCTCTACCTGATGCGCCCCGACCAGTTCATCAGGGACCCGATGCGGTGGATTCGTGCGATGTCCGGACGGCAGCATTCGGTATGTCCGTCGTTCGGGATCGACTATGCCGCTCGCCGGCTGAGCCCGGAAGATATTGAAGGAGTCGACCTTACCTCCTGGAAGTCACTGGCCACCGGAGCCGAGTGCATCGACCTGACCGCCTTGCACGCATTCTCCCGACTGGTCGAACCGGCGGGGTTCAACCCCACGGCCCTGATCGCCGCCTACGGCCTGGCCGAGGCCACACTGCTGGTCACCGGAACCCCTTTTGACGAACCGATCAGCGCCGTTCGCATAGACGAGTCATCACTGCGGCCCGGGCAGCCGGTTGCGGTCCTCGACTGTGCACGATTCACCGGACAGCAGCTACAAGGTACCGGGTGGATCGCCGGTTTGGGTCCGGCCGGCTCCGAGGTCAGCATCATCGACCAGAACGGCGCGCTGCTGCCCGACGGAGCCCTCGGGGAGATCGCCGTGTCTTCGCCATCCGTAGCCATGGGGTATCACGGAGACAAATCGGACCCGGGCACCTCCACTCGATTCGCCGATGCCGGTGTGCTGCACACCGGTGATGCGGGATTCTGTTACACCGGACAGGTATTCGTCCTCGGCCGGATGGGTTCGGCTCTCAAGGTCCGGGGCAAATCCGTGTTCATGGAAGACCTCGAAACACGGCTCGCTGCGGCCACCGGGATTCCCAAATGCAAGTTCTGCGCGGTCGCACACAGCGGGGTGGGACTGCCGGGCGTCGCCCTCTTCGTCGAAGCCTCGGCGGGCAGCTGGGTCGATACCGCCCGCCGTCTACTGCGATCCGATCTTGGTCCTGCCCCGACGATTCAAATCGTCATCGGGCCGCGGAGATTCATCCGAAGGACCTCCAGCGGCAAGCCGTGCCGCCAAAGGATGTGGGCTCTGCTCGTGGCCGGTGATTTGGTCGAGGGAACGGTGATCGACAGCTCGACAATCACCGCCGACCGGGAACAAACCGACGCACAGGCAGCGACTTGTGGCGGGCATCAAACCCATGTGCGGGGTGTCGAATGAGCGCGCCGCAACAATTTCCAGAGCCTGAGCGCCAGCGGGTGATCCGGCTGATCACCGCGCTGGCGGTGCCGCGGCGAATGCCCGACGACGTAGCGGACGGCGCCCGGCTCATCGATGATCTCGGATTCGACTCCGTGCGGCTGATCGAATTGACGATGGCATTGGAACGCGCCTTTGGCCTTCCGCCCCAGCGTCCCGAGAATCTCGCGACGGTCGCCACTGTCGACGACGTGGTGGCCTTTGCGCTGACCGCATTGAAGGATCCGCTGTGAATCCGGGCCGCGCCGTGCTGGTCACCGGGGCGACGGGGCTGATCGGAGCCGAGGTAGTGGCGCGGTTGTCGCCGCGTCGTCCTGTTATCGCGGTGACACACCGGCAGCCGCAACCAATACGCACGGATGGCTCGACTGTGCTCTCGGGCGAGTACGGGCAGTCGTGGACAGGTAGGGGCGTCGCTCGCCTGGCGGCC
>DASRJA010000391.1:0-15027 GCA_035649695.1 Mycobacterium sp. | reverse complement strand
GAGGAAGGGCGCGACAACGACATCGTGCGGGAGACGTTCGAGCGCACCGGCGCGAGCGTGATGGGCAAGCGCATGTTCGACGCCGGCGAGCAGGCGTGGCCGGAGGAGGCGCCGTTCCACACGCCGGTCTTCGTCGTGACGCACGAGAAGCGTGACCCCTGGGAGCGGCCGGGTGGGACCACCTTCCACTTCGTCAACGACGGCATCGAGTCCGCGCTCGACCAGGCCCGCGAGGCCGCCGGCGACCGCGACGTCCGCATCGCGGGCGGCGGCGCGACGATCCTGGAGTACGTGAACGCCGGCCTGATCGACGAGTTCTCGATCGCGCTCTCACCCGTGCTGTTCGGCTCCGGAATCCGCCTGTTCGAGGGCGTGGACGCCGGCCGCGTGGCCCTGGAGCCGGTCCGCGCGGAGCCGACCCAGCGGGTGACCCACCTGACCTACGCAGTCCGGCAGCGGTAACTGTCTCGACCTCAGCGCTCCCCGCCGAGGTCAGCAGCGCGGTGAGATCCTCGACGCTCTAAGCGTCAGGAAGGGCGAGCGTTCGGGCCGCGGACCGCGCTGGCCATCGCCCGGGACACGGGCCAGCGGCACTCGAGCGCTACCGCCAGGCCACCGACCTCATGCAGCAGACGCTGCTGCCCGCCGCCAACCAGCTCACCGATCGCGACGCCACCACCCTTCAGACGACCTGCGCCCAACGCCGCGACACCACCGCCTCTCCAAAGCCACCACCGGCCGCACGCGTCGCCAGAGCCCGCCTCACTGTCGAGATGCGAACCGGGACCGAGAGGCGGTCCGACACTCTTCGCCTGGCCTCCTGGCGAGACAGGCTTTGCGTAGCAACACAACCGGCACGGCGTGGGACAACGCAACAGCGGCGTTCCATGCCCACTCCCCACCGGGAGTCGAGACGTGGTGTCGCCGTCGCAAATGGACTGATGGGCAATCCGGTGCAACCTGCCGCAGTGGTCGACAACACGGCACGGTCATCCGGGAGCGGTCACCTTCTGCGCCGGTTGTTGCGGTGTCGCGAACATGGTCACGCCCGGGATCAGCAGGGGCACAAACGTTGTGACGAGCAGAACCACCGCTGCAATGATCGTGGGCCAGGTGAAGCCCAGCGCCGCCACCGCAAGGGGGACCAGCACCAGCCCGACGGGTTGCAGCGTGTAGGCGCCCAGTTGGTCGAAGGCGAAGACTCGGCCCCGCAGCTCGTCCGGCACGGCGCGTTGCAGCGCGGTCGGCCAGTAGACAATGAACAGGGACGGCCCGATGCCGGACAGGAGTGCGGCGACGAGCATCGCCCACGCCGGTGCGGGAATGACGAAGAAGGCCAGCAGGATGAGCATCGTCAGCGGGCCGCACATGGCCGCCAGTCCAGGACGGCGTGGCCGCCAGTGAGCCGCCGCCACCGTGCCGATGACCGAGCCAGCCGAGCGAAAGCCGACGACCAGTCCGTAGAACGCGTCTTGGTGACGGGCGTGCAGTACCAAGGGAATCATGATTGTCATAGGCGCTAGAACGAACATGATCTGTAATGTGCCGGAGCCGATGACCCACGCGATCCACGGGCGATCGAGAACGGCGCGCAGGCCCTGTGCGGCCGCCCGCAAGGGATTTCGGCGCTCTGCCGACGTGGTGTGCGGCGGTTCCTTGAGGCCGACGAGCGTGGCGAGGCTGATCATGAATGTGCATGCGTCGACCAAGAACGCCAGGCGAACGCCGCCGGTGGAGACGAGCAGCGCGCCGATGCTGGGGCCGAGGATCAGTGCGCCGCGCGTCGACAGGACCTTCAGCGCGTTGCCAGCCTCTAGTGCGTCACTTGGGACAAACGCCGGCACCGCGGCCTGGTAGGCGGGTTGGAACGCGCTGGAGGCGAGGCCTATCGTGGCCGCGATCGCGACCCACACCCACAACGGCGCAAACGGCGAGGTGAACGCCGCCACCAGAACTAGCACGCCGCGCACGGCGTCGGTCGCCGCCATGATCCGGGTGCGCCGGGCGAAGTCAGCGACGACGCCACCGAAGAACATCGCGGCAAGGGCGACCGCGCTGCGGGTGCCGAGCACAATCCCGAGATCGGTGGCCGAGTTTCGATTGACCACCATGACTGTGACGACAGCGACGAGGAATGCCCCGTCGCCAACTCCGCTCAGGAACTGGCCAAAGATGAGCTGGGAAAACTCCCGCGAACGCAGCGGCGTCAGCAATCGTGACCTCAGCACGACGCAGACCATATCAAAGGTCATCGTCATCGTGTGACTGTGCAGTGTGGAGGAAATCGAGGACGGCGAGCACGGACAGAGTTGGTTATAGTGGCCGGCATGGCGATGCACCCTCACGCTCGGAGCGCTGGCGGGGTGATCACATGCAAATAATGGGAATCCTCAATGTAACGCCCGACTCCTTCTCCGATGGCGGCGAGCATCTCGACCCCGATGCCGCGGTTGCCTGGGCCGAGCAGATGTTGTCCGAGGGTGCAGACATAGTCGACGTCGGCGGTGAGTCAACGCGTCCGGGTGCGGCGCCTGTCGACGCGCAGGCCGAGATGCACCGTGTGCTCCCGGTCGTCGAGGCGCTGGCGCAGCGATGCGTGGTCTCGATCGACACCATGAAAGCCGATGTTGCCAGGGCCGCCGTCGCCGCAGGCGCCCAGATCATCAACGATGTTTCTGCATCGATGGCTCACGTCGCCGCCGAGCTCGGCGTCGGCTGGATCGCCATGCACATGCAAGGGGCGCCGCGCACCATGCAGACCAATCCGTCCTACACAGACGTGGTGGCTGAGGTCCGTAATTTCCTCGGCGAGCGGGCCGAAGCCGCGCGGGCGCTCGGGGTTCCCCGAGTGTGGATCGATCCGGGCATCGGGTTCGGTAAGCGCTACGTCGACAACCTTGACTTGCTGCGCCGGCTCGACGTCTTCGTGGACACCGGCATCCCGGTGGTGCTTGGCGCGAGCCGTAAGTCTTTTCTGGGTACTCTGCTTGGCCAGCCCGTGGTCAATCAGCGGGTCGTAGGTTCGGCGATGGTCGCGGTCTACGGCGAGGCGGCGGGCGTGGACATCATCCGGGTCCACGATGTGCGTGCCACCCGTGACGCGCTGCTCGTCGCCCGCGCGCTCAACGCGCCTGTCGGGACACCCGGCCCGGCGGCGGTCAACCGGGCCTAAACGAAAGGGATGGCGACATTGACGACGCAAAGCGCGAGCGGCGCGACGGTGGTGCGGCCGGACGCGCCGGAAACCAACCTGTACGAGTGGACCCTCGGCCATGCCGCACAGGTGGACACATTGCTGCGGGAGCCGGGTGCCATTATCTTCCGCGGCTTCGCCATGCCCTCACGCGAAGACTTCGAGAAGATCTGCACCGAGGTGTCGGGACCCTTCATGGAATACGAATACCGGTCCAACAATCGGCAGCGCCTTACCGGAAGCCTGTTCAACTCGACCGAGTACCCGGCATCGGAACGGATCCCCTTTCACAATGAGATGTCCTACTTCGCGGTTTGGCCAAGGCACGTCTGGTTTCTCTGCGAGATTCCCGCCGCGGCCGACGGTGACACGCCCTTGGCCGACTCCGCGGAAGTTTACCGCCAACTCCACGCGGACATCCGGGAACCGTTCGAGAGGCTCGGTGTGCGCTATACCCGCACGATCGGCCCCGACGTCGATCTGAGCTGGCGTGACGTCTTCCAGACCGACGACCAGCGGGCGGTGGGCGAATATTGCGACCGTTTCGAAATCGAACACGAGTGGATCGGTGACGAAACCGTTCGCACAGCCCAGAACCGCCCGGCGGTCGTGCTGCATCCCCACACCGGCGACCGGATCTGGTTTAACCAGGCGCACTTGTTCCACCCCAGCAGCCTTGGCGAGGACGTACACCACTGGCTTTTACGCCGCTACGGGGAGGACAACCTGCCGCGCAACGCGATGTTCGGCGATGGCTCACCGATTCCGTTGCCCGCGCTGGAAGCCATCCGCGCCACCTATGCGCGGCTCTCCATGCCAACCAACTGGGAATCCGGCGATGTGCTGGTCTTCGATAACATGCGGTACGCACACGCCCGCGATCGGTTCACGGCGCCGCGGCGCATCGTCGTCGGGCTGACCGGAGCGGTCGACGACTCCCAGATCCAATTGCCCGCGTCCCTTTGACCGCCGAATCCAGGAAGTGAGCATCGATAGTGAGCCTCCCGGCACCCGACGTGGTCGCATGCGTCCGCGCGTTCGCTGAAACCACCCCGGACGCGCCCGCGATGCACGCGCCGGACCGTTCACTCAATTTCCGCGAGCTCATGGCCCAAGCTGATGCCTTGGCGGGCGCGATTCGCGCGCTCGCCGTGGCACCCGATGACTGTGTCGTCATTGCCGGTGTGCGGACCGCGGACACGATGGTCTCCCTCCTCGCCTCGCTCGTGGCCGGTGTGCCGTTCATGGTGATCGACGATCGCAGCCGGCCCGCCGTGATCGAGTCGACGCTCGCCTCGGTGTCCTCGCGCATCGCCGTTGCCGAGGGCGAATTCGGCCGCCGCCTCGTCGCGCTCGGCTACACCGTCGTGCCGCCGAGCGGCCACCCACCCGCAACGTCAACGCCGCCCGAGGTCGCCGAGGACGCCCTGGCCTATGTCGTGCTCACGTCCGGAACGACCGGCCGGCCCAAGCAAATCGCGGTCGAGCGTCGGCACCTCAACGCCTACGTCCAGGGCCTGCTCGACCGGCTCGCCCTCACGACGCCAGCGAGCTTCGCCTGCGTTAGTCCACTGTGGACAGACCTGGGCCATACGGCGATCTTTGGTGCGCTGTGCAGCGGTGGCCGGCTCCTGCTCGCCAGCGCCGAGACGGGCACATCGGCTTTGTTGCTGGCTAAGGAATTCGCCGCCCATCCGGTCGACTATCTGAAGATCACGCCGTCGCATCTCGCGGCGTTGCTCAGTGAGGGCGACGCCGCGGTGCTTCCGCGCACCGGGGTGCTGTTGGGCGGCGAACGGCTGCCCTGGGCCTTGTGCGCCAAGGTTCGTGCGCTGCGCCCGGGCATCCGGCTGATCAACCACTACGGACCGGCCGAGTGCACCATCGGCGTGGCCGCCGGGCCGGTGCCCGCCGAACTACCCGAGGGGGCGAGGACGGTTCCGGTCGGGCCGCCACTGGCCGGCACCCTCTTCCGGACGCTTTCGGACGGTCTCACCCCGACGTCCACAGGCGAGGTGGGTGAGTTGTACGTGTCGGGCCCGACGGTCGCCCGTGGATACCTTGGCGACCCGACCCAAACCGCGGAGCGGTTTGTGATGATGGACGGTGTGCGGTGGTACCGCACGGGCGATCTCGCCCGCCCGCTGCCGCCCGACCGGTTCGAAATCGTCGGGCGGGCTGACCGCCAGGTCAAGGTGCGCGGGTTCCGGGTGGAGCCCGGCGAGGTCGAGCACGCGTTACTGGCCGGAGGACTCGTCGCCGAGGCATACGCGTTCGCGGTGACTACCGGTGATACCGCGGCGATGGCCGCGGCGGTCGTGGTACGCGATGGTGCGACGGCAGCACAGGTCGCCTCGGACGTCGCTGGCCGCCTGGCGGCAGCCGCGGTGCCGGCACCCGTCGTCCTGGTTGAGCAATTGCCACGGACCGCATCGGGGAAGGTGGACGAGGCGATGCTCACGGCATTGGCGCTCAAGGAATTCGAGCCTCAATCAGCCGTCCCGGCGGCCGACCTGGCCGCGGCCCTCACCTCGATTGAGAAGGACCTGGTCGGTGTCTGGGCCGAAATCCTGGGCCGCGATGTGGACACCCGGACAAGCGTGTTCCAGCTTGGGGCGAATTCGATTGCGGCGATTAGATTTCTGGCCAGACTGCAGCGTCAGTACGACGTGGAGATCCCCCTCCATGTCGTCTTCGAGTGCCCGACCATTGCCGAGCTCGCCGCGCTCGTTGATGACGCGCTGCCGGCCGGGCGTTCATGACGAAAGGAGAGGAGCACATGGCTCAGCAAAGCGGTCCGGACACCGGTTCTCCGGTTGCGCTGGATCACGGGCCAAACCCGCCACTTTCCCTCGCTCAGGAACGGGTGTGGTTCTATGACGTACTGGCACCCGAGGCGCCGTTTCACAACGTGCCGCGGCTCATCGCGATCCGCGGACCGCTACAGCCGGAGTTGCTGGCACGGGCGATGACGCGGATCGTGCAGCGGCATCACGTCCTTCGGTGCACCTATCATCTGCGCAATGGTGTGATGGTGCAGCAGGTCAACGATCCAGTGCCGGTGACCGTGCCGGTCTTGGACCTCAGCGGGCTCAGGGAGGCCGAGCGGGAAACGGAGTTGGACCGGATCTCCAACGAACTGGTCGCGATGCCGTTCGATCTGCAGACCGGGCCGTTGATGCGGGGCCACCTCATCCGCATGAGCGCCGATCATCACGTCTTCCTCCTCGACTTTCACCACATTGCGTGCGACGGCTGGTCGGAGCGGATCACTCTGAACGAGATCAGCGCCTTGTACGGCGCAGCTGTGGCCGGCGATCCAGAACCGCTGCCCGAACTTGGCCTACAGTATTTCGATTACGCTGTGTGGCAGCGGCAGCGGCTTGCCAGTGATGCGGTGCGTCCGCACCACGAATACTGGCGCGGCAAGCTTGGCGACGAAATCCCGCGCCTGGAGCTGCCCACCGACCGGCCAGTCCCGCTACGCCGCCGCTACGAGGGCGCGAGCATGGGCTACGAACTCGATCCCGTGCTGGCGCAGGACTTGCGGCGATTGGCTCGTGACCATAACTGCACGCTTTACATGCTGGTATTGACCGCGTTCGTCATCTTGCTGCACCGCTACACCGGGCAGGACGACATCGTGATCGGTTCGCCCGTCAACAACCGCGAGCGCGAGGAATTCCACGACCTGATCGGCTATTTCGTGACCCGGTTGCCGTTGCGCGCTGACCTGTCCGGCAACCCGACGGTGACGGAGATGCTCGTGCGGATGCGTCGCACCGTCCTGGAGGCGTTCCAGTACAAGGACACGACGGCCGAGCGCTGGCCCTATCCGCGCGCCGACGAGGACGTCCGGGACAGCAGCAACTACCAGGTGATGTTCTTTTTCCAGGAAAACCCTGTGGGTGTCGAGCGCCGCTTCGGCGGCCTTGTCGTGACCAACGCCAACGCGGCGTCGCACCAGCGCGTCGCGACGATGGGCCTGCGATCCCCGACGCTCGGCTCCCAGCTGGACCTCGGCTTCTTCATGGAACCGGTGGGAGAAAGGGTTTTCGGCTGGATCGAATACGCCACCGACATCTTCGACGGCTCCACAGTCGCGGCGATGCGCCGCGACTACATCGCGTTGCTGCGCTGTCTCGCGGACAAACCCGGTTCCACGATCGCCGACTTGGATTTCGTGGACACGGGCGGGCAGGACCGGCTGGCGCCACCGCTGCCGACCGCGGTCGACGGCTACGACGACCTGGTTCTGCCGCAGTTGTTTGCGGACGCGGCCGCCGCGCACCCGGACCGGATCGCCCTCGCCGATGGGGCAACGGCCCTGACCTATGCCGCGCTCGATGCGCGGGCCAATGCCTTGGCGCATAAGCTTTCTGGTGAGCTTTGCCAAGAGCGAGCGGTGATCGGTGTCGTCTTAGGACGGTCGGCTGGCCTGCCCGTTTCGGTGCTGGGTGTGTTGCGGGCCGGGCACACTGTGATGTGCCTAGACCCGGCGCTGCCGGACGCGCGCGTCGCGCACCTGCTCGACCTGGCGGGCGCCGTGGCCGTTGTGGCCGCACCTGAGGAGGCGGAGCGCTTCGCGGCGTACCGTTATTCGGTCTTCCACCCACCGATGGCGGGCAGCCCGGATGCGCCGCGCCACCGGATATCGGGCTCGGATCTGGCCTTCGTGTTTGCCACTTCGGGCACGACCGGCGAGCCCAAACTCGTTGCGGTGGAACATCGTCAGGCCGCCGTCGGGCAGCTGCCCGCCCACGTGCCCTACCCGCTTGCCGAGTCGGATGTGCTCCTGCTGACCTCGCCGCCAGGCTCGGCTCGTCTTGTCGGGGAAGTGTTTTGGCCCCTGTTGGCCGGCTCCCGGGTTGCCGTCGCGCCGGATGGCCCGATCGCTTCGGCGCAGTGGTTCACCTCTGTCATCGGCTCGGGCGCGACGGTTGTCAGCGTCATCCCGCCGTTGCTGCAGACCCTGATCGAGGAACTCACCGACGATCAGGCTGCGGCGTGCCCGTTGCGCCTGCTGCAGGTACTCGGCGAACCAGTCCCCGGCTGGCTGGCGCGACGTGTCGCCGAGCGGTTGCCACGAGCCGAGCTGATCAACAGCTATGCGCAAACCGAGGCCTGCCCTGCCCTGTTCTGGTCCGGCCGGCTGGCGCCGGGCGCGGCATTCGCCCCGGCCAGGCGTGAGTCCGCTCTGTCGATCGCCTATGTCCTTGATGGGCATGGCCGGCCGGTGCCCTACAACGTCCCGGGCGATATCTACATCGCCGGCTACACCGTGGCCCGCGGTTACCTCAACGACAAGGACTTGACCGCGGCGGCGTTCCTGCCCGACCCGCGCTCGAAAAGGCCAGGGGCGCACATGTTCCGCACTGGCGACCGCGGCCGGATTCGGCGCGACGGGACGCTGGAGGTCTTGGGCCGCATGGACAATCGCGTGAAAGTGCATGGGCACAGCGTCGCCGTCGAGGAGGTCGAGGCGGCGCTGACCGGTGAATCGTCCGTGGCCGAGGCGATGGTTTCGGTCGAGCCCGGACCGGCTGGGGACAACCGGTTGATCGCCCTCGTGGTACCCCTTGCGGGGCTGACCGTGAACCCGACCGACCTGCGTACGGCGCTCGCGGCCAAGATTCCCGCGTACATGATCCCGGTGCGGATCGGGATGGTCGACTCGCTTCCCCGCACGCCCAACGGCAAGCTCGACCGAACCGCCGTTGTCGCCTTGCCCGCCGAACTGCCGACCCGCGATCTGACCCCACCGCGCACCGACACCGAGCGGCGGATCCTCGAGCTGTGGTCGGCGGTCCTGGGTACGTCGCAGATCGACATCCTGGACAGCTTTTTCGAGCTGGGCGGGGCCTCCCTCGACGGTATTCGACTCGTGGCGCGGGTCAGTCGCGAGTTCAACGTGGAGATGGATCTGCGACTGCTGGTCGAGCAGCGAACCGTCGCCGGCATGGCAGCCCGAGTCGATGAGCTGGTTGGTGCATCGTGACCGGTCGGCCGCACGTCGAGGTGGTGTTGGCGATGAGCGTCGATGGCCACATCGCCGACGGCAGCCGCAGCCCTCACCGCATCGGCAGCCGCGCCGATCGCGAACACCTCGACCGGCGCCTGGCCGACTGCGACGCGGTGCTCATGGGCGCGTCCACGTTGCGGGCCATAGGTTATGCCCTGCAGATCCGTGATCCTGGGCTGCTTGCGGCGCGGCCGGAGCGTCATGGCTCGCGGCAACCGGTGCAGATCGTCGCGTCCTTGTCGGGGAAGCTGTCCGACTCGATGGCGTTCTTCGCCGAACCCGTGCCGCGCTGGCTGGTCACGGTGTCATCCAGCGCGGGCGCGTGGCAAAACCGCGACCACTTTGACCGGGTTGTGACCGCAGGCGACGACGAGGTGGACTGGCATGACGCGATGAGCCAGCTCGCGGCCGGTGGCATCGGGCGCGTCTGCCTGGCCGGCGGAGGTGATCTGGTGGCCGGCGTGCTCGGCCAAGGACTCGTCGACGAGATCTGGATGACGGTGTGCCCGGTACTGATCGGCGGGCGCGGCGCCCCGACGCCGGTCGACGGTCCAGACCTCCTATTAGGACAGTTGCCCGCCGTGTCGCTGGTGACCGCGGAACAGGCCGGCGAGGAACTGTTCCTGCACTACCGGGTCGGATAGGCCAGGCGGGTCAGGGGAAGGCCCGTGAGCACCTCGCGCAGGCTTTGGCGCGGCGGCGTCGACAGCCGTACCAAGGCCTGCTGGTAGGTCTCGGCAAACGCGCCCGCGGCACGGCTCGACATGAGCGATCGTTTCCAGCCGAGCCGGATGCGCGTGTGCAACGAGTCGGCGACCACGGTGACGGCGAACGGATTGCGCAGGCCGAGCTGGGGACAGGGGTAGGCGGTGGCGGTCAGTCCCGCGAATTCGGGCGGCCGTTCGGCGTCGGCCACGTAGTTGTAGGAAAGGCCAAAGGGCAGGTCGGCTCCGGAGATCTGTCTCGCCGCCCGCAATTGGGCCACAACGGCTTGGTATGGCCGCATCCGATCGCCGATCGCGTCCACGAGCGCATTTCGGGCCCGGATCGTCAGTGCCACAACGGGTTCGTCGAGGTCGACGGCCAGGCGAAGCAGGGCAAGGTTGACGAAGCATCCGACCAGCGATCGCGAAGACTCGGGACGGCGCAGGGTAAGCGGGCTGGTGAGCACGACATCGTTGGTATCGCACAGAAAGGCGGCCAGCCCGGCGGTGAGCCCGAGGTGGAACCCGATGGGACTGATGCCGTTCGCGCGGGCGGCCGATTCGGCCATGCGCACGGCGCCGGGCGGAAGGTCCGCATCGAGGTGGCCGTGGCCTTCTGGACTCTCACCGGGGTGTGGGGGCGGCAGGTGAAGCGGCATCAGCTGCCCGGCCAACTCGGCCTGCGGCGGGCCGCCGATCTCCTCGGCAGCTTGGCATTCGGCCCAGATGTGTTGGCGGTACTCAAGAAGTCGTTCGTCGGCCCCTATCCGGGTATCCGCATCGGCGTAAAACTCGCCCAGCTCGTCCAGGATTGCCAGCCAACTGAAGTGATCACAGACGATGTGATGCAGGCACAACGCGAGAATGTGGTCCTCAGGTCCCAGGCGCCACAGGCCGATGCGCATGAGCGGACCCGCTTCGAGGTCGAACGGTTTCCCCAGCCACGCAAGGATGTGCTCGCGAAGATCGCTCGACGCGGTGAACTCCTCTAGGATGACGCGGCTGTCGCTTTCGATCACCTGAACCGGGTCCTCGTCGGCGGGGAATCGCGCGCGCAGCGCCGGGTGGCGGGCAACGACGCCGCGCACCGCTCGGCGCAGGGCGCCTACGTCCAGCGCGCCGCGAAGCTCATATGCGCCCAGAACGTGGTAGCCAAGGTCGCCGGGGTCGAGCGCATGCCGGAACCAGAGCCTTTCCTGCGCCGGCGACTGGCGCAAAGTCGTGGTTCCGCCGGTCATTGCGTGGGCCGACCTAACGTCGGCTCCCGAGCCAACGCGAGAAACTCGGCCCGAGTTTTGGGATCAGTGCGGACCAGGCCCGACAGGCAGCTGGTCACGGTGACAGCGTCATGCGCCCGGGCACCCCGCAGCGACATGCACATGTGTTCGGCGCTGATGACCACACCGGCACCGCGCGCGCCGACGGCGTCTTGAAGCCAGTGGGCGATCTGCATCGTGAGGCGTTCCTGCAACTGCAGATCGCTGGCGAAGTAGTTGACCATCCGCGCGAGCTTGGACAGTCCCACAATGCGATCGCCTGGAAGATAACCGACATGGGCGACGCCGACGAACGGCAGCAGGTGATGGGCGCACAGACTGCTGAACCTGATGGAGCGCACCAGAATCAGCTCGTCATATTGGCCGTCGTTGGAGAACGTCGTCGCGACGAACGGCTCCGGCGTCAAGAACTCGGCAAGCGCCACGGCCACGCGCCGCGGCGTCCCCTGGATGTGCTCGTCATTTACGTCGACGCCCAGCGCGCTGAGTAGATCGCGCACTGCATCCTCGGCCTGGCCCAGATCGCGCATTCGATCCCTTTGCGGCGCAAGTCGCAGGTGTGTGCGGCCAACTGCGGCCCCCGAAGCGGATCCGTTGATCATGCCTCTCCCTTTGCCTCTATGCCGCCCACCGTGGCGGGTGCTCTGGTGGGATCTTCGGCTGACGTCTTTTCGGCCATGCGCAACGCGGTCAGCAATCGTTCCGACTTCCACTCGGTCTCGGCGTATTCCGAGTCGGGATCGGACTGAACCGTGACGCCGCCCCCGACTCCAAAGGTGTATGTGCCATCGTGATGGACCAGCGTGCGGATGACCACCGCAAGGTCGGCGCAGCCGTTGAAGCCCAGCCAACCCAGGACGCCCGAGTAGACACCGCGCGGGCTGTCCTCAACCGTTTCGATGATCTGAGTCGTGCGGATCTTCGGCGCGCCGGTCATCGATCCGGGCGGGAACATGGCCCGCAGGGCGTCGACGCTGTCGTGCCCGGCGGCCAATCGGCCGCGTATGGTGGTCACCAACTGGTGCACGCTCGCATAGCTCTCCACCGCCATCAATTGGGGTACCTCGATCGAGTCGATCTCGCACACCACCCCGAGATCGTTGCGGAGCAAGTCGACGATCATGAGGTTTTCGCTGCGGAACCTTGCGTCCGTCGACAGCGAGCGCCGGTTCGCGGCGTCCCTGTCCGGGCAAGGGTCGCGGGGCATCGTTCCCTTGATGGGCTTGGTTTCCAGACGACCCCCGGCGTCGATCTTCAGAAACCGCTCGGGCGACGAGCACAGGACGGAAACGCCCGCGTGGCAGAGAAAAGCGCTATACGGCGCCGGATTGACCCGGCGCAGGTAGCTATACACGGCCAGCGGCGCGGCGGTGCTCTCCAGCGACGACTGGTAGGTGAGGTTCACCTCGTACGAGTTGCCGGCGTGCAGCTCGTCTTGCACCTGAGCGAACGCCTTGTCATAGCGCGGCCGGGCCGATGAGGAATCGCCGGGTGCCGGGCCGGGCACGTGAGTGGATAGGTTGGAAGCCGCACCGCAGGACCGCACGGCGAAGCGACGCATCGACTCGATCCGAGCCGGTGCGTCGGGATCGAGGGATACCGCGTAGACAGCATGTGTCGCGTTGTCAAACGCGAAGTAACGGGTGACCCGCATCAGACAAGCGTCCGGCGTGGGCGAATGCCGTATCGGGCCGCCGGTCGTGATCGCACGGCACTCGTACCCGACGTATCCGACCCAGCCACCTGTGAATCCGAACGGCGTGGCGGCAGGACCGGTGACTTCGGCGCGCAGCCAATCCGACAACGTGGCAAACAGGTCCACGCCGGCCGTGACGGTCGTCGTGCCGGCGCGATGTCTGGTCAGCGTGCGGCTGTGGGTGTCATAGGTGATGCTGAGGTCGTCCGGCTCGAGCCAGGCCAAATAGGAGAATCGGCCGGACCAGTCGCATACGCTGCTGCTGTCGAGCCAGGCCACGCGGGTTGAGCGCCGCGCTGCCGCCGCGATGAGATGCTCTGGCTCGACCCAGAAATCCAAGCGGGAAACCATCGCCTGGCCCCGGCGCGAGGTGGATCGCTTGACACGCCCGGGACGCCTGGGACGTGGTGCGACTCGCCCGCCACCGAGGAAGTTGCCCATCAGCCGCAGGCCGTGATCGGTCAGCACCGATTCCGGATGGAACTGCACGCCATGCAGTTCGCGTGACCGGTGCCGCAGTCCCATGATGACGCCGTCGTCACTGCGGGCCGTGACCACCAGGTCATCGGGGACGTCAAGGACGGCGAGCGAGTGATATCTGACCGCCCGAAATCCTTGGGGCAGATGCTGAAACAGCGCGTGGCCGTCGTGGCGGACGTGGGTGATCACCCCGTGGGCCGGCGCGATCCGGTCGACGCGGCCGCCGAACGCCACCGCCAGGCCTTGGTGGCCGAGACATACGCCCAGCAAGGGAATCCGCGCCTCACGGGTAAGCCGCAGGCAGTTGCCATAGTCGGCGACGGCCGCCGGATGTCCGGGACCCGGGGAGATGACAAGATGCGTGTAGCGTCCGTCAAGCGCGGCGTCGACGACAAGGTCGTCATTGGTGACGACATCGGGCTTTTGGCCGGTGATCGACGCGATCAGGTGGACCAGGTTGTACGTGTATGAGTCGTGGTTGTCGACCACCAGAACCCTGGGCGAGGAATGATTCACGTTGTTCCACACTTCGAAATCAGTCCCGCATCACAACGTGACATAGATGAATTTCGGTGCGTGTATCTCGCCTGTCAACGAAGGCACGACGCCGCAACCGCAGCGTCGCGCCTTCCCGCGTCTAGCACGTGCGCACCATGCCGGGAAAGCTACTTTCCGGTCTTCTTGATGCGCCGGGTAGAGGCAGCGAAGCAGAACTGCTTCATCACACGTACCATTTCGACTCCTCTCATGTGGACAGGCACCCAACGATACCAACGATTTACTTTTGTCGTAACCCGCGTTAGCCTCGCAGGGATTGATGCAGATACGGGGCGTGGGCGTGGAGTCGGCCGCGTTATTTCGTGTCGCCTCAAGGCGATAGCGATGCCGCAAGAACACCAGGACATGCGCTCCACAAACCAGGCAGGAGGCGCGGGGTGGCGGCGCAAATCCAAGCATTTCTACTCGGCGAGCAAATGCCGGTTGTGGAAACGACCGTCGACCAACGGCTGTGGGCGGGCGCAGGCGAGGCCATTCGGACGGTTGATGGGCGTCGTCTCCATTACGAGGAGCTGCGGGCGGCGACTGATCACCTCGCCGCCGATCTGGTCGCACAAGGGTTTCAGGCCGGCATGCCGGCCGGGATCGTCTCCAGCCGCACGCCTGAGGCCATCGTGGCGATCTTCGCCGTGTGGAAGGCCGGCGGCACCATCGTACCGATCGACGCCGCCTGGCCCGCGGCCAGGGTGGAAACGGCCCTCGCCGCGGCGAACGTAACCTGCGCCTTCATCGACGGCAACACGGCCCAGCATCCAGGCGCCTGGCGGCTCAAGGAATTCGAGTGGTCGTTGACCGGCCTCATCAAGGGCGCGGCAGCGGATCCCGCGCCCGCCTACGTGATCTTTACGTCCGGGTCGACCGGCGTGCCCAAGGGTGTTGCCGTTTCCCATGCCGCCCTTGGCAATTACCTTTCGTGGCGGGCGGCGACGCTGCCGTTGCCGCCGGGTTTCCGCGTCCTGGCCATGGCCTCGCTCGGATTCGACGTCATGCTCCGTGAGGTGGTCTGGCCGCTGACCATGGGCGGCACCGTTGTGCTCCTGCCCGACGCGCAACGGATGGACAGCTCCCTGGTGGTCGCGGCCCTGCGGGAGCACCAA
>DASRJA010000390.1:0-12114 GCA_035649695.1 Mycobacterium sp. | reverse complement strand
TGGGCATTCGCGCCGGGCGCCGAGACCAAACTGAACAATGTGACGCGCACCGCCAAGAACCAGGTCGACCAGTTCATCGACTTCGGCTACGAGCCCAAGTGGGCCGATGTCACGATGCAGCGGGTGATTTGCTGGCGCACGATGCACAGCCAGGGCCGCGGACTGTTCTCGGTGCTGCTGAACTCGCTACCGGACATCGATACCCGCTCCGTGCGCGAGGGCGAGTTCGTCTGCAATTCGTTGATCGGGTTCAACTTCGGCGACGGTCACCTGCACAATGCGGACATGATCGCGGCCGTTCAGCGCGAAGCGGGTTTCGAGCCAGGCGAACTCATCGTCGTCTGGGTCGAGTCACAAGCCTGGGGCAGCAAGGTTCAGCACTACAAGGTCATCGACGCGGCGCTCGGCGTGATCGAACGCGGCACATGGAAAGTGACCGACGCCGTCGCCGAGCAGCCGTGGCTGCCCAACGGCCCGATCCCAACCGAGGTCAGCTGGTCGTTGTCGGGCAGGAAGCCGGCCGATCACGATCACGGCGCGCTGGCATGACAACCTCCATCGTCGTGGGGGCCGGGCCGAACGGCCTGGCCGCCGCGGTCGCCCTCGCCAAGGCCGGCGTCCAGGTCACCGTGCTGGAAGCGGCCGACGAAATCGGCGGCGGCACCCGCACCAGCGAGGCGATCATCCCCGGCCTGTTGCACGACCACTGCTCCGCGATCCACCCGATGGCGGTCGGCTCGCGATTTCTCGCCGGCCTCGGCCTGGAGCGTTACGGGCTGTCGTGGCGCCTCCCCAAGATCGACTGCGTGCACCCGCTCGACGGCGGCAGCGCGGGCGTGCTGTACCGCTCGGTCGACGCCACCGCAGACGGGTTGGGCGCCGACGGCGCGCGGTGGCGGACGCTGTTCGGCAAGACGTCGGCCAACTTCGATACGCTGGCCGAGGACATCATGGGCCCGCTGTTGCACGTCCCCCATCATCCGCTGGCGCTGGCCCGGTTTGGCGGGCCGACCGTGCTGCCCGCGTCCACTCTTGCCCGCTGGTTTCGCAGCCCGGAGGCGCGGGCGTTATTCGGTGGTGTGGCGGCCCACGCCTTTCGGCCGCTGCACTACCCGATGACGTCGGCGATCGGGTTGGGCATTCTCACCGCAGGGCATCGGCACGGATGGCCGGTGGCGACCGGTGGTTCGCAGTCCATCACCAACGCGCTGGCGGCGCTGCTGTCCGACCTCGGCGGCAAGATCGAAACGGGTACGCGGATCGAGACGGCCTCGCAGTTGCCCCGCGCCGATGTGACGATGTTCGATTTGGCGCCCGAAGCCGTCGCGGGAATCCTTGGCGACCGATTGCCGTCGCGCGTTTCCCGCGCGTACCGGCGATTCCGGCAGGGTCCGGGCGCATTCAAGGTGGACTTCGCGGTGGAGGGTGGCGTCCCGTGGACCAATCCTTCGGCGCAGGCGGCCGGCACCGTTCACGTCGTCGGCAGCTATGCCGAGCTCGCGGCAACCGAGCGCGACATCCATGCCGGCCGCATGCCCGCGCGACCATTCGTATTGGTCGGCCAGCAGTACCTCGCCGATCCGCAGCGATCCGTCGGCAATGTCCATCCGGTGTGGTCGTACGCGCATGTGCCGAATGGATACTCGGGCGACGCGACGGAAGCGATCATCGCCCAGATCGAGCGGTTCGCCCCGGGCTTCCGGGACCGGATCGTCGGGAAAACGGTGCGCACGACCACCCAAATGTCAACCTACAACCCGAATTACGTCGGCGGAGACATCATGACCGGCTCGAAGGACATCCTCCAACTGACGTTCGGGCCTCGGATCACGTTGTCGCCGTACCAGGTCGGGGTCCCCGGCATGTACATCTGCTCGGCGGCCACACCGCCGGGCCCCGGCGCACACGGCATGTGTGGCGCAAACGCCGCCAAGGTAGCACTTTCAGAACTCAACTGAACGCCAACCGAGAACGGGGCAGTGACTCGCCGCGGCCGCGCCACCTGGCCACCACTGCGCGTGGTGCTAGACAGATTACGGCCGCCAGGATCCCAATTACCGCGTCCGGAGTGGCCGCGCCCCGTTCCCTGATGCTGTCGCCAACGACCTTCCCGGTGTTCGCACCGCGAGCATCGCGACAAGACCCGCCACGAGAACAACGCACAGCCCGCCCATGCCGGCGCGGTCGGTGCCGAATATGTCGATGAACGCCGAAAACAACCACGGCGCAAGGAACGACGCGGCGCGACCGTAAGGTCCGGTTCAGTACAGGCGTAGTCGAGCAGGCGGGAGTGGGAATGCGGAGACTGTTCGCATCGGTCACCGCTCTGGTAACCGTCGGCGCTACAGGATGTTTCGGTACCGGGGTCGCGGCAGCCGACGACACGCAAGCCGGCTGGACGCCAGACCACGGGGCAGCGACCGACGGGCCACCGCTACTCGGGACGCCGGGGAGGGGGTACGCGCTCGGGGGCGCACACGTTCTCGGCATTCCCTATGACGAGTACATCAAGCGCACAGGTGCGGACTGGTTCCCGGGACTGGATCGGCAGATCGTCGGCTACCCCGCAGGACAGGTCCAGGGTCACGTGCTGGAACGATTGTTTCCGGGTATCGGGCGGCTGGATGACAACTTTCCGGGCCTGGGTATCGACGGCCCCAGCATCGGCGAGTCGGTCGACGAGGGCGAAGGCAATCTGGAAACGGCGATCCGCAACGGTGGTCCCGGCACCGCTATCGGCTTGTCGGAGGGCGCTATGGTGCTCGACGCCGTGCAGGCCAAGCTCGCGAACGATCCGACCGCGCCGCCGCCGAACACATTGAGCTTCGCGACCTACGGCGACCCGTTAGCGAAGCACGCCTTCGGTGAGAGTTTCCTGACGCAGATGTTTCCCGTCGGCAGCGTCGTCCCCGCGCTCGACTTCCGCATGCCACCCCCCGTCGAGAGCCAGTACGACACCTACCAATTCGTCTCGGCCTACGACAGCATCGCCGACTGGCCAGACAGGCCGGACAACTGGATGTCCCTTCTCAACGCGGTCGTGGGGCTGGCGACCGGTCACACCGCGGTGGCGTTCACCAACCCGAGCATGGTGCCGCCGCAGAACATCGCCACGACCGTCAACTCCAAAGGTGCGAAGACGACGACGTATCTGATTCCCGAGCAGCACCTTCCCCTTGTCTTGCCCTTCAAATACCTCGGGGTTGATGAGGGCACGCTGAATCAACTCGACGGGGTGCTCAAGCCGATGGTGGACGCGGGATATTCGCGAAACGACAATCCGCTGACCGCCCCGATTACGGTCGATCCGGTGAATGGCTATGACCCGGCGGCCGTCACCGCGCCGGCCACTCAGGCGGCCTTCGGCGGCGGCACCGATCCGCTTTCGCAGCTCCTCGCCGGCGCCCAGTACGTGTTGAATCATCAGCAGCCATGAGCAGTGCCTGTTCGAGAGTCGATTGCCACTACCAGAGCCCGCACAATCTCCGCTAGGTGCGATCGATAGAACCATTACGTCGCAGCCGAATTCGGCTGAGGACGGCAAACCACTCCGCGTTCGCCAACTCGCAACCGCGCGTGAAATGTCGGCGGCATAGCCCTCGGGCTACCGGCCCTCAATTATTGACTTCACGGTTAAACAACTTGCGCCTGAACATGACTCGCTAAGAAGATCTTCAGTGCGCCACCGCTTCGAGAAGGTCGGACCCGTCGACTTCATGAGGAGGAAGTTGTGCGACGGTATCAACAGGGTGACAAGGTGACGGCTCGCCGGATGATCGCCGACATGAATGTGCCGGAAGTTCCAGCCGGCTCGGTCGGCACGGTAGTCGCCACGACGGTGCTGGGAAAACCCAAGAAGGTTCACTTCGCGCTGAAAACGGCGTGGGGCCCCAAACAGTTTCACGTCGACGTTCGCCGCGGCGACGTCGATTAACCCCGAACGAGTCAGGCAGCGTCGGACTGGCCGCGCGTGCGCTCACGCGTATTGGTCGACCACAGATGGCCGCAGGAAGGGCACTGCAGGTAGACCAACGTGCCCTTGTTGCTCAGTAGGTACTGCCAATGCGTCGCGCAATTCCTGGTGCTTTGGCAGTCACCACAGTTGACGCCATGGCCGCACTGTGGGCATGGCAGCCATGCGCGTCGGGAGGCGTCAGCACTCGGGTCAATCGGCAACACGATTCACCGTCCGATCTGGCAGTACACCGGCGCTCACCAGCTCGTCGTAGATCCGCTGCTGCTCCTCGTCGAGGTCGGAGTACAGCATGTCGTAGGCCTTCTCCTCCTCGGCCAGCACCGCGATCGGATCCCAGTCGTCGCCGATCGCCTCCAGCACAGCGGCGCGCCGTCGGGCCTCGTCGAGCGTGAGGTCGTAGGAGAAGTCCACGTCGCGCATCGCGACATCGTTCCCGGCGGTAGTTAGCCTCGGCAATGACCTACGTCACGTTTGTCGGACGAAATTCATCACAATCTGCGCAGCCAGTCATGCTGCCGCCGGATGAACGCCGCATCCACCACAGCGCCATGACCCGGTACGAACAGCGCATCGGCTCCCCCGGCCTCGACCACTCGATCTAATGTCGCTGGCCACGCCACCAGATCGGAGTCCGCGCCGACGGACGGGTCGCCCGATTCCTCGACCAGGTCGCCGCAGAACACCACGCGTGTATCAGCGCCGGTGACGACGGCGATCAAGTCGTGGTCGGTGTGTCCACGCCCCGGATGGCTGATCGTCACGGTGCAATCGCCAAGATCAAGGACCGCGGAGCTGACCTGGTGCTCCGGCACGCGCAGGGCGGCGATCGCCCGGTCCACCTCATCTGCGTCGGCCCCGAACCGCAGCGCGTCGGCACGTAAGTGGTCTGTGCCATCAGCCATCGTGACGCCAACTTCGGGAGCGCAGTAAATCTCGGCTTCATCGAAAGCCGATGCTCCGAGAATGTGGTCAAAGTGGTTGTGCGTCAGAACGATATGACTGACATGGCAACCAGCCATGTCCCGCACGTCTTGGGCGATCTGCCGCGCTTCGGTCAGCGTCGTGCCGCTGTCGACCAACACGGCTACGTCGCGGCTATAGATGAGCCCCACGCTGACATCCAGAAACGGCAGACGACGCCGGACCACGCCCTCCGCAAGTCCCTCCCAGTCGAAGTTCACTGCCCCAGTGTCAAACGCTGCGCTCCGCGGTACTGCTCGAGTACCTCCGGCGTCGGGTCAGCGCTGTAGGACGCCGTCACCCCGAACGACCACGACGGTGGCGAATCCTGTTGCGACAGAGTCCATGCTGCCTGTCTGGCCGCCCCTAGCGCGACGTACTCCGCCGGCGTCGGTACATGCACCGGTGCGCCGAGGACCGCGGGTGCGATACGGCGGACCGCCTCCGAGCGCGCTCCCCCGCCGATCAGGATGATGCGTTGCACGTCGATGCCCTGTGCCGAGATCTTGTCGACGCAGTATGCCATCGACGCCAGCAGGCCCTCCACGGCGGCGCGAGCAACGTTGGCGGGCAACAGGTTACGTGTCGTCATGCCGTGCAACGCGCCTGCGGCGCTAGGAAGATTCGGTGAACGTTCGCCCTCGAAATACGGCGCCAGGGTGAGGCCATCCGCTCCGGCCGGCGCCGACAACGCCAACCGATCCAGCTCATCGAAGTCGATGCCGAGCATCGTCGTCACTGCCGCCAGCACGGGAGCTCCGTTGAGCGTGCACACCAGCGGAAGCTGCCGTCCGGTGGCATCGGCGAAACCGGCGACGATCCCCTCCGGATCATGCGGTGCGGCCTCGCCCACCGCGCTCACCACCCCGGACGTGCCGAGCGAAACGACGCAGTCACCCGTGCCCGCGCCAAGGCCCAGCGCCGCCGCCGCGTTGTCGCCCGCCCCCGGCCCGAGCAGCGCCCCCGTTGATGCCTGCCCTGCCGATTCCCTGGGGCCAAGCACGGTGGGCAGCGCGGGTCGTCGCCCCCGCATCGCCAGCTCGAGCAGATCGGGCTGGTAGCTGTCGGCCTCCGACGAGAAATATCCGGTGCCGCTCGCATCGCTGCGGTCGGTGTGCAATGTGGTGATATCCGTCGAGTCGCTCAGCCGCCACGTCAGCCAGTCATGCGGCAGGCAGACGGCCGCCGTCGCATCCGCGTGCGCGGGCTCATGATCGGCGAGCCACCGCAACTTTGTCGCCGTGATGGCCGCGACGGGCACCACGCCGATCCGCTTTGCCCATTCGGCGGGACCGCCGAGTTCGTCGACGAGTTCGGCAGCCGCGGCACCGGAGCGAGTGTCATTCCACAGCAAGGCATCTCGAACCACCGCGCCGGCGCCGTCCAGACAGACCATGCCGTGCTGCTGGGCGCCGACCGACACCGCCGCCACGTCGTCGAGTCCTCCCGCGGCGCCGATGCTGGACTGCAGCGCGGACCACCACAGCTGCGGATCGACCTCGGTGCCGTCGGGATGAGGTGACGACGCGGACCGCACGATCTCACCGGTATCGGCATCGCAGACAACCACCTTGCAGGACTGGGTGGACGAGTCGATCCCTGCAACGAGTGTCACGCCTGCGAAGCTACTCCGGCGATGAGTTCACCGGACCCATGAGGTCAGTACATGTATGCGAAAACTCGTGGTCACCCAGAACATCACGCTGGACGGATCAATCGAGATGCTCGACGACTGGTTCGATCCCCAGCTGCAGGACGAGGATCTGCTCGAGGAGTCGCATCGCCAGGACGCGCAGGCCGACGCGCTGCTGGTCGGGCGGCAGACCTTCGAGGACTTCCGCGGCTACTGGCCGAAACAGACCGACGACGCCACCGGCGTGACCGACTATCTCAACCGGGTGGCCAAGTACGTGGTGTCGACGACGATGAGCGATCCGCAGTGGGAGAACTCGACCGTGCTGAACGGCGACGCCGTCGCGCTGACCACCGCGCTGAAGGTGCAACCTGGCAGGGAAATCGTGCTGACCGGCAGCATCAGCCTGGCGCACACACTGATCGCCGCAGGTGTCGTCGACGAATACCGCCTGTTCGTCTATCCGGCGGTGCAGGGCCGCGGCCGGCGCCTCTTTCCCGACGGAACCGGTATAGCGCGCCTGACCTTGGTGGAACCGCCGAAGTCGTTCCGATCGGGCATCACGCTGCTGCGCTACGCCGTTTGATGCCAGAATTGCCGTGTGGATGACATCGAGCATCCCGAAGCCCAAGAGAAGTGGGACACGGATCGCGACGAGACGGAAGCGCAACGGCTGGACCGCAATTGGTCGAGCCTGCTGCAGGAGCTGCGGGTCGCGCAAACCGGCGTCCAATTGCTCACCGGGTTCCTGCTGACGCTGCCGTTCCAGCAACGCTTCACGCAGCTCGACGGCGTCATGCGCACCGTCTATCTGATTACCGTCGCGTGTTCCATCGGCGCCACTGTGTTGCTGGTCGCACCGGTCAGCATGCATCGACTGCTGTTTCGCCGACATCGCCTCAAAACCTTGGTGTCCGCTGCGCACAGCTACGCGATGGTCGGAATGGTCCTACTCGGCATCGCGCTCGCCGGAGTAGCTGTCGTCATCTTCGATACCGTCGTGGGCAGGACCGGCGCTTGGATCTCGGGCGCGTGCACGCTGCTGGCGCTCGTGGCGTTCTGGTACGTGATGCCGATACGGGGACGCAAGGACAAAGACAACCGCTACTAGGGTTTGCGTCCCGCTGACCTGGGGAACACAGGGCCCATGTTGATCCGACGAATTGCGCGCCCGATGTTGTCAGCGGTCTTCATCAGCCGCGGCGTCGATGCTCTGCGCAGCCCCAAACCTGCGGCCGACGCGGCCCGCCCCACCCTCGAGGGTCTGAGTAAGCTGCCGGACCCCGTGGGCACAAACGTCCCGTCCGATGCCGAAAAGGTCGCCCGCATCAACGGGGCCGTGCAGATCGGTGGCGGTTTGCTCCTCGCCAGCGGCAAACTGCCACGTGTGGCATCTGCCGCCCTCGCGCTGACTGTGGTGCCGGGAAGCCTTGGCGGACATACATTCTGGAGTGAGACAGACCCGCAGCGGAAGGCTGACGAACGTCGCGCGTTCTTGACCGACGTCAGCCTGATCGGCGGGCTGATCATCGCCGCTGTCGACACCGAGGGCAAACCCTCCCTCGGCTGGCGCGGCCGTCGCGCAGCCCACAAGGTGTCCGAGGCCGTCACCGCGGCTCTGCCCGTCGGCGCGGCCACCGGTGGCGCAGTCGCAGACAGCGCGTTGGCCGAGAAAGTGGGACATGGTCTACAGGTCGGCGCAGAACGCGGCCGCGAATTGGCCCACGTCGCCCGCGAACGGGGCGCGGAGTTCGCGGACGTCGCCCGTGAGCGCGGCGCCGAGTGGGCCGAAGTCGCCCGCGAACGCGCACCCGTGCTGGCCGAGGCCGCCCGCGAACGCGGCGCAGAAATCGCCGAACTGGCCCGCGAGCGCGGCGCGGAATGGGCCGAGGTGGCGCGGGAGCGCGCGCCAGAACTGGCCGACACCGCCCGCGAACGTGCCGGCGAGCTGACAGACACCGCCCGTGCCCAGGTCAAGCACCGCCGCAGCCGCTTCAGCTAGCCCGAATTGCGTTGCGCGCCAATGAGCCGTTCTTGAGTTCAGCGCGCGTCAAACTGCTCACGATTGCCCATGTGAGCGGTACATTTGCCGCATGACAAGCGGCGATTTCCAACCCCAGCCCGGACAGTACGGCGAACCCGGCGGATATCCGCCGCCCGGCGGACAAGAACCTGGCGGTCTCCTCCTGCGGTTCATCGCGCGGTTCATCGACGGGATCATCGTCAACATCGTCGCGTTCGCGATCGCCTTGGCGATCGGCTCGGTGACGAACTACTGGGTCACCGGCCTGTTCTCCGGCCTGCTGATGTTCCTCTATTTCTTGGCCTTCGAGTCCACCCAGGGGTGGACGCCGGGTAAGAAGCTGCTGGGCCTGAGCGTGCGCGGTCCGGGCGGGGCACCCAAGCCGGACGTTCAGCAGGCCGCGATCCGCAACGTGTGGACGTTGCTCAACATCATTCCGTTCATCGGCGGTCTGCTAACGCTCATCGCGGTGATCGTCATCGCGGTGACCATCAACAGCAGCCCGACCAAGCAGGGCAAGCACGACGAACTCGCGGGCGGCACCCAGGTCATCAAGGGCTGATTGCCGCGAAACGGCATTCCGGCAGGAAAAGTTCGAGAACAAGCCTGCTGGAATGCCGTTTCGGCGCTAGGCGATCGTCATATGACGATGCCCAGCAGCAGCACCAGCACCAGGCCGGCGACCGACAGCACGGTCTCCATTAGCGACCACGTCTTGATGGTCTGGCCGACCGTCATGCCGAAGAACTCCTTGACCATCCAGAATCCGGCGTCGTTGACGTGAGAGAAGAACACCGAGCCGGCGCCGACCGCGAGCACGACCAACGAGACCTCACCGGTGCTCAAGCCTTCCACCAGACCGAGCATCAGTGATGATGCGGTGATGGTGGCCACCGTCGCGGAGCCCGTTGCGAGCCGGATCAATACGGCCAGCACCCAGGCCAGCAGGATGATGGACACGTTCGCGCCCTTGGCCCAGTCCGCGAGCAGTGTGCCGATGCCGCTGTCGACGAGCACCTGCTTGAAACCTCCGCCGGCAGCGACGATCAGGATGATGCCGGCAACCGGCGGCAGCGAAGTCTCGATGCACTTGACGATCTGATCCCGGGTCATCGCGGCGCCGCGACCCAGGGTGAAGATCCCGACGATCACCGCGATCAACAGCGCCATCAGCGGGCGGCCCACGATGTCGAAGATCTGGCGCAGCGCGTTGGTTTCGTCGTCGATGAAGATGTCGACCAACGCCTTGCCCATCATCAGCCCGACCGGCAACAACACGGAGAACAACGTGATGCCGAAGCTGGGACGCCGACGCTCGACGCGGGTGGTGGTTTGGGTCGTCGTGCCCTCTCCCTCGGCACCCACGGCGGCGGTCGTCACCGCACCTCCGCCGTTCCGGGCGAAATCGTCCGCCTCGAACCGGTCCGGCACGTCGACGACGACCCAGCGCCCGGCCAGCTTGCCGAACAGCGGACCGGCGACGATGACCGTCGGGATCGCGACGAGTACACCCAAGGCCAGCGTGATGCCCAGATCCGCGCCCAACAGGTCGATCGCGGTCAGCGGCCCGGGATGCGGCGGCACCAGCCCGTGCATGGCGGACAGCCCTGCCAGCGCGGGAATTCCGACCGTGATCAGCGAGAGCTGCGATCGCTTGGCGACCAAGTAGATGACCGGTATCAACAGCACTAGGCCGATCTCGAAGAACATCGGCAGGCCAATGATGGCGCCTACCAAGGCCATTGCCCATGGCAATGTGCGCGGCGACGCGTGTCCGACGATCGTGTCGACGATCTCGTCTGCACCACCGGAATCGGCGAGCAGCTTGGCGAACATCGCGCCGAGCGCGATCAGGATGCCCACCCCGGCCGCGGTGGTGCCGAAGCCGTCGCTGAAGGAGCTCAGTGTGTCGTCGAAGGTATCGAGCGACGGGAATCCGGCGACGATCCCGACTGTCAATGCACCGAATATCAGCGCGAGGAACGGGTGCAGCTTGGTGACCGTGATCAGCACGACGATGATCGCGATGCCAGCCAGAGCGGCCGCTACCAATTGGCCACCGCCCGCGATGGGCTGAGGCAGCTCAGTATCGGCCGCCAATATTGTGAGTGCCGGGGTCATCGGTTCTCCTGTTCGGTTGTGCGCGTGGCAGATAGCGCGACGTAGTTGTCAACGACGGAATCGATGTCCTGATCGACATCGATGACGATTCCGCGTTCGTCAGGCTCGAGCGGCTCGAGCGTGGCGAACTGAGATGCCAGCAGGGACGCGGGCATGAAGTGTCCGGGCCGGCTTGCCTGCCGGCGGCCGATGACCTCGGGTGTGCCGGACAGATGCAGGAATTCCACATCCGGGCAATGTCGGCGCAACTGGTCGCGATACTTGCGCTTGAGGGCCGAGCAGCTCATCACCCCACCGTCGCCATGCGCAGCGAGCCACTCCCCGATCGCGTCCAGCCACGGATGGCGGTCGTCGTCGTCAAGGGGTTGACCGGCCGTCATCTTGGCGATGTTGGCGGGCGGATGAAAGTCGTCGGCATCCGCGAAAGGCACCCGAAGGCGCTGCGCCAATGCCGCGCCGACGGTCGACTTTCCGGAGCCAGAAACTCCCATGACGACGATTGGTGACGCCATCCCCTCCACCTACCCAGTTGTATTTGACGTCACACAGCATGCATCAAAAGTCATACGATTGCAACTGAGTGGCAGAATCATATGCTTTTAATAACGTCAGCAAAGTTATGACAAGATGTATGTGTGACCACCGAAGCAAACGTCGGCGCCTTGCACGACAATTTGCTCACCGCGCTGGGCGCCTCGATCGTGTCCGGGGAGTACCCGGCCGGCCAGGTGCTCACGCTCGAGGGGGTCAGCGCGCATCACGGCTTGTCCCGCAGCGTCGCCCGTGAGGCGATCCGCGTGCTGGAGTCGATGGGCATGGTCGCATCGCGCCGCCGAGTGGGCATCACGATTCAACCGGCCGAGAAGTGGAATGTCTTCGATCCTCGGTTGATCCGGTGGCGACTCGAGGCCGGCGACCGCGCCGCTCAGCTGGTGTCGCTCTCGGAGCTGCGGCGCGGGTTCGAACCGGCCGCTGCGGCACTGGCCGCGCGTCGCGCCGACCCGCATCAGTGCAGGATCATGGCGGCCGCGGTATCGGACATGGTGATGCATGGCCGTTCAGGTGATCTCGAGGCCTACTTGTTGGCGGACAAGATTTTTCATCAGACGATGCTCGAAGCCAGTGGCAACGAGATGTTTCGGGCGCTGAACGGCGTCGTCGCCGAGGTGCTCGCCGGGCGCACTCACCACGGCATGATGCCCGACCTGCCCAACCCGGCGGCCATCGAACTGCACGACGAGGTCGCCCGCGCGATCCGGATGCGGGACGAGGAAGCCGCCGAGCGCGCCATGCGCGCCATCATCGACGAGGCGGCATCGGCGGTGGCCGAAGAGTTTTCAGAGCCGTCCTAGGGTCGGGGCGCGTAGCTGTACCTGATACTGCCGCCGCTGACCGTGGTGA
>DASRJA010000389.1:0-2276 GCA_035649695.1 Mycobacterium sp. | reverse complement strand
CAGGTGCCGTACTCGTGCGGGTCGAGACACCGTTCGGCAACATCGACATGGCGATCGATGTCGAACGCGCACCGATCACTGCCGCCAACTTTCTCAAATACGTGGACGGCGGCTTCTACGACGGCGGACGCTTCCACCGCGCTACGCGCGCCGACAATTACAAGCCCAACCTGCCGAACCGGCCCCTGCTCGAAATTATTCAGGCCGACATCAGCGCGGCGCGGAGCGAGGAGCGGTTCCCGGCCATTCCCCTCGAGCGTACGAACAGGACCGGCCTGTCGCACGTCGTGGGCACCGTGTCCATGCCACGTGGCGAGGCCGCTGATTCGGCAAGGTCCGGCTTCGTCATCCACTTCAACGATCAGCCGTCGCTGAATTATGGCGGAATGCGGTTCGATGACGGCCAGGGAACGGCTGCTTTCGGACGCGTGATCGCAGGGATGGATGTTGCGCGCTCGATCCAGCAGCAGCCGGTCACCGAACAGGCGTTGACCCCGCCGGTCACGATCACCCGAATCTTTCGAGTGACACCCCGCTGAAGGCGCGCGGCCCCACCCGGAGGGGCCGCGCACGGTCCCAGCGCAGCATGCGTCGATCAGAACCGAATTCTCGCGCCGATCATGAGGGGGAATGACCAACGCGAGCTCTCGTCGTTGACGTCGCTGAGGCCCTCTTCGACGAGCCAGTCGACATCGGACAGGCCGCCTATGTAACGAAGCTGGACCTCACCCATCACCTCGAAGGGGCCAACGCCGATGAGCACGCCGCCGGTCGGTCCCAGGCTGATAGCCCACGAATTATCGAAGATCGAGCCATCCGTGTTGGCGAGTACGGGCGTGTCCGGGGGCGGCACGCCCGCGAACGTCCCGAAAATTTCCTGGAACCGATTAATGCCGACGAGATAGCCCAGGTAGGGCGTGAAGCGGGTCCGTGCGAAGTAGAACCGCTGGCCACCTTCGAAGCCCCAGTATTCGTATGCGCTGAAGGTGACATTCAGCGGAACCTGCGACGTACCTGCGGTGCCCACCAGAATGGCTGACTCCTGCGCATCGCTCTTGGACCAGACAAAGTTGAACACCCCCTCGGAGCGCGGGCTCGTCCGGTACCCTGCACCGATCTTGAACATCCCTATCCGCCCGTACACGTCATCGAATGTGGTCTCGTTAAGGTTGATTGGCGCGCCGTTGGTCCTCGTCCCGGTGGCCTCCTTGATCAGCTTGCCGCTGAACTGGTTGTCGATCCCGAACTGCACGGAGAACGTGACCCGGTGCCGGAAATCATCGGGGTCCGCGGCGGGCGTTGCCGAGCTGACCTGCAACGACAGCGCCTCAGTCCACGTGACATCGACGCGATCGCCGACCTTGATGCCCGCGAGGACGCTGGGATCGATCGTCGTTGCTACATAACGTGAGTAGGTGTTGCCCTTGGGCCCGGTGAAGTCCACCTGGCGAGTGGCCGGATCCCAGGCCGTGATGGTCGCCGTCGCGATCCGCTGACGGGAGCGGGTTGCGCCCGGCAGGGCCCCGGCGGTCGCCATCGTCGTCGGCTCGACCACGCGGTCGACGGCAGCCTCGCCCGCCGGCTTCAACCGCAAGCTCACGCGGTCGTAATAGGTGATAGTCACGATGTCGCCGACCTTCACCTCATCCAACCGCGTGACGCTTGGGGGGACGTCCAGTGTAACCAGGTTGCCCTTGTCCCCTTTGATCACCACGGTGCGGGCAGTCTGATCGATGGCCTGGATTGTCCCTCGAAGCGAGACTGCGTTGACCGTCACTTCACGGGGCTGGTCACGGACTTGGGCTGCCGCCATCGCCGGCATCAGGATCCAAACGCAACTCATGCAGACGAATAATCGTTTCACCACGTCATCACCTGTGCGGCGCCGAATTACCGAGAACGACCCGTGGCGCCTGAGCCGGGGTGTCGCGCATCCTTGCTGAGCAATGCGATTGGCGAGGGAGCAACAGATATGCCCGGTGCTTCGCAGGTGCGTTCAACGTAGGAACCGAAGCCGTGCGAGCCGTTTGCCGGGACGGGCGTTCAAGAGGTCCGCAACTGTCCGGGTTTCTTTAGCCCGGGATTTCGGAGAGAGGTCCGGTAGCTCGGAGGCCGGCTGACAAAGGAGCGTTGAGGTTTCGGCTATGCACGCCGTATGCGTCGTGTCGACGCCGGTCGATCGGTCTTGCTAAGCTGTCCCGTGTGGCCGTCGTTTACCGCACCTCTCCTCACGGTATCCCGCCAGAGGCCGGCGTCATCGTGGTGCACTGCAGCGA
>DASRJA010000388.1:0-7524 GCA_035649695.1 Mycobacterium sp. | reverse complement strand
TTAGAACCCCGACCACCGCGGGATTACCCGTTCCACCGAATTCCACTCGGGCTCAGCTAACGATGCGATCCACCTGACGCCCAACTGATGCTCAGCTGTTACCAAAGTTGACTGTGTGTCTTCTGTGATTACTGTTGTCTTCTTAGCTGTCTCGGCAAAGGGGCGACCGTGCCAACTCGACGCGCAAACATGCGGCGTTTCGTCGCATGCGCCGCGGCGTTTCTGGTGTGCGCCGCGGGGCCCGTGATGGCCAGCCCGACTGCCCGCGCCGCCGACGGCCGTGAATTGCTGGCCGGCGCGATCGCCAACACCCGTGGCTCCTACCTGGTCTACAACTTCGGCGGCGACGCACCGGCTCCGATGCTGAACGCGGGCGGCGGCTGGTACGAGATGAACAGCGGCGGCCACCTGATGATCATCAAGGGCGCGTCGACTCGGCTTGCCCCTCGGCTGCTCGTCGATTCGCATAGCGGATATCAGGCTCGCTGCGAACGAGATGCGCGGGCACGCACCGGCGAAGGGCTGTGGCAAGCCTCGGAGATCTACACGCCACTACAGGCATGGCAGGTCCTTGGTCAGCCGACGATTGCGATCAACGCCAACTTCTTCGACGTCCGCGGCCAGAAGGGCGGGTCATGGAAGTCGACGGGCTGCAGCTCTCCGCTGGGCGCCTACGTCGACAACACCCGCGGACAGGGTCGCACCAACGCCGCGGTCACTGGCACCGTGACTTATGCAGGCAAGCAAGGGCTTTCCGGCGGCAACGAACATTGGAAGGCGCTGTCGACGATGATCCTGCCGGTCGGCGGCGCGCCGTACGTCGTTCCGCCGAAGGGCCCGGACGACTACGACGCCGCGTCGCCGGTGGTTCAGGGCCTGCTCGACAAGGGCGTGCGGTTTGTCGCGGTGAGCGGCATCGGTCTGTTGGCCCCCGGCGACACCGGGCAGCTCAACGACGGCGGCCCCAGCGCGGCCCGCACGGCCATCGCGTACGCCAAGGGCAAGGACGAGATGTACGTCTTCCAGGGCGGCAGCTACACGCCGGATCAGATCCAGGATCTGTTCCGCGGCCTCGGCAGCGACACCGCGATCCTGCTCGACGGCGGCGGTTCCTCGGCGATCGTGCTGCGCCGCGACACCGGCGGAATGTGGGCCGGTGCCGGTGTGCCGGACGGCAATTGCGACACGCGGCAGGTGTTGTGCGACTCGCGTGAGCGCGCGCTGCCGAGCTGGCTGGCGTTCAATTGACGGCTCGGCCGTAGCCACGCAACGCGCTCGACGCGGCGGCTGACGCCTGCCTGGCGTACCCGCCGCCGAACAGCACGACGTGAGCCAGCAGCGGGTAGAGTTGCTGCAGCCCGACGCGGTCTCGCCAGCCGTCGCGCAGCGGCCGGTGCTCCTGATAGCCAGCGATCACCGCATCGAAGTGCGGACAGCCGAACAGGGCCAACATCGCGAGGTCCGTCTCGCGGTGTCCGCCGTGCGCCGCCGGGTCGATCAGCACCGCACCACCGGGCGTCCACATCACGTTTCCGCTCCACAGGTCACCGTGCAGCCGGGCGGGCGGATCGTCGTCGTCGAAATCGCCTGCAGCGCAGCGCGCCATCACCGCGTCGATGTCGTCGCGAGCCGACGCGGCCAGGCTCGGTGCCGCGCGCTCGGCCATCGGTGCGAGCCGCTCGTTCGCGTAGAAACTGCCCCACCGGTCGCTGGCGGCGTACGACATCGGCAGCGGTTGCTGCAGCGGCCCGAAGTAGCCGGGACCGGTCCAGCCGCGGGGCGCTGCGCCGAACGCGTCTGCCCCGGCGTCGTGCGTGCGGGCCAGCCGACGGCCGAACTCGTGCGCGGCAGCCCGGGTCGGCGCAGCGACGTCCAACCGTTCGAGTGTCAGGCTGGTGTCGTCGTATGCGATCACCCGGGCGCATGGCACGCCGCCGTCGGCGGCCGAAAGCCATTGCAGCCCAGCGGCTTCACAGGCAAAGAAGCTCTCGGGCGCTTGAGTGCTGCGCTTGACGAACACTAGGGCTGACCGGATACACGTCGCAGCACCAAGTCGCGCACCGAGGTCGGCAGCTTCGTGATCACTGCCACCTGCAGTTTGGGACCGATACCGACGACGTACCGGGCGCGGGGCCGACGGGCGGTCAGCGCCTCCTCCACGACCGCGGACACCTTCTTGGCGGGGACGGCCAGCTTCTGGGACACCGGGATCGTCTTCTTGAAGCCATACAGATGTCTGGCGTACAGCGCTCGGTGTTCCGGTGCCAGTGCGGCCTCGGCCTCCTCGGCCATGTCGTCTGCGGTACGCCACATGTCGGTGTCCGTCTGCGCGGGCTCGACGATCGCGACGCCAATGCGCCACGGCCGCAACTCCATTCGCAGCGCGTCGGCGGCCGCTTCCAAGGCGAACTTGCTGGCGCAGTACGCGCCGACGAGCGACATCGACATGCGGCCGTTGACGCTGGAGATGAACACCACCCGTCCCCGCGACGCTCGCAGCCGCGGCAGCACCGCCCGGGTGACGGCCAGCTGACCGATCACGTTGATTTCCAGCTGCTTTCGCCAGTCCTCAGGCGTTACGGCTTCCATCGGCCCGCTCACCACAATGCCCGCGTTGTTGACGACCGCGTCCAGCCGCTCAGGCAGCGATTCGTTCAGCGCGGCGATGTGTCCGGCATCGGTGACGTCGAGGATGACCGAGGAGATGCGCTGTGGGGCCAACGCGGCGATCGCCTCGGCATCACGTTCGCTGCGGACCCCCGCGATCACGTCCCAGCCACGGGCAGCCAGGTGCTCGGTGATGGCCTTGCCGATTCCACGTCCTGCACCGGTGACGAGTACTGATGGCATACAGCGAGACTATCCCGCGGCCACCTCCTGCCGACGCGGGCCGAATACGAAGAGTGCAGCGCTGACGGCCACCACGACCGCAGCAACTGCAATCACCGGCGCGACGGTGAACCGGGTCATTGTCGCGCCGACCGCGGCACCCGCACACAGCATGAGCACCACGCTGTAGCGAAGCTTCTCGCGTTCACCGGAGCCGCCGGCCAATCGGCTGTCGAATCCGAGTCCCGAGATTGTGGTCGTCAGGACCGTGGTCGATAGCTCTTGTACGCCGAACTGCCGCGCAGTGGAGTTCTGGATCCCGAACGTGACCGCCAGGCCCGCGATCAGAATCAGTTTTCTGTTGTCGTGGTAGTCGAGCACACCCGTTCCGCTGAGAATCGAGAGCACCGCGAGCATCACCACTTCGACACCGAGCGCCACGGTCAGCCAGCGCCGCACATGTTGGTCGAGGTGCCGCGCCAGGCGTCCGCCGATGACCGCGCCCGCCACGAAGCTCACAAAGGAGACTAGGGCGGCGGTGACGTCGACGACGGTATGCGGAGCGAGCCAGAAACCAAGGAAGACAACGTTGCCCGTCATGTTCGCGACGAACACATGGCCGAGCTCCAGCACGCTGACCGCATCGACGAGTCCGGTCGCGAACGTGAGCAGCAGCAGTGCAACAACCGTCGCCCGTTCAGAGACGGGAGAGACAACGGGCATGACCGCGCGTCTGGCCGCTACAGCTGCGGGGTCAGATCAAAAGACGTCACCGTCGACATGCGGGTGATCAACCAGTCCGAGTCGTGCCGCTGCATCGTCAGCCGGTAGGACAGGTACCGCAGGGACGGAATGTTTTTCGACACCGGGCTGGTGGCCACCGAGTTGGTGTAGACCAGTGCAGTGGCCTCGTTCGGCGACACCGATTCGACCGCCGTCCCCATCACCTGCGTGGTATTGGTGACCTGCGCCTGCTTGTTCGAAGCGACGATCGCATCGATGTACTTGCGGTACTCATTGGCGAAGTCGCCGCCCAAGTAGCCGGCGGCCCGGTCCGGCAGCCTGTCCATGTCGTCTGGCGTGTAGCTCCACAGCGTGGTGATCGCGTTGGCGGCGGTCCTGGCGATGTCGAGCTTGGTGTGGACCAAGGCACGATCGGCGAGGTACGGCTGCAGCGTCGCACCCGCGAACGCCGCCGCACCGACGAACACGACACCGGCGGCGGCCGCCGCGATGGTCAGCCGCTTGCCCGCGGGACGGTGCGGCACCAGAATCTGTTCCTCGGCCGGCGCGTCCTGGGCGTCAGAGGCTACTTCGGCTTCCGCGGCCTCCGTGGTCTCGTCGACCGCCGGCTCGGGCTCGGCCTCCGCCTGCTCCGGTTCCGCCACGTCATCCGCCGGCTCTGAAACAGTTTCGGGTTCAGGTGTTTTCGTGCGCCGACGGAACAGGCTCCACCGCCGCCGTGGCGGCGCGGGTTCGGCTTCGGCGGTCTCGAGCTCGGGCTCTGCGTCGGCCGAGGCCTGATCGTCGGTCGCGGTGTCGTCCGCGTCCTCACGGTTCGCTGCAAGCTCTTTGCGAAGCGGCATCCGATGGCGGTGACGGGCCGCCTTACCGGTCGGCATCTTCGCAGCATCCGCCGGCTGATCCGGTGATTGGGCGTCGGTGGTCAGATCACCTGAATCAGGTTGCTGATCTTCCACTGCTGTCCTTCCTTGATAGCCGTTGCAACCCAACGGTTTCCGCTTTCGACATTCGACTTGCCGTCCGGCGACTTCGTGGACATCTTCGTCGCGACCAGCACGTCGGCGCTGCCGTTGTCGTTCCACCGCTGCACGCCCGCCTCGAGCACAGTGCCTGTGGTGGGCTCGGCGCGCGCAACCTGGATCATGATCTCGTTCTGCTTCTCCTTGAACATCTTCGCGAAGTCGCCGGTGCCCTGGGCGAGGATTCGATCCGCATAGTCGTTGGCGTGGAACGGATCCAGCGTCGTGTATTGGGTCATGAACTCGCGCACGTAGTCCCGCGCCTCGACCGCCTTGACCGTTTCCTTGTGATCCTTCACATGCTGAATCAGCATGAGCGTGCTGCCGGCGATCGCTGCCGCGATCAACAGCGTCGCCAGCAAGCTTATGATCGGCAGACCCCAGCGCCGCGGCGGCTTGGGCACCACAGCGAAGAAATCATGCTCGTCGGCGTCGAGCTTGCGCCGCGGACTCATTGACCGGCCTGATTCATCTGCGGCTTTTTCAGTACGGTGAGATTCGCGACCCGCCACTGCCCGTCGCGTGATTTATCGAAGTCCACCCGCACCGTCGCGGTGATGAACTTCAGGTCCTTGGGGTCGCTGCCACGCTGGCCCTGGAGTGCCACCAGCATCGACGCGTGCTGCTGCGTCGCCGAGAGCACCGCACTGCTCACCGCGAAATACTCGTTCTTGGTGGCGCCCGCCTTCTGCACCGCCTGCTGCTGGGCGATCAACTGCGGCCGGTAGGCGTCGGTCGTCAGCGACTGCGCGTGGGAGAAGTCCTGCTGCAACGTCTCGACGTCATAGTTCAACATCTGCTCGACGATGCGCGGCCCCTCCTCCGAAATCTGTGTGCGAGCCGTGTCGACCGCTCGGTCATGCCGGTACACCACCAGATAGCTCAGCCCCACCCCCGCCGCGCACAACAGCGTCGCCACAATGAGCGCCACCGCGGCAGGCCTTCGCGCGTCGCGCTGCGGGCGGTCCACCTTGTGTACTTCGGTGCGCAGCAACAGATCGGCGAAGGTGCGTCGGCCGCGATCCCACAGCGGCCACAGCCATCCGACCAACAGCGCGGCGGTGTCGAGCAGATGGGCAAGGTCACGACCAACCAGTCGCGCGAGACCCACCGGCGAGCCATCGCGCTTGCGCACGGCGATGCCGAACACCGCACGGCCCAGCGACCACCCGGTGAGCCATGGCAGCACTACCCGATTGACCGCAATCAGCACGAAAATCAGCCCCGCCGTGGCTGTCAACACCCACCACAGCCAGCCACGCTGCGGCGCGGACAGGGTCAGCAGCGCCATCGTGGCGATCACCGCAATGCCCAACAGCACGTCGATCGAGAACGCGCCGGCTCTCGCCAACCACGACGCGGTCGGCGACTCGGGTGCCGAGTCGTCGTCGGCCGTGTCCGGCATCGCGTCGAGCACTGCCGTCACGAGGCGACCTGTTTCATGTCGGCGATCTTGTAGGTGCCGTCGGCTGGTGCCATCTGCACCCGTAGCCGATAACCCTGCTCCGTGCCTGCCGCCTCCGAGTTCGTCACCTGCGTCCGGAACGCCACCAGGATGTCGACCGAACCGTCGTCGTTGTGCCGCTCCACCGCGGCGCGCATGTCCGACACCTTCACCTGGACGTTGGCGGCCTGGTAGGCCTCGGCCAGCACGCTGGCGTACAGAGGGGCCTGCACACCGAAGGCACCCGTCGAGCACTCGATGATTTTGGACTGGCTGGCGAGCATGGCGGCGCCATCTGGGGCCTGCGTCGCCGCCACGCAATCCTTGGCGGCTACCAACGCGGCCGCGTCGGCGCGCGCGATCGCCTCGCTGTCCTGATGGGACCGCAGTGCAAAGTAGCCACCCACGCCCGCCCCCGCAGCCAAGACGAGCAGCGCGGCGCAGATCCCCAGCGCCCAGCCGATGCCGAGGCGCCCCTGCCGCCGATCGTCCCCGGCGGCCTCATCGGCTGGCTCTGGTGCTTGGAGTTCGGTGGCTTCTTCGGTTTGGTCTTCTGTAGATACTGCTAACGACTCATCCGGCGTTTCATCAGCATCGGTGGGGTTCAGCTGGCGGGTGCCAGCATCTCCTTCCATCCGTCTTCTCCTGGCTTACTCGAATTGCTGACGTTGTACCTGATGCCGTCAGGTCCGACCACCTCACCGCTGGACGGACTGTAGACCGCCACGGAACCGGGTGGTCCTTGTGCCGGAGTGTACGTACACGGGTTCGGCTGCTGCCCACTGCACTGGACCGTACCGCGCCCGGGCGGGGACAGCGGGTCGCTGACCGGTGCCGACGACGCCGACGGCGGGGGCAATTGATCCGCGGGTAGCGGGTTCAATCCATTGTTCACCGTCGGTGCCGGGACGACGCCTCGCCCGGGATTGACTCCCTGGTCGCAGCGGGCTGCCGGGGCCGGGCACGACAGAATCTGGTTCGGGTCGCCGTACCACGGGTTGGTGCCCAGCGGCACGTACGGTTCGTTGCTGCGGCATTCCCTCGGTGTAGCCGCGCGCTTGCCTGGGACATCCGCACACGGATAGTTACGCGCACCACGAACGGCGTTGGCCTGGGTGTCCTTTGGGATCTTGCAGTAGGTGCCCGACGGCAGCGGCGCCATGCTGGTGTCGGCCGGTGATCGCCATTCCGACGCAGGCAGGAACCCGGTCAAACACGGCGGCGGCTGGTTGATCGACAGCGCCAACGGGAGTTGGCCAACGTTGTCGAAGAGCGTTCCAGCCTGCGCGATCGCAGCGCCCTGCGGCAGAATCACCAGGGTCTGCTCCAGGCCCTTGTGGTACCGCTTGAGCATGTCGATGACGATGGCCAGGTTGGCCAGCGTTTGCGGCAAGGCATCACGAACACCGCTGAAGACTTCCGACACCTGGTCCAGCGTGGGTGCGGCCTGCTGCAGCCCGCTGCGCAGTGCCGCGTCCTGTTCGGCGG
>DASRJA010000387.1:0-3511 GCA_035649695.1 Mycobacterium sp. | reverse complement strand
GGTGCCGGGGATTCGGTGAATCCGCCATCGTATTTTCTGCGTTTTCCGGATCGTCCGTCGTCTCGGATCATCGCGTTGCCGGCGTCGATCGGCGGACCGGACCGGGTGGACGGGTTGAAGTGGATTTCAAGTTTCCCGGAGAATGTGGCCGCCGGGATTCCGAGGGCGTCGGCGGTGTTGATCTTGAATGATCATGACACCGGATATCCGTTCGCCTGCCTGGAGAGCTCGATCATCAGCGCCACCCGGACGGCGGCATCGGCGGCTTTGGCGGCTGATTGGCTCAGCCGTAGCAGGCCCCGCCCAACTCGTATCGGGTTCGTCGGGACAGGTCTGATCGCCCGTTACATTCACACGTTCCTGGCCGGTACGGGCTGGTCGTTCAATGAGATCGGCGTGCATGACCTGTCGGCGTACAGCGCGGCGGGTTTTCGCGAGTATCTGGAACAGGTCGACACCACCAGTCAGGTAACAGTGCACGACAATGCCGAGACGTTAATTCGGTCCAGCGACCTGGTGGTTTTCGCCACGGTCGCCGCTGAGCCACACGTCCAGGAGCCGTCATGGTTTGAGCACAATCCGCTGGTGCTGCACGTGTCGCTGCGGGACCTCTCGCCACAGATTCTGCTTGCCTCTACCAATGTTGTCGACGACATCGAGCATTGCCTCAAGGCCAACACCTCGCCACATCTGGTCGAGCAGCTCACTGGCAACCGCGACTTCCTGCTCGGCACATTGAACGATGTGATGGCCGGCCGGGTGACACTGCCGGCGGATCGGCCGGTGATCTTCTCACCCTTCGGCTTAGGGGTGCTCGACCTCGCGGTCGGCAAGCACGTCTACGACACGGTGATGTCCTCGGGGGACCTGTATGTCATCGACGACTTCTTCCACGAGCTACGGCGACACGGCTAATTCTCGATTTGACTCTGCCTACTGGCGTGGGGAGCGAGGAGCGCTTCGGCGAGTCACTCGGCCGCCATGTCCGCCGTCTTCGCGGCCGCTGGATGCGGGAGCGAGGGATCCTTGTGGCCGCCACAATCGTTGTCTCAACATGAACCGGTTCCCAGAGCGCATCGTGTAGTTATACATAGCCGCGCTAAGGAGACGCTCATGCTGATATCGACCTCGGGGCTGATGTGGTCGCGTATCAGACTCGCGTTCGTAGGGATCTCGGTCGTTCTTGCCACCGCGGCCTGCGGGTCGGGCGCGGTGCAGCCGCCGCCCCCGGTGCCGCCGTCTCCGGTGCCGCCCTCGCCCACGGCGCCGGCGCCGCCGCGAACCCCCAAGGCCACCGCGCCTGAGGGGTCATCGGTGCAGCAACTGTCCGGCGAGGTGAGCGATGCCAGGGCAATGAAGCACCTTCAGGCATTACAGAAGATCGCCGACGAGCACGGCGGTAATCGGGCCTCCGGGACCGCCGGCTACGACGCGAGCGTCGATTACGTGGTCGGCGTGCTACGCCGCGCCGGCTTCAAGGTCAGCACCCCGACCTACGAGGCGGACCAAGACCGGCGCAGTAGCGGGCCGCAGCGCAACGTCATCGCGCAGACGAGCACTGGAGACGCTGGCCAGGTCGTGATGATCGGCGCCCACCTCGACTCGGTCGAGGACGGCCCGGGGATCGTCGACAACGGCTCAGGGGTGGCGACCCTGCTGGAGATCGCCACCCAGCTCGGCGACGACCCGTCGGTGCAGAACGCGGTGCGGTTCGCGTTCTTTGGCGGCGAGGAGAATGGCGCCGAGGGCTCGAGAGCCTACGTGGAGGGCCTGTCGGCCGGGAACCGCAAGAAGATCAAGCTCTATCTGAACGTGGACATGGTGGCCTCCCCGAACGGCGGCTACTTCGTCCAGGGTGGCGAAGGCCGCGACGCGGAGACCGCAGGACCCCCGGGTTCGGCCACCATCGGGCGGGTGCTCGCCGACCAGCTGACGAAGACCGGCGTGAAGACTCCGGAGATCATCGAGTTCGTCGGAGACGACGAATCAGCGTTCATCGAGGCGGGCATCCCCGTCGGCGGCGCGGAGAACGGCGACGCTGAGAGGAAGACGCGCCAGCAAGCCAAGGCCTGGGGCGGACAGGCCCGCGTGCGCTATGACCGCTGCTACCACGACGCTTGCGACAACATCGACAACGTCAACCGGGACGTCCTTGACCATTACATGCGGGCACTCGCCGGCACCGTCGCCCACTTCGCGACATCGACAGCCGAACTGCGTTGATCAATTCGAGCTAGCCGGCCTCGAGCCTCCACTTGAGGAAGTCCGCAAGATCACCGGACTCGCCGTCGCGGCCACCCCTGCCAACCACTAGCGGCGGCGGTGTCGCCTTCAGCTTCACGCCGGAGAACCGCTCGCGGAAACCGCCCGGAACGGTCAATACGTAATAGGAGCCATCTTCACCAATGGCCAGGCTCTGGTTCTTGCGGAGGTACCAGCCGACTTTGTCCGTCTTCACAGACTGGCCGTTATACAGCGTCGCCCGCAGCGGATTCGGAGCAATCGCCCTGGCCTTGGCAGCGGCGACGAACTCATCAATGAGCTTCTGTGCTTGGAGGGATTCGCCACGCGCCTGGGCTGCTGCAAGCGCGGCCCTTCGCGCAGCTTCTTCGGCGCGTGACATATACGGATCGTAACGGCCACCACCAATCAGCGGCTCCCAGAAAGTCAGGTAACGATCGGTGGGATCACCAGGATGCAACGCACCGGCCGCATAGACTGCCGGTTGCTCTTCCCCAAAAAAGGAAGCCCATGACCCAGACCACCATGACGCGCGAATCTGGACCAGACGACGATGTCAGCACGCCCAAACGGCGTCGACTGCTGCCGCCGATCCTGATCGCCGTGGCCGTCCTGCTCGTCGCGGTCATCGCCACGGGGCTGCTGGTGTACAAGGCGACAATCGACCGCAGCCTTACCGAGAACCTCAATCGAGGTGTCGAACTGCCCGCCGATGAAGCCTCTGCTCGTCCCCCAAAGGAGGCGCAGGAGACCGGCACACTGAACTACCTGCTGCTCGGCTCGGATAGCCGCGATCCCGGAAATGAAGGCAACGGGCGCAGCGACACGATGCTGCTGGTGCACCTCAATGCAAAGCGGAACAAGGCCTACATCATCTCGTTCCCGCGTGACATGTACGTCAATGTTCCTGGCTACGGCAAGAACAAGATCAATGCGGCGTTCGCATTTGGAGGCGCCCCGCTGGCCGTCCGTACTGTGGAGAATCTAACCGGCGTCCGGATGGACCATGTGGCGTTGATCGATTTCGAAGGTTTCATCAAACTCACCGAAGATCTGCATGGCGTGACGGTCACCAACAAGACAGCATTTAGCTCCCACGGCTTCAACTATCCCGAGGGCAAGATCACCATAGCTGGTGAGGAAGCCCTCTGGTTCGTACGCGAGCGCAAGTTGCTGCCCGGCGGCGATCTTGATCGTGCGGAGAACCAGCGCAACGTGATCAAGGCCATCGCACAGAAGGGCCTGAGCGTACGGGTGATCTCCGATCCGG
>DASRJA010000386.1:0-2719 GCA_035649695.1 Mycobacterium sp. | reverse complement strand
TGGCATTCATCGCCGCCACCGCTTCGCGGAACTGAGCCGGTTCGGCGGTGGTCATGCCGTTTGACGGTAGACCATCTTGGCAGGCCTGTGCGCAGGCGCGCCGATTTGGTGCGCGACCAGCGCGGAGGAGGTGAGACGTATGTGATCATGCCGGAACGGGTTGCGGACGCCATCGAGGAAATCGCCCGCCCAAACCGCGACGACCAGCAAGAAAAGCCCCAGATCCAAGCGGATCCAGCGCTGCGACGACCCCGGCTGCTGCGCAGCACTCCGGTGGCTGTGGCGGCGGCGATCGTCGTGGGCGCCGCGGTCGCGGCAGGGTGGGCGGCGTTCTGGGCGCTTGGCCTTCCCGCGCTGTCGGGAAGACCCGGCCTGTCGATTGCTGGGCGGCTGCCCGTTCGCGTGACGGCGGCGGTCGTTGTCGGCGTCGTCGTCGGTGGTTTGCTCGCGTGGGCCTTCCGGCCCTCCCAAACCCTCCGGCGTGGTGCGCGGACGTGGGCCACCGCCGTGCGGCGTCGCAGCCCGCGGATTCCGTTGATCGCAGCGCTCGCCGCGGCGGTCGCACTAGGTGTCGGACTGGCCGCCTTAGCGACGTGGTGGATCAGCGGCGACCTCTTCGAGCACGCCACCCCGGGCAGCGGCGGCGTCGTCAAAGTATCGCTGCCCGCGGTCGTGGGCGCGGTGATCGCGGTCGCGCTTGTGGTGCTGTATCGGCGCCAAAAGGACTCGGATCGAACGCAATTCGCGCAGCGATTCGGCGCGGCGTCGACGCAGTTGGGTGATTCGGACACCGCGGTTCGCATCGCGGGCGTGTACGCGATGGCCGCCGCCGACGAAAGCCCAGTCTTCGCGCGACGCCAGCAATGCATCGACGTGCTGTGCGGTTACTTGCGTATGCCGTACGAACCGGATTCGGGCAGCAACCATCTCAGCGAATTCGTCTCCACCACAACGTGGTCGGCGAATCCACCGGCGGTCAACATCGACGAGACGCGGCGGCAGGCGATGCGCCAGAACGATCGTGAGGTCCGCGACACGATCGTTCGCGTGCTGGCACAACGGCTTGTCCGCACGGCCGACACCAGCTGGTCCGGTAACGACTTCGACCTCACTGGTGTGTTGTTCGAGGACGCCTGGTTTGCCGGCGCGAGGTTCAACGGCAGGCACGTGTGGTTCGACGGCGCCAATTTCGATTCCGACGTAATGTTCGCGGGTGCGACGTTTCGGGCCCGCAGTGCGTCCTTCGACGGCGCCGCCTTCAACGGCAAGGACACGTCATTCGACGACGCACGGTTCGCCGGCGAGTATGTCTCGTTCCGACGCGTCGGCTTCTCCAGTCAGACCACGTCGTTTGGCAGGGCCGCATTCAAGTGCCTGCGCGCATCGTTCGAGTTACCCGCCCAGTGGAAGAACGTCGAGTTCGAATGGGAGAACCCGCCGAGCGGAACCCAGCCGGCGATCCCGCGCTGCATCACGCCGCGACCGTGGCCGCCGTACCTTGTCCAGCAAGACCAGGACGACGATAAAGACGGCTGATGCCGCATGGCAGCATTGCATCCGATGACTACCCGTCGCGAGCTGCCCGAGTCGCCCTATCTGGCCGCAGCCACCGGCCGCAAACCCAGCCGCGTGCCGGTGTGGTTCATGCGGCAGGCCGGCCGGTCGCTGCCCGAATACCGGGAGCTGCGGGCCAAGAACACGATGATGCAGGCGTGCTTCGACGCCGAGCTGATCACCGAAATCACGATGCAACCGATCCGCCGTCACGGCGTGGACGCCGCAATCCTGTTCTCCGACATCGTTGTGCCGCTGCGGGCCTCCGGTATCGAGCTCGACATCGTGCCCGATGTCGGACCGGTGATCGAACATCCGGTGCGCAGCATCGCCGATGTGAAAGCCATGAAAACACTTGAGCCGCAACAGGTTGAGCCCATTGCGCAGGCGGTGTCGCAACTGGTGTCGGAGCTCGGGGACGTCCCGCTCATCGGTTTCGCAGGCGCACCGTTCACGCTGGCGTCCTACCTCGTCGAGGGCGGTCCCAGCCGCCACCACGAGCGCACCAAGGCGATGATGCTGGGCGAACCCGAAACCTGGCACGCCTTGATGACGACGCTGGCCGACGTGACCATCGCGTTCCTGCAGGTCCAGGTGACAGCGGGCGTCGACGCTATTCAGGTGTTCGACTCCTGGGCGGGCACGCTGTCGCTCGCCGACTACCGCGGCTACGTGCAGCCCCACAGCAGCAGGGTGTTTGCCGCGCTCGCCGGGGCGGGTGTGCCGATGACGCATTTCGGCGTCGGGACCGCCGAGCTGCTCGGCGCGATGTCTGAGGTGGGTGCGACGGTGGTGGGGGTGGACTGGCGCACCTCGCTGACCGACGCCGCCGCACGCGTGCAACCGGGCACCGCGCTGCAGGGCAATCTCGACCCGGTGGTGTTGTTGGCCGGGTTCGACGTAGCGGAGCGCGCGGTGCGCGCGGTGGTGGAAGACGGCCGCCGTGCGGTCGACGCCGGTGCGGCGGGCCACGTGTTCAACCTCGGCCACGGCGTGCTTCCCAGCACCGATCCAGCCGTGATCACCGACGTCGTGACATTGGTGCATTCCCTGTGACTGCGTCGTATGCCGTTGTCGGGGGCGGAATTTCGGGCCTGGTGTCGGCTTACCGACTACGGGTCGCGGCGGGGCCGGACGCGACGATCACGCTGTTCGACCCGGCCGA
>DASRJA010000385.1:0-3257 GCA_035649695.1 Mycobacterium sp. | reverse complement strand
CTGCCCGTCGCCCTGGTCGTCGATGGCGCGAAGGTCACCACCGACGCCAAGGCGCTGGAGAAGGTCGCCGTGACCGGCGAGGTGCTCGAGCACACCAAGGGTCCCAAGATCCGCATTCACAAGTTCAAGAACAAGACCGGCTACCACAAGCGGCAGGGTCACCGTCAGCAGCTGACGGTCCTCAAGGTCACCGGCATCAAGTAAGGGGAGCGAACGAATGGCACACAAGAAGGGCGCTTCCAGCTCACGTAACGGTCGCGACTCAGCCGCCCAGCGGCTCGGCGTCAAGCGGTTCGGTGGCCAGATCGTGAAGGCCGGCGAGATCCTGGTCCGTCAGCGCGGCACCCACTTCCACCCCGGCGTGAATGTCGGCCGTGGCGGCGACGACACGCTGTTCGCGACCGCCCCCGGCGCGGTGGAGTTCGGCACCAAGCGGGGCCGCAAGACGGTCAGCGTGGTGCGACCGTCCGCTCCCCAGGCCTAGGCTTCGCGACTGTAACGACACGGCGGGATCGCAAGCCCTTTCCCGCGTGGGCGTTACATTCGGAGGTTCATCGCAATGCCGCGCTTCGTAGACCGCGTCGTCATCCACGCGCGGGCAGGTAACGGCGGCAACGGCTGCGCCTCGGTCCATCGCGAGAAGTTCAAACCGCTCGGCGGACCCGACGGCGGCAACGGCGGCCGCGGCGGCAGTGTCGTCTTGATCGTCGACCCGCAGGTGCACACCCTGCTCGATTTCCACTTCCACCCACACATCGTCGCGCCGTCGGGCAAGCAGGGTGCGGGCAGCAACCGAGACGGCGCCGCGGGTGCCGACCTGGAGGTCAAGGTTCCCGACGGCACTGTGGTGCTCGACGACAACGGCAGGCTGCTCGCCGACCTCGTCGGCGCGGGCACCCGATTCGAAGCCGCCGCCGGTGGACGCGGCGGACTCGGCAACGCCGCGCTGGCGTCGCGGGCCCGCAAGGCGCCCGGCTTCGCGCTGCTCGGCGAAAAGGGGCAGGTCCGCGACCTCACGCTGGAACTCAAGACCGTCGCCGACGTCGGCCTGGTCGGATTTCCGTCGGCGGGCAAGTCGTCGTTGGTGTCGGCCATCTCGGCGGCCAAGCCGAAGATCGCCGACTACCCGTTCACGACGCTGGCGCCCAACCTTGGCGTGGTGTCGGCGGGCGACCACACCTTCACCGTCGCGGATGTGCCCGGCCTGATCCCCGGTGCGTCCGACGGCCGCGGCCTTGGCCTGGATTTCCTGCGGCACATCGAACGCTGCGCGGTGCTCGTGCACGTCGTCGACTGCGCGACCTTGGAACCCGGCCGGGATCCGATCTCCGACATCGAGGCACTGGAGGCCGAGCTGGCCGCGTATACGCCGACGCTGCAAGGCGATTCGACACTGGGAGACCTGGCCGAGCGGCCGCGGGCGGTGGTGCTCAACAAGATCGACGTGCCGGAGGCGCGGGAGCTGGCCGACTTCGTGCGCGAGGAGATCGTCCGGCGCTTTGGTTGGCCGGTGTATGAGGTGTCGACCGTCACCCATGAAGGCTTGCGGCCGTTGACGTTTGCCCTGTGGGACATGGTGTCGGCGTACCGCGACGCGCAGCCGGAGATGGTGCCGCGTCGCCCAGTCATCCGCCCGATTCCGGTGGACGAGAGCGGCTTCGCGGTCGAATCCGACGGTCACGGTGGCTTCGTCGTGCGCGGCACGCGGCCCGAACGATGGATCAACCAAACCAATTTCGATAACGACGAGGCCGTGGGCTACCTCGGGGACCGGCTGGCCCGGCTCGGCGTGGAAGACGAGCTGCTGCGTCTCGGCGCCAAGCCCGGCTGCGCGGTGACCATCGGCGATATGACTTTCGACTGGGAGCCCCAGACGCCGGCGGGTGTGGATGTGACGCCAACCGGGCGCGGCACCGACGGGCGGTTGGACCGCAACGACCGGGTGGGGGCCGACGAGCGGAAAGCTGCCAGACGCCAACGTCGAGAGCACAAAGAATGACCAGCCAGCATCGGGAGGCCGTTCGCACCGCGCGCAGCGTGGTCATCAAGGTCGGTACCACCGCGCTGACTACACCGTCCGGGGTGTTCGACGCGAGCAGGTTGGCCGTGTTGGCCGACGCGATCGAAGGCCGGATGAAGGCCGGCTCGGACGTGGTGATCGTGTCGTCGGGGTCGATCGCGGCAGGGATCGAACCGCTGCGGCTGTCCAAGCGGCCCACCGATCTGGCCACCAAACAGGCTGCGGCCAGCGTCGGGCAGGTGGCGCTGGTGAACTCGTGGAGCACGGCGTTCGCCCACTACCACCGCACAGTGGGCCAGGTGCTGCTGACCGCGCACGACATCTCGCGACGGGTGTCGCACACGAACGCCCAGCGCACGCTGGACCGGCTGCGGGCGCTGCACGCCGTCGCGATCGTCAACGAGAACGACACCGTGGCCACCAACGAGATCCGGTTCGGCGACAACGACCGGCTTTCCGCGTTGGTTGCCCATCTGGTGGGCGCCGACGCGCTGGTGCTGCTCTCCGACATCGACGGGCTCTACGACTCGGATCCGCGAAAAGGCAACGCGCGCTTCATCCCTGAGGTCGCAGGCCCCGCCGACCTCGACGGTGTGGTGGCAGGCCAGGGTAGCCATCTGGGCACCGGCGGCATGGCCTCGAAGCTGTCGTCTGCGTTGCTGGCAGCCGATGCCGGCGTGCCGGTGTTGTTGGCCGCCGCATCCGATGCCGCCACGGCGCTGGCCGACGCGTCGGTCGGCACGGTGTTCGCGCCGCGGGCCGAACGCATGTCGGCGCGCAGGTTCTGGGTCCGCTACGCCGCCGAGTCTGCTGGCGCGCTGACGCTTGACGACGGAGCGGTGCGTGCCGTTGTGCGGCAACGACGTTCGCTGCTGCCCGCGGGCATTACGGGGCTGTCGGGACGGTTCTACGGCGGCGACGTCGTCGAGCTGCGCACACAGGACGCGACGATGGTGGCCCGCGGTGTGGTGGCCTACGACGCCGCTGAACTGGCCACGATGCTGGGCCAGTCGACGTCGGATCTGCCCGCCGAAATGCGCCGGCCCGCCGTACACGCCGACGATTTGGTCGCCGTCTAGACGGTATGGGGGGCTGGGGCCTCGCTCACATGTGAACGTGGGTTGCCGACAGGAAATGGGTCCTGGCCGGTAGAGCCACAGATGTGGGAGGCCCCAGTGAAGATTCAGCGTACGAGATTCAGCGTACGAGCCATTCTGACCTGGCGGTCGCCGTGTGG
>DASRJA010000384.1:0-23164 GCA_035649695.1 Mycobacterium sp. | reverse complement strand
ACCGCGCGATGCTCGACCGTGAGGGATACGCGGGACCGGAGGATGCCGCGATCATCGGTGACGAGAAAACGGTGTCCGACCGTCTCGACGAGCTGGCCGCAGCGGGCGTCGACGAGTTCGCCGCCGTCACCTTCGACCCGTCTGCCGACGGCCGTGAACGCACCCGCGCACTACTGCGAACAAGGGACAAATAGCGCCCAAATTTCCTCTGGTGTGGCCGCAATCACAGGCGTACGATCGAGCGCACGACGGGTTCGGGAGTGACTGATCCGAAGTGCCGGCATAGAGGTGAAAGCCGGACGCGCGAGAACTAATGAGACGCCCTCAAGTGTCCTCCCGAACCCGCCCTTTTTGTCTGCATGGCCGGTGTGGCTAGCCCCACCACACATTCGCGGGACACCACCATGGAGGGCGGGCCCGCGGCGCGACGATCGCTGACGTGATGACGACTGCCGTTGCGACCCAATCGGATTGGACCCGAACGCTGCTGGTTCCGCTGCGTGCCCCGGCGTGGCGGGCCTACCTGTACTTCGTGCTGGTCAGCGTCCTTGCGGTCGTCGGCGTCGCGTTCATCTTCTTCGCGGGCCTTGCCTCCGGGCTGCTGATGGCCACGCTCGTCGGCATTCCGCTGCTGGCTCTGGTGGTGATGAGCGGCCGCGCATGGAACCGCCTGTACCGGTCACTGGCGCGGCTGCTGGGTACGACGATCGACGCGCCGCCACCATTCGTTCGACCCGCGGGCCGGCTGCACACGGTTGCGGCCGCGCTGACCGACGGAGTCGGCTGGCGCAGCCTCGGATTCCTTGCGCTGCACGCGGTGCTGATGACACCGATCGGTTACTTCGTCTTGGTCGGTGTGGCAATGTCCGGAGCGTTGGTGGTCTCGCCTGTCGTGTGGGCGGCGCTGGGCGAGCCGTTCGTCACGCTTGGCGAACCGGTCGACTCACTGCCGGCGTATCTGTTGATGTCCGCCGGCGGCGTCGTCGCGCTGTACGGCCTGGGCTGGCTGATGCTGGGGCTCGGCCGCGCCCACGTGTGGGTGGCCGGCGCCCTGCTCGGTCCGACCGAACGGGAGCGGAGGGTCGGCGAGCTGGAACGGGCCCGCGCGGATGCGGTCGACGACCCGGCCGCCACCCTGCGCCGCGTCGAGCGTGATCTGCACGACGGGACACAGGCCCGGCTGATCACGGTCGCGATGGCGTTGGCTCGCGCCGAGGAGCACTTCGCAGCGTCCGACGTGACGCGTGGCCGTGAACTGGTCTCCGACGCGCTGGCCAATACCAAGGACACGCTCACCGAGCTGCGCGATGTGATACGCGGGATCCGCCCGCCCGCACTGGATCTCGGCCTCGGCGAAGCGGTTCAGACCTTGGCGGCACGCAACCCCATCCCGGTCGAGGTGGCGGTCGACGTCGCGACCCGGCCGTCGATCGGCGTGGAAACCATGGCCTACTTCTGTGTCGCCGAACTGCTGGCCAACGTGTCACGGCATTCGGGTGCCAGCCACGCCTCGGTCCGGATCCACGGCAACGCGGATGAGTTGCGAATCATCGTGGAGGACAACGGCTCCGGTGGCGCACAGGTCGGCAACGGCTCGGGGCTGACGGGGCTGCGCGATCGGCTTGCGATGCTCGACGGTCGGTTGGAGATCGACAGCCCGCCCGGCGGCCCCACGGTTGTCACGGTCGTTGTTCCGCCGGGGACCGAGCAGTGACCAGGCTCGTCATCGCCGAAGACAGCGCGATCCTGCGCGACGGGCTCGTGCAGTTGCTACTCGAACGGGGCCACGAGGTGGTGGCCAAGGTGGGCACCGCCGACGAATTGATCGAAGCGGTGAACGCGTTCACACCGGACGTCGCCGTCGTCGACATTCGCATGCCGCCGACGTTCACCGACGAAGGCTTGGTGGCCGCGGTGGCGCTACGCCGCTCGCATCCCGATGTCGGTGTGTTGCTGTTCTCGCAATGGGTCGAAACCCGTTACGCCACTGAACTATTGGCGGGCAATCCGGAGGGTGTGGGCTATCTGCTCAAGGACCGGGTCACCGACATCGCCGAGTTCGACGCGGCCTTGCGCCGCGTTGCGTCGGGCGGCACCGCGCTCGACCCGGAGGTGGTGCGTCAACTGATCGGCAGCCGGCGGCAAGCCACCGTTCTGGATCGGTTGACGGCACGCGAACGCGAAGTGCTTGAGCTGATGGCCGAGGGCCATTCCAACAGCGCGCTGGCGCAGCATCTTTCGATCACTGAGCGGGCGGTCGAGAAGCATGTGTCGGCGATCTTCACCAAACTGGACCTGCCGCCGTCGCAGGCGCATCACCGCCGCGTGCTGGCGGTGGTGACCTACCTCAACTCCTGACGGCTATTCGTCCTCGCCCTGCATCACAGGCAGCTTCAGCACCCGGTCGCTGCCATCGACGACATAGACGTTCTCCGCGGCATCAACCGCGATACCCCTGGAGTAATCCAGGCCGTCGAACGGCAACACTGTCGGCACGGTCGAATTGGTGGCGAACTTCAACACCCGGCCCTCCTCGACGCGACCAGTCTCGTCGATGAAGGTGCATGGGCCAGAATGGGTGCAGGGATCATGGGCGTCGGTGATGTAGAGGTTGCCGGCGCTGTCCACCGCGATCGCATCCAGACGTTCGAGGCCAGGCAATGGCATCACGGTCGCGCTATTCGCCCCCGCCGCCAGTTCATAAACGTGCTTGGTATCACGATCGGCGACGTAGACGTTGCCCGCGGTATCGACCGCCACACCAGCGGGGTTCTCGAGGTCTTTGAACGGCAACGCAATTGGGTTGTTCGCTCCCTCCGCCAGCTTCCATACCCGGTTTTTGTACATGTCAGTGACGTAGAGGTTGCCCGCGGTGTCGACCGCTACCGCTGAGGGTGCCTTGAGGCCGGGGAACGGCAGCAGGGTTGGCTCGGTTGCCCCGGCGGCGAGCTTCCACACCTTGGGGTTGTTGTTCTCGATGTACCTCTGGCTGTCCGGTTCGACGACGTAGAGATTGCCCGCGGTATCCACTGCCACCGCGTCGGGTGCCCGGACGCCGGGGAGCGGCAATACGGCGGGGGCGCTCGCACCCGCGGCAAGCTTCAACACATGTTCGCTTTCGGCGATGTACAGGTTCCCCGAAGCATCGACCGCTGCGCCCCAGGGGGTAGAGACGTTGTTGAAAGGCAGCACCGTCAGTTTGTTGGCCCCGGCCGCCAGCTTGTGCACCGTGCCGTTGCCGGCGTCCGTGACGTACAGGGTGCCGCCGGCGTCCACTGCGACACCAAACGGACCGCCTATGTACTCGGAAGGCATTTCCGTCTGGGAATGAGAACCCGCGGCCAGCATCCACCACTTTCGACTGGCTTGGTCTGCGACGTAGACGTTGCCCTTGCCGTCGACGGCGACGCCATCGGCGTCCTTGAGCCCGGTGAACGGCAGCACTTCTGGTGCCTTGGCTCCCGCCGTGAGTTTGAGGACCCGTCGATTGCCTTTGTCAGCGATGTAGAGGTTGCCTGCGGTGTCGATCGCGAGACCTTCAGGGTACTTGAGACCCTTGGTAGGCAACACTTCTGGGGCATTCGCGCCCGCCGACAGTTTCAGCACGCGGCTGTTGTTGAAGTCCGCGACATAGAGGTTACCTGCGGTGTCGACCGCCACGCCCGTGGGGTTCTTGAGTCCGGTGAACGGCATCACGGTCGCGTCACTTGCTCCCGGCGCCAGCTTCAGGACACGGTTGTTGTCCCCATCGGTGACGTAGAGGTTGCCGGAGGTATCCAGTGCCACACCAGTCGGGTGCTTGATGTCATTGAACGGCAACGCGATTGGGACCTCCGCTCCCGGTGGCAGCTTCCACACGATGCTGTCGTAGTAGTCGGCGACATACGCGCTGCCCGCGGCGTCAACTGCGATACCGACCGGAATCTTGAGGTTGGTGAACGGGAGGGCGACCTGAGACGAATACGACACGGTCTTCTTCTCAAGCGTCTGATGGCCAACGACCGCGATGATGCTCGCGACTGCGGCGACGGCCACAAGGAAAGCCGCGGCAACGACTATCACCATCTTGGCGCGTTTGCTCAACCGCTTATTGGGTGGCGACAGTGTGGTCATGGAGATGGCCTTTCTGACAAATCGGTTTGGCTGGTTGCCGGTGTCGACCGGCTCGCAGAAAGGCTGCGGCCCAGGACTCGGCGGATTCTCAAGCGATTCTTGGAGAACTCGTTCGCCGGTTAGTTTGCTCGGTCGACCCATCCCGGCAATATGAGGTGTTTACCTCATATTGAGTTCGGTCCGACCGTAGGCGGCCCCGAGCGACCAAATGGTCACGTATGCCAGCCCGAAGAACGCTGCCACCGCCAGCGCCACCCCGATCGACGTGGTGTCTGCGAACGGCGAGCGCATCCACTCCAGTGTGGTCCCTAGCACTTCTCTGGGCCGTCTCACCAAGTCCCAGGAGTTCCAACGCTGGAACCGCCCGATCACGATGCCGATCGCACATAGTGGGATCGAAACGATGACCGCGACCCAACCGGCGAACGCGCCGAAATCCCGCTCGATGCGATCATGCACCAGTCGCAACGACACCACGCCGAGGAGGATGCCCGTCCAGGCCGCGAACCCGTACTGCAAGACGTGACGCCAGAAGTCCACGCCTTCCTCGAGATGCACGAGATCGGTCACCAGATACGGCGAATTCGGCAGGAACGCCAGCCAGGCCAAACCCAACGGCAACAGCCAAAGGCGAAGGCGCACCGCCGCAAAGCAGGCCGCGAAAAATACCGGGATCCACGCGAGAACCAGATTCCAGACGAGAAACTTCGTGGGATAGGACGGCGTGCCGGTCGGATCCGTGACGCCAAGGACGAATGTCAACACGGTTGTTGCCACCAGCGCAAGAAACAGAACGACGCGAGCGACATTGGTCATTCGTCCAGTTTGCCGCAGGACCAACGCAAAAGGCCCCGGGAAGAGTCCGGGGCCTGTCGCGTACGAAGCGGTCTAGAAGGCCGCCTCGTCGAGTTCCATCACCTCGTTGTCGAGGTTCTCGATCACGGTGCGGGTGCTGGTCAGCAGCGGCAGGAAGTTCTTCGCGAAGAACGACGCCACCGCGACCTTGCCCTCGTAGAAGGCGCGGTCGTCGCCGCTGGCACCCTTGTCGAGCGCGTCGACGGCCACCGCAGCCTGGCGGCCCAGCAGCCAGCCGATGACCAGGTCACCGACGCTCATCAGGAAGCGCACCGAACCCAGGCCAACCTTGTAGAGCTCGGCCGGGTTCTCCTGCGCCGCCATCAGGTAGCCGGTGAGCGTGGCGGCCATGCCCTGCACGTCCTCCAGCGCGGTCGCCAGCAGAGCCCGCTCGGCCTTCAGCCGGCCATTGCCGGATTCGCTCTTGACGAACTGCTCGATCTGGCCGGCCACGTACGCCAGCGCCGCACCCTTGTCGCGGATGATCTTGCGGAAGAAGAAGTCCTGCGCCTGGATGGCCGTGGTGCCCTCGTAGAGCGAGTCGATCTTGGCGTCACGGATGTACTGCTCGATCGGGTAGTCCTGCAGGAAGCCGGAGCCACCGAAGGTCTGCAGGCTCTCGGTCAGCTTCGCGTAGGCCTGCTCCGAACCCACACCCTTGACGATGGGCAGCATCAGGTCGTTGACCTTGACCGCCAGCTCGGCGTCAACATCGTGCACGGCCTTGGCCACCGCGGTGTCCTGGTAGGTGGCGGTGAACAGGTACAGCGCACGCAGACCCTCGGCGTAGGCCTTCTGGGTCATCAGGGACCGACGTACGTCCGGGTGGTGCGTGATGGTCACGCGCGGCGCGGTCTTGTCGGTCATCTGGGTCATGTCCGCACCCTGCACACGCTCCTTGGCGTACTCCAGGGCATTGAGGTAACCCGTCGACAGGGTGGCAATGGCCTTGGTGCCCACCATCATTCGAGCCTGCTCGATGACGTCGAACATCTGCGCAATGCCATCGTGCACCTCGCCGACCAGCCAGCCCTTGGCGGGCACGCCGTGCTGGCCGAGCGACAGCTCACAGGTGGCCGAGACCTTGAGGCCCATCTTGTGCTCGACGTTGGTGACGAACACACCGTTGCGCTCGCCGATCTCGCCGGTCTCGAAGTCGAAGAGGAACTTCGGCACGAAGAACAGCGACAGACCCTTGGTGCCCGGGCCTGCGCCCTCGGGGCGGGCCAGCACCAGATGGAAGATGTTCTCGAACAGGTCGCCGGAGTCACCCGAGGTGATGAAGCGCTTCACGCCGTCGATGTGCCACGAGCCGTCGTCCTGTTTGACGGCCTTGGTGCGTCCGGCGCCGACATCGGAGCCCGCGTCGGGCTCGGTGAGCACCATGGTGGAGCCCCACCCGCGCTCAGCGGCGATGACGGCCCACTTCTTCTGCTCTTCGGTACCGAGGTGGTACACGATCTGGGCGAACCCGGCACCGCCGGCGTACATCCACACGGCGGGGTTGGCGCCGAGGATGTGCTCGTTGAGCGCCCACATCAGCGCCTTGGGGGTCGGGGTGCCGCCGAGGGCCTCATCCAGGCCCACTCGGTCCCAGCCGGCCTCGAGCACGGCGTTGACCGACTTCTTGAACGCGTCGGGCAGCGTCACCGAATGCGTGTTGGGGTCAAACGTCGGGGGATTGCGGTCACCTTCGACGAAAGATTCCGCGACCGGGCCCTCCGCCAGCCGGGCCATCTCGGCCAGCATCTCTTTGGCGGTGTCGACGTCCAGATCGGCGTAGTCGCCCTGGCCGAGCGTCTTGTCCACGCCGAGCACCTCGAACAGGTTGAATACCTGGTCGCGGACGTTGCTCTTGTAGTGGCTCACGTTTCCTCCTCGTCGAGTTGGCCACTTGCGGTTGGGTACTCGTTGTCTAAGTTACCCACCAGTAACTGGCCCGAACTATACCGTTCAGTAACTTCAACACAAAGCCGCTGTGAGCAATTTCCGCCAGCTAAGTAACCCAGTGGTTGGGTGGGCCGCCAAAACCGCAGTTGACAGGTGTCTGAGCTGCATCTTCGCCCCTCTGTGAGGTTCATCACGACGCCACGGATAGGGTGGTCGGGTGCTTCGTGTCGCGGTGTGGGGAACAGGGAATATGGGGGCGACAGCGATCCGGTCCGCTACGGCGTTTCCCGGGTTGCAGCTGTCCGGCGTCATCACGTCGTCGCCGGACAAGGAAGGTAGGGACGCGGCGACATTCGCGCGGCTCGACTCGGAAACGGGCGTCCTGGCTACCACCGACGTCGATGCCGCCCTAGCCGGCTGCGACGCCGTGGCCTACATGTCGTCGGGCGACATCCGGCCCGACGAGGCGGTCGACGAGATCGTGCGGTGCCTGCGCGCAGGCAAGCATGTGGTGACGCCGTCGCTGTACTCGCTCTACGACCCGCGGTCCGCACCTCCGGAATGGGTGCAGCGGCTGACCGCGGCCGCCGAGGAAGGCGGGGCGACCCTGCTCGTCAGTGGCGTGGATCCGGGCTGGGGCAATGACGCACTGGCCGTCATCGCCGCGGGGCTATGTACCCGTATCCGGACCATCAACTGCCAGGAGATCTTCGACTACTCGACCTACAACCAGCCGTATGCGGTGAAGGTGTCGTGCGGGTTCGGATCGGCCATGGGCCGAGAAGACCCAGTGCCGATGATGCTGCTGCCGTCCATCCCGACCATGGTGTGGGGCGGCAACATCCGGTTGATCGGCCGGGGCCTGGGTTTGGAGATCGACGAGATCACCGAGGAAGTCGAGCGGTTGCCGCTCGACGAGTCCGTCGACACCGTGATGGGTCGGTTCGAGAAGAGCACCCAAGGCGCGTTCTGGCTCAAGGTGATTGGCAAGTCGAAGGGGCGGGAGCGCGTCATCATCGACCACATCACTCGGATTCACGCCTCGTGCGCGCCGGACTGGCCGTATCCCGATGAAGGAGTCGGTGACCACCGGGTGATCATCGACGGCGACCCGCAGTTGACACTCACCAGCCGCGCTGACGTCCCGGGCGGAACGCGCGCTGACGGCGGCAACACCACCGCAGCGAACCGCTTGCTCGGTGCCCTTCACTGGCTGGCGGAGCAGAAGCCGGGCATCTACGACGGGCTCGACGTCCCGATGCAGTCGACACTGCCGCCCGAGGTGGAAGCATCGCGCTGGGCCGACTAGGCGTTGGATTCATGGGGATTGCGACCATCGCCGCCGTCCGCGCATACGTGTGAAGATGGAGTTGATGAGTTCCACCGATCTGACCCCCACCACGCTGCGGGAAGCGTTCGGGCATTTCCCCTCCGGCGTCATCGCGATCGCCGCCGAGGTGGACGGGACCCTGGTGGGGCTGGCGGCCAGCACCTTTGTTCCTGTGTCGCTGGATCCGCCGCTGGTGTCGTTCTGCGTACAGAACATCTCTGAGACATGGCCGAAGTTGAAGGGCCTGCCCTACCTGGGGATCAGCGTGCTCGGCGAGGCCCATGACGACGCCGCTCGCACATTGGCGGCCAAGACCGGCGACCGGTTCGCGGGTCTCGAGACGGTGTCCCGGGAGTCCGGTGCCGTGTTCGTCAAGGGCACGAGTGTGTGGCTGGAAAGCGCCATCGAACAGCTGGTGCCCGCCGGGGATCACACGATAGTGATTCTACGGGTGAGCGATATCACCGTGCATGCCGATGTCCCGCCGATTGTGTTCCACCGCAGCACATTTCGGCGGCTTGGTGCCTGACTACGGACGAGCTGCGAGCTCGTCGCGATAGCTCTGAATACGCTGCTCGAGTTCCTCAGCGTCGGCTGGCCGGCCTTCTTTACGGGCCAGTTCGGCCCGCGTGGTCAGCTCGCGAATCGCGGTGCGAATGTCGTTGATGCTATGAGGCTCTCGCATAGTCATACTGCTGCCTTTCGTCGTTGATTGGCCGCTGTACGAAGACTACCCGCGAGAGCCTCCTTCTCAACTTCGTCTTCTGTTCTTCGCGCAAGCGCTCATCACCGTCTGAACAGCTTGTTTCCGAGCCACACCACCGGGTCGTATTTCTTGTCGACCGCGCGCTCTTTCAGCGGGATCAGTGCGTTGTCGGTGATCTTGATGTGCTCGGGGCACACCTCGGTGCAGCATTTGGTGATGTTGCAGAAGCCCAGCCCGTTTTCTTCCTGCGCCTGCTCGGGACGACGCGCAAGCGTGTCGAGCGGATGCATGTCGAGTTCTGTTTGGCGCATCAGGTAGCGCGGCCCGGCGAATGCTTGCTTGTTCTCCTCGTGATCACGCACCACGTGGCAGGTGTTCTGGCACAGGAAGCACTCGATGCACTTGCGGAACTCCTGTGACCGGTTCACGTCCTCCTGCATCATCCGGTACTCGCCCGGCTGCAGATCCTTCGGCGGCGTGAATGACGGGATTTCCCTGGCCTTTTCGTAGTTGAACGAGACGTCGGTGACCAGGTCGCGAATCACCGGGAAGGTCCGCAGGGGCGTCACCGTGATGGTCTCGGTCGGGTCGAAGGTCGACATCCGGGTCATGCACATCAGCTTCGGCCGGCCGTTGATCTCCGCCGAGCAGGAACCGCACTTGCCCGCCTTGCAGTTCCACCGGACCGCCAGATCGGGCGTCTGGGTCTGCTGCAGGCGGTGGATGATGTCGAGCACCACCTCGCCCTCGTTGACCTCGACGGCGTAGTCCTGCAGCGCCCCGCCGTCGTCGTCGCCGCGCCAGACCCGCATCTTCGCTTGATAAGCCATCAGCTTCTCCTTGCCGGGTGGTCGGCGAGTTCTTCAGGGGTGAAGTACTTCTCCAGCTCTTCGATGTCGACCAGCTCGAGCAGGTCCTCACGCATCGGCACCTGGTCCTCGCGCGTGATGTCGACGTCGGGAACAACGGACACGTCGGCTCCATCGTCGATGGCGCGGCACACCAGCAGTGTCTTGCGCCATTCCGGGTCCATCGACGGGTGGTCGTCGCGGGTGTGGCCGCCGCGGCTCTCGGTGCGCTCCAGCGCCGCCTTGGCCACGCACTCACTGACCAGCAGCATGTTGCGCAGGTCGATCGCCAGATGCCAGCCCGGGTTGAACTGGCGGTGGCCCTCCACCTGCACACGCTTGAACCGCTCGCGCAGCTCGTTCAGCTTGTCCAAGGCCTCCGACACCTCGTCGGCCTTACGGATGATGCCGACCAGCGTGTTCATTGTGTCCTGCAGGTCGAGCTGCAGCGTGTACGGGTTTTCCGCGCTGTCACCGTTGGTCGGGCCGTCGAAGGGCGCGAGCGCCAGCTTGGCTGCCTCGGCCACGGCGTCCTCGGACACTTGGGGCCGCTCCGACAGCGCCCGGACGTAGTCGGAGGCACCAAGCCCGGCGCGGCGGCCGAACACCAGTAGATCTGACAACGAATTCCCGCCAAGCCGGTTGGAACCGTGCATGCCGCCCGAGCACTCGCCCGCGGCGAACAGGCCGGGCGTCTTGGCGGCGCCAGTGTCGGGGTCGACCTCGACACCCCCCATGACGTAGTGGCACGTCGGCCCGACTTCCATCGGCTCCTTCGTGATGTCGACCTCCGCCAGCTCCATGAACTGGTGATACATGGACGGCAGCCGCCGCTTGATCTCCTCGGCGGGCAGCCGCGACGCGATGTCCAGGTAGACGCCGCCATGAGGCGTGCCGCGATCCCCCTTCACTTCGGAGTTGATGGCGCGGGCCACCTCGTCGCGGGGCAACAGATCAGGCGTGCGGCGCGCGGAGTCGTTGTCTTTGAGCCACTGGTCGGCCTCTTCGATCGACTCGGCGTACTGACCCTTGAAGACCGGCGGGATGTAGTCGAACATGAACCGCTTGCCGTCCGAATTTTTCAGCACGCCGCCGTCGCCGCGCACACCCTCGGTGACCAAGATGCCTTTGACGCTGGGCGGCCACACCATGCCGGTCGGGTGGAACTGGACGAACTCCATGTTGATCAGCGTCGCGCCTGCCCGCAGCGCGAGCGCGTGCCCATCACCGGTGTACTCCCACGAGTTCGACGTCACCTTGTAGGACTTGCCGATGCCGCCGGTGGCCAGGACGACCGCGGGCGCCTCGAACAGGATGAAGCGGCCGGTTTCGCGCCAATAGCCGAATGCGCCTGCGATGCGTTCGCCGTCTTTGATCAGGTCGGTGATCGTGCATTCGTGGAAGACCTTGATCCGCGCCTCGTAGTCGCCGAACTCGGCCTTGTCCTCCTGCTGCAGCGAGACGATCTTCTGCTGCAGGGTGCGGATGATCTCCAGGCCGGTGCGGTCACCGACGTGCGCGAGCCGCGGGTAGGTGTGGCCGCCGAAGTTGCGCTGGCTGATGCGACCGTCTTTGGTGCGGTCGAACAACGCGCCGTAGGTCTCGAGCTCCCAGACGCGGTCGGGCGCCTCCTTGGCGTGCAGCTCGGCCATCCGCCAGTTGTTCAGGAACTTCCCGCCGCGCATGGTGTCTTTGAAATGGACCTGCCAGTTGTCCTTCGGGTTGGCATTGCCCATCGCCGCCGCGCAGCCGCCTTCGGCCATCACCGTGTGGGCCTTGCCGAACAACGACTTACAGACCACCGCGACCTTCAACCCGCGTTCACGCGCCTCGATGACCGCACGCAAACCCGCGCCGCCGGCACCGATCACGACGACGTCGTATTGATGCCGTTCGACCTCAGCCATAAACCCTCACTATTCGCTGTAAATGCAATGAAACCTGTTCTCAGCCAATGAATCTGAGATCAGAGATAGTCCCGCTGGCTACCAGCATGATGTAGAAGTCGGTCAGCACCAGAGTGCCCAGGGTGATCCACGCCCACATCATGTGCCGGTTGTTGAGCAGGCTCACCTGATTCCAGAACCAATACCGCACAGGATGTTTCGAGAAGTGCTTGAGCTTGCCGCCGACGATGTGCCTGCAGGAGTGGCAGGACAGCGTGTAGATCCACAACAGAATGACGTTGCCCGTCAGGACGATGTTGCCCAAGCCGAATCCAAAGCCGGACGGCGAGTGGAACGCGACGATCGCGTCGTAGGTGTTGAGCACTGAAATGAGAACGGCGGCGTAGAAGAAGTACCGATGAGTGTTCTGAATGATCAGCGGCAGCCGGGTCTCACCGGTGTAGGTCGAATGCGGTTCTGCCACAGCGCATCCCGGTGGCGACTGCCACACCGAGCGGTAGTACGCCTTGCGGTAGTAGTAGCACGTCAGCCGGAAAAGCAGCAAGAACGGCAGCGTGATGATCGCCAACGGAACCAGCGGCGGAAACTCGGGAAGCCAGACGCCGAGGTGGCTGGACCCCGGCGCGCAGGATGCGCTGATACACGGTGAATAAAAGGGCGTCAGGTAGTGGTAGTCCTCAACCCAATAGGCGCTCTGCCAGGACGCTCGAACCAGCCCGTAGAGCAGGAATGCGGCGAAACCGAGGTTGCTCCACAGCGTCGGCAGCCACCACCGGTCGGTGCGCAGAGTGCGCTGCGGAATCTGGGCACGGCTCGGCGAGAAAACGCCGGTCGCCTTGCGGTCGGCGGTGGGTGCGCTCACTTTTCCCTTTCGGTGGTTAGGTGCCGAGGCGGCGGAGGTGGCCTAGCCGGCGACGCCCCTGTCGTCCTCGTCGCCCCAGAACTCGGTCTCGTGCGGGGTGTCCGGGATCGCGATCTTCTCGCCACCGTGATGGCGGGTCACACCACTGCCGAGCTCCAGTTCCTCAGCGTCGATATCCAGCCGGTCAATGTCGTTGAGAATGCGCTCGGCGTCGTTGACGATGCGACGGGTGGCGGGGCTGTCGCCATACTTAGATGCCAACGCTGTTACGCACCGCCGCATGCTGCCGATTAGCTCGTGCAGCTCGGCAAGTTCAGTCTTGGTAGACAATTGACCTCCTTGGGCTGAAGGGTGTCTGGGATCACAGTACGACACCCGATGCTAGCCACAACATGGAGTTCAGCGTGAGACAGATCACGTCGGAGAGGCGGAGGTAGCTTGATGTCTGACCAGGTTTTGAAGCAGCGCGCCGAGGCGTTGCTGGCGCTGCACCAGCCGGGGAATCCGGTGGTATTGCCGACGGTTTGGGACGCGTGGTCGGCGCGGCTGGCGGTCGACGCGGGATTCGTCGCGCTGACCGTCGGTAGCCATCCGATGGCCGATTCGGTGGGCAAGGCAGATCAGGAGGGCATGACGTTCGACGAGGTGGTCACCCGCGTCAAGCAGATCACGGCGGCGGTCGACGTGCCGGTGTCAGTCGACATCGAATCGGGTTACGGCCAATCGCCCACCCGCCTGATCACGGGCCTGCTGGACGCCGGCGCCGTCGGCCTCAATATCGAGGACACGGTGCACAGCGAAGGTGGACGGCTGCGGTCGTCCAGCGAGCATGCCGAGCTCGTCGGCGCCCTGCGGAAGGCGGCCGACGCTACGGGTGTGCACGTGGTGATCAATGCCCGCACGGACCTGTTCCTTCGTCAGGACGGTGACGAAGCCGACCGCGTCGACCGGGCGATCGCGCGGCTGAAGGAAGCCGCGACCGCGGGTGCCGACTCGCTGTACCCCGTGGGCCGCCACGACCCGGATACGTTGCGGCGCTTGGCCGCCGAGCTCCCGCTGCCGATCAACGCGATCGCGCTGCCCGACCAGGACGACCCTGCGTCGTTCGGTCCGCTCGGGGTGGGCCGGGTCAGCTTCGGCCCGTTCTGGCAGTTCGCGCTGTCCGCGTACTCCAAGGAGATGTTGGCCCGCTGGGCCTAGCATTCCGGCCGTGAGCCCTGACGACGACGAGCCCAGCTGGCACGATCAGCAACCGGTAATCGTGGCCGCCGGAGTCGCGGGGCTGCTGCTGCTGGCACTGCTGGTGTGGGCGGTGATCCGCACCGCGGACAACTCTTCTGGACCGCCCGACCCAGTCGAGTTCCCCACGTCCTCGGCGACCTCGTCGACGTACACGACGGAGTCGACGTCGAGCACGAGCTACGCGGTGCCGAGTGTCCAAACCAGCCAGGACAACCCGGCTCTGACTCGGCCACCCGAGTCGACGGCACCCGACGACGGGCCGACTGACGACGAAACGACAACCTCGACCACGACCACCAACCCATACCTCACGACGACTCCAACCAACGCCGGTCACATCTAGGGGGAACGCCATGACCCAGGCCCACAGGCACGACCATTCGATGACGAGGGTCGACGTGCTCACTGGCGTCGAGTTCGACGAGTTTCTAAGGGCTTTCGAGGACGCGGCGCCGTCCTTCGACCCCGTTCCCATGCAACGGATCGTCGACTCCGGTGGTACCTGGGACGAGGTGCGCGCCAAGGTGGCCGACAACGCGCCCAACGAACTCATGGTCTACGCGAAGATCGATGCCACTCCGCTGCTCGGCGTCGCCGGTCATGACGTAAAGGCGGTCGAGTATCTGGTCGGCAACCACGTCATCGCCGAAACGATGTTTCGCCATGACCCCAGGGCGCTGCTGTACGCGCCCCTGCGGCTGCTTGTGTACAGCGACCCTGACGGCAACGCGGTGTTTTCGATGGATCAACCCAGCTCGGCGTTCGCGAGCCTCGGCATCAGTGAGGTCACTGAGGTGGGCTTGAGTCTGGACCGCAAGGTGGCCAACCTGCTGCGGGTCATCGGGGTGGACACGGGAGACGCGTTCGGGGTCGAAGAGAATTAGCCTGGCGACGAATACGGGAAATCCTCTACCTGCTGCGGTGACCGGCGAAGGCTTACGGCCATGACCGATGACATGTGGGGGACCGGCGACTACCGGGCAGTGGCGGAGAAAGTCACCTCGATCGCGGACGTCCTGGTTCCGCGGGCCAACATCGAGCCGGGGATGGATGTACTGGACGTGGCGTGCGGAACCGGCAACGCGTCCATCCCGGCGGCCAGGCTGGGCGCGCGGGTCACCGGCCTGGACTTTTCCCCGGGCCTGATTGCGATCGCACGCCAACGGGGCGCCGAGGCCAAGGTGGATGTCGACTGGCTGGAAGGGGATGCCCAGTCGCTTCCATTCGACGATGGCAGTTTCGACCGAGTCATCTCAGCGATCGGGCACATGTTCGCGCCCGATCACAAGCGCACCGCGGATGAGTTGCGACGCGTATGCAGGCCGGATGGCCGCATCGCGATCGCGTGCTGGACACCGGTGGGCGCCATCGGCGAGATGTTCAAGCGGCTCGGCGCAATTTCGCCCGCGCCGCCGGCAGGCTTCCAACCGCCGGTGCTGTGGGGTACCGAAGAGCACGTGCGCGAACTGCTCGGTGACTCCGTTGAGTTCGAGCGGCACAACGTCGAGTTCGACGAGCCCTCGCCCGAGAGCTACGTCGATTTCATGCTGACCAGCTTTCCGCCGCTGATCGCCATGCGCGCCGAGCTCGGCGACGAGCTGGTTCGCGAGACCTACCTGGATTGGGCGGTAGATGTGAACGAGGCAGACGACGGGACCATGCGCTACCGCGGCGAGTACCTGGTATCGGTGACCTAATGACAAATCCGGTGGAACCTTTTGGGCTCCACCGGATTTGGTCGTGAGTGTTACTTGTTCTCGATCGCGATGCGCTGCGCTTCGGCACCCTTGTGGGCGCCGGCGACCCGTACGGTCAGCACACCGGCGTCATAGGACGCCGAGATCGCGTCGCTGGTGACGTGGGCGGGCAGCTTGAACGTCCGCCGGAACGAACCGTAACGGACCTCGCTGAGCGTACGCCCGTCGCTGGATTCCGAGCGTTCGTCGCGGCGCTCACCACGAATCACGAGCTGGCCCCGGTCGACCTCGACGTTGACATCCTTCTCGACGTCGACGCCGGGCAGCTCAACACGGACCACCGCGTCGTCGCCGTCCTTGGCGACCTCGGCGGCCGGGCTGAAGCCGTTGAAGACGCCCTGCTTTACCCAACGGTCGATCTCCCACGCGGGCCGGGCCCATAGCGTCACGTTGCTCATCGGTGGTATCTCCTTGCTCTGTCGTGACCGGCACCACGCCGGTCTGCTGTCTATATAACTTGAGTCACCCACGCTCATGTTCCAGCAGCGCGTTCGCCGTCGGCGAACCGGCTCACACCCTGCGGGCGGCGCCGGTGAGGACTCCGTGATGGGCGCTTCACATGAGGCGACATTGCGGCAATATCCGCTGCTTAGCCTCTGCGGCATGCGGTCAAAATCAAGCGTCGTGGTCGTCGGCCACGGCATGGTCGGTCACCGGTTCGTTGAGGCACTGCGGTCGCGCGATGGCGACGGCGCCTGGCGGGTGACCGTGCTTGCCGAGGAAGCCGACGCCGCATACGACCGCGTCGGGCTCACCGGCTACACCGAGCACTGGGACCGCGGCCTGCTCGCCCTGCCCGGCAACGACTACCCCGGTGACGAACTGGTCGAACTGCGACTCGGCAGCCGGGTCGCCGAGATCGACCGCTCGGCCAAGGCGGTGGTGACAGCCAACGGCGACCGTGTGCACTACGACGCGCTGGTGCTGGCCACCGGCTCGTATGCGTTTGTGCCGCCGGTACCCGGCCACGACCTTCCGCCGTGCCACGTGTACCGCACCCTCGACGACCTCGATGCGATCCGTGCCGACGCGATGCGTGCTGTCGGCGGGCCCGCCCCGGTTGGCGTGGTGATCGGCGGCGGACTGCTGGGCCTGGAGGCCGCTAATGCGTTGCGCCAGTTCGGCCTTCAGACCCACGTCGTGGAGATGGCGCCCCGCCTGATGGCCCAGCAGCTGGACGAGGCGGGCGGCGCGCTGCTCGGCCGGATGATCGGCGAGCTCGGCATCACCGTGCATGTCGGCGTCGGCACCCAAGCGATTGAGCCGGCGCAACGCAACCGGCCCGTCCGGCGGTCCGCCGATCACGACGCGGTGCGGGTGACGCTGAGCGACGGAACGGCCATCGACGCCGGCGTCGTGGTGTTCGCGGCGGGTGTGCGACCGCGCGACGAGTTGGCCCGGGCGGCGGACATCGATGTTGCCGAGCGCGGCGGTGTGCTCACCGATCTGTCTTGTGCCACACGAGATCCCAACATCTACGCGATCGGCGAGGTGGCGGCGATCGAGGGCCGCTGCTACGGCCTCGTCGGACCCGGGTACACCAGCGCCGAAGTCGTCGCCGACCGGCTGCTCGGCGGCGCCGCGGAGTTCCCCGAGGCCGACATGTCGACCAAGCTCAAGCTTCTCGGCGTCGACGTCGCCAGCTTCGGCGACGCGATGGGCAGCACACCGAGCTGCCTCGACGTCGTCGTCAACGACCCGGTGAACCAGACCTACGCCAAGCTGGTGCTGTCCGATGATGCCAAGACGCTCCTGGGTGGCATCCTCGTCGGCGACGCGTCCTCGTACGGCGTGCTGCGGCCGATGGTCGGCGAGCCCCTGCCCGGCGACCCGATGGCGCTGATTGCCCCGGCCGGATCTGACGGTGGCTCAAGCACTTTGGGCGTCGGCGCGTTGCCAGCGGCCGCACAGATCTGCTCCTGCAACAACGTCACCAAGGGTGACCTGTGCGACGCGATCGCCGGCGGCTGCAGCGATGTGCCGTCGCTCAAGAGCTGCACCAAGGCGGGCACCTCGTGCGGCTCGTGTGTGCCGCTACTCAAGCAGCTGCTGGAGGCCGAGGGTGTCGAGCAGTCCAAGGCGCTGTGTGAACACTTCAGCCAGTCGCGGGCCGAGCTGTTCTCGATCGTCGCCGCTACCTCGATCCGCACCTTCACCGCGCTGATCGAACGCTTCGGCACCGGAAAGGGTTGCGATATCTGCAAACCGGTGGTGGCGTCGATCCTGGCGTCGACGAGCTCCGAGCACATCCTCGATGGCGAGCAGGCCTCGCTGCAGGACTCCAACGACCACTTCCTGGCCAACATCCAGAAGAACGGCAGCTACTCGGTGGTGCCGCGATCGCCGGGCGGTGAAATCACCCCCGAGCAGCTGATCCTGATTGGCGAGATCGCGCGCGACTTCAACCTGTACACCAAGATCACCGGCGGGCAGCGCATCGACATGTTCGGCGCACGGGTTGATCAGCTTCCCGAGATCTGGCGCCGCCTGGTCGACGGCGGCATGGAGTCCGGCCACGCGTACGGCAAGGCGCTGCGGACGGTGAAGAGCTGTGTGGGCAGCACGTGGTGCCGCTACGGCCAGCAGGATTCGGTCAACATGGCCGTCGAGATCGAGAAGCGCTACCGGGGTCTGCGGGCACCGCACAAGATCAAGATGGCGGTGTCGGGATGCGCGCGGGAATGCGCGGAAGCGCAGAGCAAGGACGTGGGTGTCATCGCGACCGAGCAGGGCTGGAATCTCTACGTCTGCGGCAACGGCGGCATGTCGCCGCGGCACGCGCAGCTGTTGGCGAGCGACCTGGACGACGAGACGCTGGTGCGCTACATCGACCGGTTCCTGATGTTCTACATCCGCACCGCTGATCGGCTGCAGCGCACCGCGCCGTGGCTGGAGGCGATGGAGGGCGGGCTGGATCACCTGCGCGACGTCGTCTGCAACGACTCGCTCGGTCTGGCCGCGGAGTTCGAAGAAGCCATGGAACGCCACGTGGCCGGCTACGCGTGCGAATGGAAGGGCGTGCTGGAGGACCCGAACAAGCTGTCGCGATTCGTCTCGTTCGTCAACGCTCCAGACGTCGTGGATCCAACGGTCAAGTTCACCGAGGAGTCGGGCCGTATTGTTCCGATCGGTATGCCGAAAGTACGGGGTTAGCCAAATATGACTCTGCTCAACGACGTTGCGGTCTGGACGACCGCCTGCGCGTACGACTTCCTGATCCCCAACCGTGGAGTGGGAGTGCTGCTGCCCGACGGTGCCCAGGCCGCGCTGTTCCGTCTCGACGACGGGTCACTGCACGCGGTGGGCAACATCGATCCGTTCTCGGGAGCGGCGGTGATGTCGCGCGGCATCGTCGGCGACCGCGGCGGGCGTGCGACCGTGCAGACACCGATCAAGAAGCAGGCGTTCGCTCTTGACGACGGCAGCTGCCTCGACGACCCGGAGGTTTCGCTCCCGGTGTACGCCACGCGCATCACCGCCGACGGCATCGTCGAAGTTGGCGCCTAGCTTCTCATTTCGCCGAAACTGTATTCCAGCAGGCCTTTACTCCCACTTTCTCTGCGGGAATACCGTTTCGGCGCATGGATTGAGGACTTTGCAGCATTTCCTCGCCGACAACAGTGCGTTCTTCACCGAGAAGCTACCGGGACGCGACGCCCCGCTCGGATCACCGGGTGGTGCGACCGCGCTGGGACGGGTCGGCGTCGATACCCCACTGGTCGCTAAGCTGCCACCGAATAGCGGGCACGGCTGAATCGGTTCGCGATCAGCCGTACCAACCCGGGATGCGTGCCGAGGGGTTCGGTCACCACATCGGCGCCGCTGGCCCGCAGCCGGTCCTGAAACAGGCCCTCCGACAACAGATACGACGCCACCACGACCCGGCGAGCGCCACGCCGCCGGAGCGCGGCCACCGCGTCGTGCACGCGTGGCGTCCATGTCGCGGCAAACGCCAACTCGACCCGCGAATCGGTGATCGCGGAGAGCCATGTGGCCATCGTGTGCAGGTCGCGCTGCGCGCCCGGGTCAGAGGTGCCCGCCGCGGCGAGAATCACCGAATCATCGCGGCGCCAACCGGATTCGATAAGCCGATCCGCCAGCACCCGCACCAGCTGCGGCCCCGGCCCGAGCGCTTCCGTCACGGTGACATCGCGATGACCGCTCGCCTCGACGTGGGCTGGGATGTCAGCGGTGACGTGATAGCCGCGCGACAGGAACGCCGGTACGACGATCGTCGGCCCCGCCATCGGCGCCAGCACCTCGGACGGCGTCGGGCCGAGTACGTCGACAAACGACACATGCACCGTCTGACCGAGTGTCGCGGCCACTCGCGAAGCCAGATCGCCGACCATCGCGACACCCCGCTGCTTGCGGGTGCCATGCGCCACCAACACCAAGCTCACAGTGCGTGCGCCAACTCGTCGTCGACCGCCAGCCGATATCCTCGCTTCACCACTGTAGACACAATGTTCTTGTCGCCCAATGCCGTTCGAAGGCGTAGCACCGCAGTTTCGACGGCGTGAGTGTCGGTGCCGCTGCCCGGCAGCGCGCCGAGCAGGTCGGTTCGCGACACCACCGCGCCGGGACGATGCGCCAGCGCTCGAATGGTCGCCATCCCCGCCGGCGAAATCGCCTTGACCACGCCGTCGACCAGCACGCAGGTGCCGCGGATCTCCAACAGATGCCCGGCCACCCGCACCGTGCGCGACTGCAGCAGCGGCAGCTCGTCGGTGATGTGACGGGCCAACGCGCCCAACCGCATTCGCTCAGGCGCCGACGTCGGCACGCCCAACCGCACCAGCGGGCGAGCCGTAACCGGCCCGACGCACATCGCGTGCACGCCGGTCCGGAACGCCGAAAGCACTTGGTCCCCGATGCCCATCTCGGCCGCGCGCATCAGCACCGACGCGACTGCGGGCGCCGACGTGAAGGCGACGGCGTCGAATTTCTCGTCGGCGATGCCGGCCACCAGCTGGTCGAATTCGCCGTTGCGCGGCGCGGGATGCCAGCGGTACACCCGGATCGGCACCACTTCCGCACCCGCCGCGCGCAATTCGTCGAGAAACTCGGGGAACGGATCCCAGTCGTCGGTGGCGCCGTGCAGCTGCACCGCGATGCGCTGGCCTGCGACGCCGCCCTCGACCAGATAGTGCAGGAGTTCACGTGACGACTCGGACTCCGGCGACCACTCTTCGGGCAGTCCCGCCGCACGTAGCGCCCCGGTGGCCTTCGGACCCCGCGACACGACGCGGGCCTTGCCCAAAGCCGTCAGCAGCTCGTGCGTCAGCCCCCATCCGTCGGCCGCGGCGACCCAGCCGCGAAAGCCAATGCCTGTGGTGGCGATCACGATGTCGGGGGGCACGTCGATCAATGCCTCGGTGTGCGCGCGCAGTTCGTCGTCGTCGGGGAGCGGCACCATTTGGATAGCCGCGGCACTGGTCACGGTGGCGCCTCGGCGCTGCAGCAGCGCACCCAGTTCGTCGGCACGTCGGGCGGAGGTCACCGCCACCCGAAACCCGGTGAGCGGTGCCCAGTCGGGCTCCGTCATGTTGCCAGTGTTCGCGGAGCGTGTTTCCAACCCATTACCCCGCCATTGCCTAACCGTGTCGCCCGATGTGAGCTGGGCAACGCCGTTGTTGCCCAGCAGCCCTGACCCACACGAAGGAGGTCACGTCCGGGCCAAGTCCGCCACGGGTTCTGCAGTGACCTCGCGGGCCGACACCGGCCGCCGCACGTACATCACCCAGGTCACAGCGCAGGCCACCACATAGAAGGCCAGGAAAATCCAGAAGGCAGAGGTCGCGGAGTGACTGGTCAGATACGACTGCCGCAGCGCCAGATTGATGCCGACCCCGCCAAGCGCGCCGACGGCACCGGCGAAGCCGATCAATGCGCCGGACATCGCCCGTGACCAGGCGACGCGCTCCGCTTCGGAGATCTCCAGTGAGCGACTACGGGCCTCGAAGATCGACGGGATCATCTTGTAGACCGACCCGTTGCCGATGCCCGACAGCAGGAACAGCGCGATGAAGCCGACCACGTAGCCGGCCATCATGGCCCCCGTCGCGGCGCCCTTGGTGTGGTCGTCCAGCGTGCTGACCCCGACCAGAATCCCGGCGCCAAGGATCATCCCCGCGAACACCGCCAGCGTGACCCGGCCACCGCCGATGCGGTCGGCCAACCTGCCGCCGTACACCCGCGAGACCGACCCGAGCAGCGGTCCGATGAACGCGATCTGCGCGGCGTGCAGGGACGCTTGTGCAGCGCTCTGCCCGCCCGCGGCGAAGTTGATCTGCAGCACCTGGCCGAACGCGAAGGCGAAGCCGATGAACGAGCCGAATGTGCCGATGTAGAGCAGCGAGATCACCCAGGTGTCGCGCTCCCGCAGGATCGCTTTCATGGCGGTGACGTCGATCTTGTGCTGCTCCAGGTTGTTCATGTAGAGCGCGGCGCCAATCCCGGCGATCACCAGCGCGACCAGGTACACCGCGCACACCCAATAGGGCTGCCGGTTGCCGAGGGTGGCGATGACGAGCAGGCCGACAATCTGGACCATCGGCACTCCGATGTTGCCGCCGCCTGCGTTGATGCCCAGCGCCCAACCCTTGAGCCGCTGCGGGTAGAACGCGTTGATGTTCGTCATCGACGACGCGAAGTTGCCGCCGCCGAAGCCGGCCAGCGCGGCGCACACCAGATACGGCCACAGCGGCAGGCCGGGATGGGCCAGCAGCCACATCGTCCCGACGGTCGGGATCAGCAGCACGAACGCGGAGAACACGGTCCAGTTGCGGCCGCCGAACGTGGCCGTGGCCAGCGTGTACGGAATCCGCAGGCAGGCGCCGACCAGCGTCGCGGTGGCGCCGAGCAGGAACTTGTCGCCGGCCGAGAAGCCGTAGATCGCCTCCGGCATGAACAGCACCATCACCGACCAGATCGACCACACCGAGAAGCCGATATGCTCCGCCGCCACCGACCAGATCAGGTTGCGGCGGGCGATGCGCTTGTTACCGGCTTCCCATGCGACGACGTCCTCGGGATCCCAGTCCGTGATGCGATGCGACATGCCGCCCACGCTAGGAACGCTTTATTGCGCGAAAACGCCTCGCGATAACCCCGCCGTGAACTTCCGCTCACGTAGCTGAAACGGCAGATGTGAGGTTCAGTCGACGCGGTGGGCGTGCACCACGGTAAACGGCAAATAGACCCGGTCGCCGTCGAGAAACTCTGCGATCTTCTCGAACCGCTCGGTCACTGCCCGCATCTGCTCCACAGCCTCGGGCGGCATCTGCTCGGCAAGAGCCTCGGGAAACTCGCGGTCACCACCGAACGCGAGGGCGTTGCCCAAATACGTGGTGGGACCGAGAAAGTCGATGCGCCAGCCGTTGGCCGTCAACGTGTCGCGGAGATTGGACTCCGATATCGAGCCCATCGGCGCGATCACACCGTTGATGTTGCCGTCGGAGAAGCACCACAGGTGCAACCGGGCGCCGGGCCGCGTCGCGCGATACAACCCGGCGATGTAGGCCTGCTGGCCGTCTTCGTCGAGGCAGTGATACAGCGCGCTGTCGACGACGGTGTCGAATCGACCGTCGTACCCGGTCAGCTTTGTCGCGTCGGCGACGTCGAATGTCACCGTGACACCGGCGTCGGCCGC
>DASRJA010000383.1:0-2243 GCA_035649695.1 Mycobacterium sp. | reverse complement strand
AGGCTCCCGGTTCGGCAGTGACCTTGAAGATCCCAGCATGTGTCACTCATTGTTGGATGTCGATGTGAAAAACTTCTTCAGCGGCGACGGAACCGTGAAAGTCTCGATCACTCAAGCAGAGGCCTTGACGGCTGCATCCTTCGGCATTCCACTTTTTACCTTCGTCGACGCGGCCGTCTATCATGATTACTTCGTCTACCAACAGAATAAAGACAAAGCGTTCGCAACTGAGATCTCATATCCCTCAATCAGTCAGCCGCGCACCGCTGAACATATCTTCAGGTTTATTAATTTCCTGGAAAGTCGCTCGTATAACAACGCAGTCATAACCTTCGAGCGACTTGAGGACGTTGTTGGGCACCTTAGCCCTGATCCACGGATGAAGGTCGCGTGTTGATGTTTGGGTGCGGGCGTGGTTGATCGACCAGCCCGGTCGCCGGTTCGCTCCGGTCGTTGGTGAGGTTGTTCGGGGTTGGCCGCTCGGCCGCCGCGTGTCGTTTATGGACGATCAGGTCGGTGGGGCGTGGCTGCAGTGGAACAGCCGGAGCCACTCGTGTTGCCAGGGCCAGTGTTCGGGTAGGTGGATGGTGACGGCACGGGCGTGGTGGGCGATCCGGCCGGCGACGTTGATCAGGTGTCGGCGGATGGTAGCGGCGCGGGCGGTGCCGTGGCGTCGGCCAGCGAGGACGCCTGCGGCGCGGGTGAGGTTGTGCGCGATCGCGGTGCAGGACAGCCACGCGTTGTTGGCGGTGAACCGGCCCGAGGGTAGGTGCGCCAGCGGTCCGTCGATGAGTTCGGCGAAGACCTGTTCGATGATGGCGTGACCGCGGTGCTGGGCCTCGGCCTGCACGAGGATGAACGGGCTGTCGGTGACCGCGGCGTGGTAGCGCCAGACGGTGAACAACTCGCCCTGGGCGTCGATGGTGGCCGTGTTGAGGTCGGGGACGCGGCGCACGATCAGCCGGGCGGTCGTCTCGTCGCGGGTGCCCTCGAACGCGGTGTAGGTGGTCTCGGCGAGGTGCGCGCGGGAGATGAAGCGGTGTTGCTCGTCGTCGAAGATCGGTTGCGGTAGCGGATTTCCGTCCAGGCGTCGTAGGGGATCGTGGCGATCGCCCGGCGCACTTTGGCGTCGATGCGCACGGTGATCGAGAACCGCACTCGGGCGCGGCGGCAGGCGGCGACGACCGCGCGGGAGTAGAACGCCGAGTCCGCCCGCACCACGATCTCGCCCGGGACCTCAGCCTGGTTCTGGGCTTGGGTGTCCAGGACGGCCTTGGTCGTGGCGATGGCCTCGGCCACCAGCGAGGCGGCGCCTCGGGCCGAGCCGGCGTTGCCGGCCCGCAGCTGGGTCGCGGCGATCACCGGTGCCGCATCGGGGGTGCTGATCGTGGCGATCAGGGGGTTCAGCCCACGCAGCAGCACCTGGTACCCGCCCACCTTGGCGTGGCCGAAACCGGCGCCCTGCTTGCGTTTGCCGTACACCCGGCGCAGCAACGAGTCGACGTCGACGAACGTCACCGCTTCGGCGCCGGGCAGCAACGACGTGCGGCGAGCGAGCCGGACCAGCAACTGCCGTGTCACAGCCTGGAGTTGACGGACATGGCCATGGGTGAACGTGCGCAAGAACTCGCCCAGCGTCGACGGCGCGTACACCTCGCCGAACAGCTGCCGCATCCCGCCGTGGCGCACCGCGCCCAGATCATCGATCGAGTCGGCCCCGGTCAGCATCCCGGCCACGATCGTGGCGACCTTGCCGGCCGCATTGGACCCCCGGTGTGCCGGCACCCGGACCCGCTCGGCGACCATCGTGTGCAGCCCGCAGGACTGGGCCAGTCGCATCACCGGCACCAGCCCGGCCTGCGACACCACATTCGGATCATCAAACGACGCACGCACTGCGCCGGAAGCATGCGCTAATCTCACCTCGACGGTGCCCTCTCGAACCGGACGATCAAAGCGTGAAGAACTTCGATCCTGCCAGTTCAGAGGGCATCATCACGTCCACGACACAGCCCTCAAACCACCTTTCGTCCGTGGATCAGGGCTTAGAGGGCGATTGCTGCCATTGCCTCCACCACTCGGTCTGGGTCGGGGTCGATGCCGAGGGCGTCGCGGATCGGTTCGGCGAGCGGCATCACGTACCAGACCTTTCCCCGCACCGCTCAGGTCATGATCAACAATTGGGATGACACCCTTACGCCGGCCGGGGCCTAGCAGGAAGCCGATCTCGTTACGGAACCGGC
>DASRJA010000382.1:0-2713 GCA_035649695.1 Mycobacterium sp. | reverse complement strand
TCGAGCAGCGACGTGAACTCCGAGATACGCAACTCGCCCGCCGAGCCGCTGCCGAGGAAGTCGGGGTAACCCGCCGGCGGCGCCGCACCGACCTCGGGGGCGTGGAGGTTGGGTCGCATCGTGTCGAAGAACCCGAACGTGATCGTCGAGACCTTGCGCACGAAGTCGGCGCGCGCCCAGTGCAGCATGCCGTCGCCGGGTGGCACCTGGACCAGCGCCTTGGTTGCCGAGAACGGCGACTGCGGCGCCATGATGATCGCACCGGCGTCCTTGTGGAAGCCGCCGGTCGCGACCGGCGTGTTCGCCGGGTCGACGATGATCGGCGGCTGGCTGTCGACCGGGTTCTCGCTGCCGCTGGTGTGCACGCGCACGAACGGCCACGGATCGGCCTGCGGGCAGCCCGAGCCGACGAAGTTGTAGTAGCCGCCCGGTGTCTGCGGCGGGATCAGGAAGTTGCTCGGCGGGCCGAGCATCGCAACCTGGAAGCCGTTGGCGCCGCTCGCCAGCTGGTTCGCGGTGCCGTCCGGGAACACCTTGAAGTCGACCAGCAGCGGCAGCGCGATCGGGTCGTGGTCACGGCGTCGCTCGCCGTGGAAGTCGCCTTCGTCGACGACGTTGATGCCCGACGGCGTCGGCGTCGGGTTGCTCGGCACCCACGGCGAGTCGACGCGGGACGTCCAGTCGTTGATGAGCGTGGTGTTGCCCGGGTCACCGGGGTTGCGCGCACCGCCGAGTCCGATGATGTCGCCATTCGCGTCGAGCGACACCAGGCGCGAGTCGCGCCACGTGTAGCTGCGGTCGAACTTCGGATAGCCGATGTACTTCACCTGCTCCGGCGAGCGGAACATGTTGTTCGGGTTGATCTGGTAGACCTTGTCCTCGAACACGGTCACCGGCGACGAGCCGCGCAGGACGTTGTCCGAGAACGTGCGCGACAGGCTGCTGAGCATCGTCGGGCACAGGATCCTGCAGATCGGCGGCGGACCCGGATCGAAGAAGAAGTAGTCGGTGTCGGGGCGCTTGTCCGAGTGCGCGAGCGCCATCGTGTAGCGGTCGAACACGTCGAACAGCACGTCGAAGTCCGCGAACGGCGACCAGTACAGCTGCTCGACGTCGATGGCCATGTCGCTGGCCTGGCGGTTCGACAGGCTGAAGTCGTCTTCGAGATAGCGCATCATCAGGCGCGAACCGCGCACGACGTGCGGCTCGGTGACGATGCCAACCGCCTGGTTCGCGATCTGGAAGTCCGGGTACGGGTTCGGCACGTTCGGCGGTCCGACGGCGTCGACCATGCGCGGTTGCCAGTAGAGCCGGCCGCCGGTGGCCGGCTGGAACACGGAGTTCAGCGGGCAGGCTTCGCCGCGGAACGCACGCGTGATGGTGCCGAGGTTGTTCTGGTCGGCAGTGCGGCTGAACCGCACCGTCTGCGCCGCGGCCAGACGACCGTCGATCAGCTGGAACTGGCCGAACACGTCGATCGAGCCGTTCGCCGTGCCGTCCTCGTCCGCGCTCTCGAACGGCCAGGTGTGCCAGCCGACGAGGTTCTCCTGGCTGCCGGCCCGCATCGTCAGCTGCGCCGACCAGTTCGCGATCGTGTTCGAGACGCTGTCGTTGAACACGTCGACCGCGTTGCCGCCGAGGTCCCCGAGGCCGTTGGCGCCGAGCAGCAGGTGGAACCAGTAGACGTCGTTGGACGCGTTGCTGCGGTGGAAGAAGCCCTTCGGCGGCTGCAGCTGGACGATCGTGGCGTCGCCGGCCTGATCCGACCAGCGGACCGGCAGCATGGCGCCCGCGACCACCTTGGCATTCTGCAGATCGGTCGCGTAGGTGGAGCCCGGCATCGTCCCGCTGGTCAGCGCGATGTTCTTGGTCGGGTCGACGCGCTGCAGGTCCATCGGCTCGGAGAACTCGAGCGAGACCGAGGCATTGGGCTCGACGCCGGCGCCGCCGGGCAGCGACGGTCGCGGGTCGATGCGCAGGAAGTCGTGCCGGAACAGGGTGTCGGTGATCAGCGGGCCACCGCCGCTGAACGCGATGTGCTCGTAGTAGAAGCGGCGCAGGTTGCAGTCCTGGCCTTCGGGGGTCCCGTTGGCGATGAAGCTGACCGGGCGGCCGAGCGAGTCGGTGCCGCGGATCGTGCCGACGCGCAGGCGCGCCGTCGGACCATCGCCCTGCGTGCCGTTCACGTCGAGGCCCAGGCCCGCGAAGTTCGGGTCGTTAAGCACGGTGCCGACCTCGAGGTTCTGCAGGATCTCGGCGCGGATGCGTGCGATCTCGGACGAACCGTCCGGCATCAGCACCGTCACCGACTGCTCGAGGAAGTCACCCGAGCGCAGCGGCCGCGACGTCGGCACCGTTGCCGGGCCGAGCACGAAGCCGGTGGTCGACGAGATCGCGCCACCGACGAACGGGTAGCGGCCGCGGACATAGACCGGGTGACCGAGCAGGTTCTGCCGCTTGTTGACCGTGATGATGCCGTTGCTGTCGATCGCAGTGATGCCCATCGACACGTTGCCGACGATCACTGGTGCCTCGAGATCGCGCAGCACACCAGCGGGCCCGTCGAAGCTGTTGCCGGAGCGGAAGTCGCGAATGACGGAGTCGCGGCCGGTGCTGTCGACGCCGTTGAGCTCGGGCGCCGGGTCGTGTGCGACCCGGAACTGCGACGACACCGAGCCGCGCGACGGGATCGCGATGAGGATGTTGGCGGTCG
>DASRJA010000381.1:0-15200 GCA_035649695.1 Mycobacterium sp. | reverse complement strand
CGATTACCTGGTGCCGCTGAACCTGTCGGTGCTGCCCGGCGCTCAGCCGCTGCGCAAACCCGATCAGCCGTTCGTGCGGGTCAGCCTGATCGCCGAGGAGGACTGCGACTTCGCGCAGGCGCTGGTCCGGGCCATCGCGCCGCGGCTCGAATCGCTGCAACTGCCGGTCCGCGACGCCGTCGCGACCTATCCGTCCGCGGTGGCCGAGCGCGATCCGTGCGAGGTGATGTCCGTCCTCGGCGCCGACATCGACGGCTGGGACATCACCCGGTCCCGCCCCTACGAATGCAGCTTCGGCATCTTCCGCAGCGGGTTCAGAGACATCGTTCCGATTCAGGTGTCGCTCAAGCCGCAGGTCTACGACGAGGCCACCGAGACGCGGGCACGCCGCGAAACCGACGGTGTCGAGATCTTCGTCGACAAGACCTACTGCTCGGCGGTGGCGTTCGTCGGCGCCCCGATGCTGCGCAAGCTGGTCGGCGGCGACTACGTCGATGCCGGCGACGTCGTCATCCGGCCTGCGGTTGTCGTCGACAGCGGCGGCGAGCATTGCGACGTCGTCACCGACGTGGCGATGGCTGCGGCCAAGCTCTACACCTGAGAATCCGGGAACGCGATCACCGACAGGAAGCGGATCGGGAGCTCGACCAGATCGACGGGACCATGCGCGCCCTCGCCGTCGATCTGTAGCGAGTCGCCCGGATGCAGCCGATAGACCGAGCGGCTGTGGCTGTAGTCCATGACGCCTTCGAGCATGTAAATGAACTCGGTGCCCGGATGCTGGAACAACGGATAGGTCTGGCTCTTCTCCGACAGCGTGACGTGCAGGCATTCGAGCCGTTTGTGCTCGCCGCGCAACGAGCCGAGCAACTGATACTCGTGGCCCTCCTTGGTGCCGTTGCGGACGATTCGCGCGCCGGTGCCGGCCTTGACGAACGCGGCGGGCCGCTCGACGTCGGCGCCGCGGAACAGGCTGGTGACCGGGACATCAAATCCCTTGGCCAGCAACGCAAGTGTGCTGAGGCTGCACGACGTCTGGGCGTTCTCGATCTTGGACATCATCGCCTTGGAAATGCCAACGCGGGCAGCCATTTCCGCGACCGTGAGCCCTTGCTGCTGCCGCAACTGCCGCACGTTCCGCCCGATCGCGGCCTCGATCTCGAGCTCGTCAACGGGCTCGTGCGGGTCTCGGTCGCGGGCGGTGCCGGACTTGTTGCGGAGTAGCGGAACGTCAGACATGTTTCCTGTCAGGAATCATCGCATCTGGCCGGCACCGACATAGGGATACGGGCTCCTCAGCAGGTCGCCCTCGTCGAACCGCGACAGCCGGAAGTCGGAATGCGGGATCCGCGGGTCAGTGCTGTGTCCGTCGACGACGAGATCGGCGACCAGCCGACCCACCGCGGGCGCGATCTTGAACCCATGCCCACTGAAACCGGCCGCCACGAAAAGCCCGCCCAGGTCGGTTCGGCTGATGACCGGGTTCCAGTCCGGCGTGACGTCGTAGCACCCCGCGTAGCTGCCGGTGATTGCCGCATCGGTGAAGCCCGGGAAGCGAGTGCCGACCTTGTCGACGGTGAGGTCGACGAAGGTGTCGGTGGCGCGGTTGAGGTAGTTGTCGGGATCCGTTTGCTCGACGTCGGACAGGTCGCTGTTGCCGAACAGGATGTCGCCGCCGACCTCCGGGCGGACGTACTGCAGCGACACCAGATCGGAGAAGACGGGCACGGAGCCAATGTCTAGGCCGGGTGCGATCGTGACGATCTGCTCACGCACCACGCGCATCGGCACCTCGATGCCGTACGGCGCGAGGAAGGGTTTCGTCCATACGCCGGTCGCGACGACGACGGTGCCCGCAGAGATCTGGTCGCCGTCGGCGAGGCGCACACCGGTGACCCGATCGCCTTGTAGCAACAGTTCGGTGACTGTGGCGCCCTGGCGGATTCGAACGCCGGCCGTGCGCGCCGACGCCGCGAATGCCTGCGCCGTCATGTACGCGTCGCCGTAGCCGCCGCGCGCCTCCCACCCGAAGGCCTCGAACGGCGTCAGGTCGGCGAACGGCCACATCCGCGCGACTTCGGATTTGTCGATCTCTTCGGTCTGCACGCCGACGGCCCGCTGCGCGGCCAGGCTTTTGCGCAGCGATTCGACGTTGGGTTCGCCGACACCGACCACGTATCCGGTCTGCCGGAAGCCGATGTCGGTGCCGAAGATGTCCTCGGCCTGCTCGAACACCTCGAGTCCGACAGTGGCCATCGCGGCCAGCGAGGTGACTCCGTAGTGGCAGCGGACGATGCCGCTGGACTTGCCGGTCATTCCCGACGCGACGGTATTGCGTTCTAGGACAACGACATCGGTGACACCCCGCTGGCTCAGCGCCCACGCTGCGGCGCTGCCCTCGATGCCGCCGCCGACGATGACGACGTCCGCGGTGGTCATTGACCAGGGACCCAGTTCGTACCGGCGAGCGGCACCCGCGCCATGGCGGCCGCCTCGATGGTGACGGCGACGAGGTCTTCGGGCTCGAGGTGGCACACGTGCGCCTTGCCGCACGCGCGGGCGATGGTCTGCGCCTCCATGGTCAGCACCCGCAGGTAGTTGGCCAGCCGCCGGCCGCCCTCGACGGGGTCGAACCGCGCGGCGAGTTCGGGGTCCTGGGTGCTGATCCCCGCCGGGTCGGTGCCGTCCTGGAAGTCGTCGAAGAAGCCTGCGGCGCTGCCGAGCTTCTCGTATTCGGCGGCGTAGCGAGGATGGTTGTCGCCCAACGCGATCAGCGCGGCGGTGCCGATCGCCACGGCGTCGGCGCCGAGGGCCAGCGCCTTGGCGACATCGGCGCCGGTGCGGATGCCACCGGAGACGATCAGCTGCACCTTGCGATGCACGCCGAGCTCTTGCAGCGCCTGCACCGCCTGCGGCACGGCGGCCAGCGTCGGGATGCCGACGTGCTCGATGAACACCTCCTGGGTGGCGGCGGTGCCGCCCTGCATGCCGTCGACGACCACCACGTCGGCGCCTGCGTGCACGGCGAGTTTGACGTCGTAGTACGTGCGGGTGGCGCCGACCTTGACGTAGATCGGCTTCTGGAAGTCGGTGATCTCGCGCAGTTCGTTGATCTTGATGGTCAGGTCGTCGGGACCGGTCCAGTCGGGGTGCCTGCACGCCGAGCGCTGGTCGATGCCCTCGGGCAGGGTGCGCATCCCAGCCACGCGTTCGGAGATCTTCTGGCCCAGCAGCATTCCGCCGCCGCCGGGTTTGGCGCCCTGACCGAGGACCACCTCGATCGCATCGGCCTTGCGCAGGTCGGCGGGGTTCATCCCGTATCGCGACGGAAGGTATTGGTAGACCAGGTATTTGCTCTGTCCGCGTTCCTCGGGAGTCATCCCACCGTCGCCGGTAGTGGTCGACGTGCCCGCCTCGCTGGCACCGCGCCCCAAGGCTTCCTTGGCGGGCCCGGACAGCGCACCGAACGACATGCCGGCGATCGTCACCGGAATATCGAGGTGCAGTGGATGTTTCGCGAACCGGTCGCCGAGGACGACGTCGGTACCGCACCGCTCGCGGTACCCCTCCAGCGGGTAACGCGACATCGACGCACCGAGGAATAGCAGGTCATCGAAATGTGGCAGCGGCCGCTTGGCGCCCCAGCCGCGGATGTCGTAGATGCCGGTCTCTGCGGCGCGCTGGATGGCCGCGATAGTCGGCCGGTCGAAGGTGGCGGATTCGCGCAATCCCGCTAGCGCCCGCTGATCAGTGTTCATCTCAGTAGCTCGATGCGTTGTCGACGTGGAAGTGATAGAGGTTGCGCGCCGAACCGTAGCGGGTGTAGCCGGCCGTATCGTCGGCCTCGAAACCGGCTGTCTTGAGCAGGTATTCGAGTTCCTTTTGATGTTCGGGACGCATCTCCTTGGCCACGCAGTCAGCGCCAAGGGATGCGACGTCGCCGCGGACGTAGATGCGCGCCTCGTAGATCGAGTCGCCGAGCGCCTCGCCAGCGTCGCCGCGGATCACCAGCCGCCCGGCCTGCGCCATGAACGCACTCATGTGACCGACATCGCCGCCTACCACGATGTCGACGCCCTTCATCGAAATCCCGCACCGCGCTGCGGCATTGCCCTCGATCACCAGCAGGCCACCATGCGCGGTCGCGCCAGCCGATTGCGACGCGTTGCCCCTGACCCAGACCGTGCCGCTCATCATGTTCTCGGCCACGCCGGTGCCCGCATTACCGTTGATGGTGATCTCCGCATGCTGGTTCATGCCCGCGGCGTAGTAGCCGACGTGGCCCTCGACAGTCACCTTCACCGGTGCGTCAACACCGACGGCGACATTGTGCGCGCCGTCGGGATGCGCGATCACAAACGCACCGGACAGGTGCGGCTGGTGCAACGCCGAGTTGACCTCTCGCAGCGGCGTGGTGTGGAGGTCATATAAGGACATCGTGGCTGTCACTTTTTCCATGCGTAGATCACCTCCGGCTCCGGCTCCCAGATCTTGGCGTTCTCGACGCCGGGAAGGCCTGCCAGCGCGCGGTATTCGCTGCCCATCGCCACCCATTCGTCGGTTTCGGCGATGACGGCCGGCTTGCAGGCGATTGCGTCGCGCACCACCGCGAACGAGTCGCGGTTGGACACCAGCAGCGTGTAGAAACCATCAAAGACAGCGCACAGCTCCTTGAGCGCTGCCTCCACATCGCGACCATCGGCCAATTGCTTGGCGATGAAGCGCGCACCGACCTCGGTGTCGTTCTCGCTGTCGAATTGCACACCGGCGGCCCGTAGTTCGCGACGGATCGTCGCGTGGTTGGCGAATGAGCCGTTGTGCACCATGCACTGCTCGGGGCCGACCGCGTAGGGATGACAGCCCGCGGGCGTCACCGCCGACTCGGTCGCCATCCTGGTGTGCCCGACGCCCTGCCAGCCCTGCGCCCCGGCCAGCCCCCAGCTCTCGGTCAATGCGCGCGGATGTCCGACGCCCTTGAAGACGGCCATGTCCGAGCCGAAGCCGGCGATCAGCGCCTGTGGATACGCCGCCCTGACCGCGTCCAGCAGTACCTCTGAAGTCACGTCTGCGGTAAGGAGATACGTGTCGCCAACCTGCGTCACGTTGACGTCGCGGCCGAGAACGTCGGCGGCCGGTCGCACTTCAAGTACCGAGACGCATCCCCGTCCTGGCGGTGACCAGATTGGGTCGCCGTAGACGGCGACCCCGGCCGAGTCGCTGCCGCGGTTACCCATCTCGCACAGCATTCCGGTGAGCAGCTCTCCGAGCCGGGGATACAGCTCCGGGGTGCGCAGGTGCAACCCGACGATCCCGCACATGACTTGTCTCCTTTGACTTGCGACGATTCAGAATGCGGTCAGGTAGTGATCGATCTCCCACGGCGTCACGGCACTGTGGTAAGCGAAGAACTCCTCGCGCTTGACGTTGGCGAAGTAGGCCGCCACACCGTCGCCCGCGGCGTCGAGCACACCGGCGACCACCGGGTCGCCCTCGAACTCATCGACGGCATGCAGCAGCGTCGGTGGAAGAGGTGAATGCCCCTGGGCGCCAATGTCTCCGGGATCGGCACTGCGCTTGACTCCATCGATACCTGCCCCGAGCGCCGCGGCGATCGCCAGGTACGGGTTGGCGGAACCGTCGCTGCCGCGTAGCTCGATGCGCGCGGAGTCGGGTACGCGGATGTAGTGCGTGCGGTCGTTGCCGCCGTACGTCGGCGTCCTCGGCGCCCAGGACGCACCCGATGCCGTCGTCGTTGCACCGGTTCGCTTGTAGGAGTTGACTGTTGGCGCCACGACCGCCTGCAGCGCGCCGGCGTGTTCGAGGATCCCGCCGATGAACGCATACGCAGTCTCCGACAGGCCAAGTCCGCGGGAGTCGTCGTCGGCCGGAAAGACGGGCGTGCCGCCGCTGGTCAGCGACAAGTGCAGATGCAAACCGCTGCCAGTCTTCTCGGCGAACGGCTTGGGCATGAAAGTGGCCACCATGCCGCGTTCGGCCGCGATCATCGACAGCAGATACCGCAGCGTCACGACTCGGTCAGCGGTGGTCAGTGCGTCGGCGAATTGGAAGTTCTGTTCGAACTGGCCGTTACCGTCCTCGTGGTCGTTGGCGTAGTTGGACCAGCCGAGCGTGTTCATCGCCGCCGAGATCGCGGTCAGGTGGTCGTACATCCGGGTGACGCCGCGGGCGTCGTAACAGGGCTGCGCGGCGGTGTCGGCGGCATCCGCGACCGACAGGCTGCCGTCGGAATTGCGGTGCAGCAGGAAGTATTCGACCTCGGCCCCGACCCACGGCTCGTAGCCCGCGTCGGCCGTCTGCTGAATGAGCGACTTGAGGATCACGCGCGGGGCATAGGGCCACGGCTTGCCGTTGACATGCGGGTCGCAGTGGACGATCGCCAGACCGTCCTTGATGAACGGGATCGGCGTGAACGACGTCGCGTCCGGAATCGCCATCAGGTCAGGGTCTTTGGGCTCCTGGCCCATGGCGCCGACGGCGTATCCGGCGAAGCCGACGCCCTCGGTCGCGAGCAGGTCTACCGCTTCGACGGGCACCAGCTTCGCGCAGGGCTTGCCTCGCAGGTCGACGAACAGCGCAAGAATGAACTTCGTATTGGTGTTCTCGGCGAGGGTGGCAAGGTCTGAGGACATGTCTGTACAAGCCTTCTCTTGAGGTGAAGGGCCGGCCGGCGCGGGCGAGTGTTCCGCGCCGGCCGGGGTCCGTCAGGCGGGCTGCAGTTCGTACGCCGCGTCCCGGTGGAACTTGGCGTCGATGCCCTTTTCTTCTTCGTCGGCCGAGATGCGAATGCCCATCGTCTTCTTGATGACGAACGCGATGATGTAAGCGACCACGAAGGAGTAGGCCATCACCGCGCCCGCGGCGATCGCCTGCTTCCACAGCTGATCGAGCCCGCCGCCGTAGAACAGGCCGTCGGTCTTGTTCGGCATGCCCGCGCTGGCGAAGAGGCCGATCAGCAGGGTGCCGATCACGCCGCCGACCAGGTGCACGCCGACCACGTCAAGCGAGTCGTCGTAGCCGAACCGCTCCTTCAGCCCAACCGCCAGCGGGCAGATTGCGCCCGCGATCAAGCCGACGAAGATCGAGCCGATCGGGGTGACCGCACCGCAGGCGGGAGTGATGGCGACCAGTCCGGCCACCGCGCCTGACGCTGCGCCGACGCCGGTGACGTGCCCGTCCTTGAACTTCTCGACCGTGAGCCAGGCCAGCGTCGCCGCGCAGGTTGCTGTGAACGTCGTGACCATTACGATGGCGGCCGAGGTACCCGCGGCCAGCGCCGAACCGCCGTTGAACGCGTACCAGCCGGCCCACAGCAGGCCCGCGCCGAGCAGCGTCAGCGGCACATTGTGCGGCTTGCGGAACTTACCGAAGCCCAGCGACTTGCCCAGCACGATCGCGACGGCCAGGGCCGCGGCGCCGGAGTTGATGTGCACCGCGGTGCCACCGGCGAAGTCAATTGCCTTGAGCTTGTTGGCGATCCAGCCGCCGGTGGCGTCCGGCGTCACCACGCCGTCGAACGCGAACACCCAGTGCGCCACGGGGAAGTACACGAGGATCGCCCACGCGGTCGCGAACGTCATCCAGGCGCCGAACTTCATCCGGTCGGCGACCGCGCCGGATATCAGCGCCACGGTGATCGCCGCGAAAAGTGCTTGGAATAGGGCGAATAGGCTCACCGGCAGGCCGTTGATGGTGGTCATCGGTTCGGTCAGGTTCTTCATGCCGGCGAATTCGGTGAAGCTACCGACGAAGCCGCCGTAGGACGTGCCGAACGCCATCGAGAAGCCGAACAACACCCACAGCACGCCGACGATGGCGACGGCGCCGAAGGTCATCATCATCATGTTGGTCGAGCTCTTGACGGACACCATGCCGCCGTAGAAGAGCGCGAGCCCGGGAATCATCACCGTGAGGCCGATGATGCAACACAGCATGAATGCTGTGGTTCCTGTATCCATTTACATCTCCTGGAGTGGTGCGGCTCCGGTGAGAGCCGTTCACTGCCAGTAACCGATGTTTCTGTTACGTGGACAGGCTCGCGGTGTTTCGGCCGGGTTAAAGCTTGAGCGACGCGCGAGACTGCGGCCAGATCGCGATCGGTCGCTTTTTAGCGATCTCCGCGCAGTTTCGAGGAGCTGGGCCGAGCCGTCGGCGAAGGCCACCTCCGCAAACGACAGTCGGCCGCCCGTACAGTTCGTGCGGTGAAGCTCGATCGGCGATGGTGGGTCGCCATTGGCGTCGCAGTGGTGGCAGCCGTGGCTCTGGTGTTGCAGTACACCGTGTTTGACCGTCCGTCCGAGGAATGCCGTCCGGTCAAGGAGCTTTTGGACTTCAACCGCTCCCAGGGCGAGCAAATCGCCTCGAAAACCGGCGACGAGCAGGGCATCCCGACCGCGGCCGAAGAAACCGCATACCAGGCGTGGGCCGACGGGCTGGCCGAACGTGCCCAAGAGGTGAACTCGCCTGACCTGGCCACCACGGCTACCACGGTCGCCGGTCTCGCCAACGAGTTCGTCGGCAAGCTTTCGATCGTGCGCGCCCAAGCAGAGTCACGAGCTCCCGGCGCTCCGGCGCCGCCGGCGGCCTACGAGATGATGGCGCTGAACGCCCGAATCTCCGAGAACCTCGACGAGTTGGCGAAGGCCTGTTCTTGACGATGGTCAACCGCGTGCGGCGATGTGGGGGTGGATCGGTACGCGGGTGCGCGCGAGCCTCTTGACCACATCTTGACGCTACGGGCGGAGTAAATGGAGTGCGCAGACCCTTTATTCTTAGATGAACCCCGCCCAAGAAAGGTTCTGCAGTGGCGCTCGTCGTACAGAAATACGGCGGATCCTCGGTTTCTGATGCCGAGCGGATCCGGCGCGTCGCCGAACGCATCGTGGAAACCAAAAAGCAGGGGAACGACGTGGTCGTCGTGGTCTCGGCGATGGGCGACACCACCGACGACCTGCTCGATCTGGCCAAGCAGGTGTGTCCGGCGCCCCCGGCGCGCGAGATGGACATGCTCCTGACCGCTGGTGAGCGGATCTCCAATGCGCTGGTCGCGATGGCCATCGACTCGCTGGGCGCGCAGGCCCGCTCGTTCACCGGGTCGCAGGCCGGCGTGATCACCACCAGCATCCACGGCAACGCCAAGATCATCGACGTCACACCCAGCCGGTTGCAGGCAGCCCTGGACGAGGGACTGATCGTGCTGGTCGCCGGATTCCAGGGCGTCAGCCAGGACAGCAAGGACGTCACCACGCTCGGCCGCGGTGGTTCGGACACCACCGCCGTCGCACTGGCCGCAGCCCTGAAGGCCGACGTCTGCGAGATCTACACCGACGTCGACGGCATCTTCACCGCCGACCCGCGCATCGTGCCCAACGCGCGGCGGATGGACACCGTGTCGTTCGAGGAGATGCTCGAGCTCGCCGCGTGCGGCGCCAAGGTGCTGATGCTGCGCTGCGTGGAATATGCCCGCCGCTACAACGTTCCGGTTCACGTCCGGTCGTCGTATTCAGATAAGCCCGGCACGATTGTGACCGGATCGATAGAGGACATCCCCATGGAAGACGCCATCATCACCGGAGTCGCCCACGATCGCAGCGAGGCGAAGGTGACGATCGTCGGAATCCCCGACGTTCCCGGCTACGCCGCCAAGGTGTTCCGCGCGGTCGCCGACGCCGACGTGAACATCGACATGGTGCTGCAGAACATCTCCAAGATCGAGGACGGCAAGACCGACATCACGTTCACCTGCTCACGGGAGAGCGGGCCGGGCGCCGTGGAAAAGCTGACATCGCTCCAAGAAGAGATCGGCTTTTCCAAGGTGCTCTACGACGATCACATCGGCAAGGTGTCGTTGGTCGGCGCGGGCATGCGCAGCCATCCCGGCGTCACCGCGAAATTCTGCGAGGCACTCGCCGGAGTCGGCGTCAACATCGACCTGATCTCCACCTCGGAGATCCGAATCTCGGTGCTGATCAAGGACACTGAACTGGACAAGGCGGTCGTCGCCCTGCACGAGGCATTCGAGCTTGGCGGCGACGAGGCGGCCGTCGTCTACGCGGGAACGGGACGCTGATGGTCAACATCGGGGTAGTTGGTGCGACCGGGCAGGTCGGCCAGGTGATGCGAGCCCTGTTGGAGGAGAGGGATTTTCCCGCCACCAGCGTGCGGTTCTTCGCCTCCGCGCGGTCGCAGGGCAAGAAGCTGCCGTTCCGCGGCCAGGAGATCGAGGTCGAAGACGCATCGACAGCAGACCCGTCCGGCTTGGACATCGCGCTGTTCTCGGCCGGTGCGACGATGTCGCGGGTGCAGGCGCCCCGCTTCGCCGCCGCAGGGGTGACAGTCATCGACAATTCGTCGGCGTGGCGCAAAGACCCCGACGTGCCGCTGGTGGTCAGCGAGGTCAACTTCACCCGCGACGCACACAACCGGCCGAAAGGCATTATCGCCAACCCGAATTGCACCACGATGGCCGCGATGCCCGTGCTCAAGCCGCTGCACGACGAGGCGGGTCTGGTGCGGATGATCGCGTCGACGTATCAGGCGGTGTCGGGCAGCGGAATCGCGGGTGTCGATGAGCTGTTCGGGCAGGCCAACGCCGTCGTCGGCAACAGCAAGGAGCTGGTGGCCGATGGTTCGGCGCTGGACTTTCCGGCGCCCAACAAGTACGTCGCGCCGATCGCGTTCAACGTCGTGCCGCTGGCCGGTTCGTATGTCGAGGACGATTCCGGTGAGACCGACGAAGATCAGAAGCTGCGCAACGAGAGCCGCAAGATCCTCGGGATTCCCGACCTGCTGGTGAGCGGAACTTGTGTGCGGGTGCCGGTGTACACCGGGCACTCGCTGTCGATCAACGCCGAGTTCGAGCGGCCGCTGTCGGTGGAACACGCCCGCCATCTACTGGCCGAGGCGCCCGGAGTGAAGGTTGTCGACGTGCCAACGCCGTTGGCTGCCGCGGGCGTCGACGAATCACTCGTCGGCCGTATCCGCCAAGATCCAGGTGTACCCGACGGCCGTGGACTGGCATTGTTCGTGTCCGGCGACAACCTGCGAAAAGGGGCGGCGCTGAACACAATTCAGATCGCTGAGCTGCTGGCCGCCGAGCTGTAATTTGTGCCGAAACGGTATTCCAGCAGAGAAAGTGCGAGTACAAGCCTGCTGGAATACAGTTTCGGCGGTACTGGCCATCTTGGTCCTCGTTGCCCCGGCGGCGCATGCCGATACGGCAGCGCCCATCCCTGAGCCGATCCTGCCTCCGCTGGCGCCCGGCCAGGTGATCCGCATCGCACCGGCGGCCGGGACCGGCACGCCGACAAGGGATTACAACATCGGTGCGACCGATCTGTGCGAGTTCATGGAGTTCCCCGACGGCATCCTGCAGGTGTGCGGAGACAGCTTTGCCGGACAGGGCGTCGGATTCGGTCCCTGGCATTCGCCGATCGCGTTGCACGTCGACACCGACTCGATCGGCGATCCCGCGGGTGTGCGCTACGACCGGGTGATGGGCAACGATCAGCTCTTGTTGGCCGATCCGACACCAACGGGGATGTCGCAGTTGCCCGCCGGGGTGGTGCAGATCAACCGGGACAACTATCTGATGATCTCGACGGTCAAGGACTTGGTGCCGCAGACGTCTCGGCTGGTGAAAACCAATCCAGGACAAGGCAATTGGCCGACGATTCCGAACACGCAGCGGCCCGCGACCTACGAGGGCGGCAGGCAGTCACAGATCAGCGGCTACTACGACCCGATCCCGAAGCCGGATTCGCCGAGCGGTTGGGTGTACATCGTCGCCAACAACTTCGACCGCAGCGGTCCCGTCGTGCTGTACCGGGCCAAGAAGGAGACGTTCACCGACCGCGGAACCTGGCAAGGGTGGTCTGCTCAGGGCGGCTGGGGCAAGCCGCCAACGCCGTTGTGGTCGGATCGAATCGGCGAAATGAGCATCCGGCAGATCGACGGCAGGACCGTGTTGTCTTACTTCAACGCCAGTACCGGCAACATGGAGGCCCGCGTCGCCGACGATCCGACCGGTCTCGGCGCTGCACCGGTCACGACGGTCGTCGTCGCGGGCCCGTGGCCCGATCCCGCGGAGGACCTGGGGCCACCGGAGAACAATCAGCTCGCCCAGCCGTATGGCGGCTACCTCTCGCCGGGCTCGACGCTAGACGAACTACGGGTGTTCATCAGCCAGTGGAATACCGGCCCGGGCGACAACGCCCCGTACCGGGTCATTCAGTTTGCAGTGAATCCGCTGAAGCCCTAGCTCACAAGCCACCGGAACGGTGTCGTCACCAACGGGGTGTCCCAAAGTGCCCCGGTCAGCGCGGCGGCAGCCAGGCATATAAACCCCGACAGCGCCATGATCGCGTCGCTGTTCATGTCTGCATCAGTACCCGCGCCACGCCTCGGTGAATCCTTTGCGGGAGGGTGGCATGAATGTTCACTGAAGGGGGTACACGCTCCGCACCGGGCGAAAGGAACCGCGGTGGCCAGCACGACCTCTTCTAGTGGGAACTCGGTTGCGATCTGTGCGGCATGCGGATATCCGACGCTGGGTCAGGAGCTATGTGCCGTCTGCACTTCAACGGCCGCCGCCATTCACAGCTGATTCATAACCAATTCAAGACGGACACATCGGCACCGCTTGCATGCTCGGGTGCATGAGCGAAACAACGTCGTCCCCTGAGCCTGCAACCGGCCCGGTGGCCACCACCACACCGCCGCCCGACGCGCCACCACCGGCGTATGCCGAGCCGCAACGCCACAGCCGGCTGACCGCGGTCGCCGCTTGGGTCGGCATCGTCGCGGGCGTCGTCTTCATCGTCGCCGTCATCTTCTTCTCCGGCTTCTTCCTCGGCGCGCACTCCGGCGGGCACCGCGGTGGGCATCATGGCGGTGGCGATCGCGAATTCGGGATCATCCACAAAGGACCGCCGCCGATGTTCCCGATGGGTCCGCGCGGCGAATTCGAACGCCCCGCCCCGCCGTTCGGACCGGGCGGCCCGAGCTTCCAGGGGCCTCAGGGGCCATCGCCGCAACAGCCGGGCGGACCCACCACGACCGCTCCGCGTCCGTCGTAATCGCTTGACCGCTAAGACGCCCCGGTCCAAGCTCGACCGGGGCGTCTTGCCGTCTGCGACCCGGCTGGCATGATCAAGCCCATGAGCATCGAAGTCGTTTTCACCGCAGAGTCAACCGCAACCGGGGGCGGTCGCGACGGCCATGTGAAGTCGTCCGACGGCCGAATCGATCTGGACACCCGGCCGCCGAAGGAAGCGGGTGGAAACGGCGAGGGCACCAACCCCGAGCAGCTGTTCTCCGCGGGGTACGCGGCATGCTTCCTCGGTGCCCTTCGTCTTGTTGCGCGCAACAATGACATCAAGCTCGACGACGCCACCGGGATCACCGCCCAGGTCGGCTTCGGCAAGGACCCCGCGGGCGGGTTCGGCATCAACGCCCAACTGATTGGCTACCTGCCCGGCCTCGAGCAGAGCGCCGCCGACGACTTGATGGAGAAGGCGCATCAGGTGTGCCCGTACTCCAAGGCCACCCGCGGCAACATCGACGTCACGCTGTCGGCGAAGGTCTAAGCCGGTGCGGACCGCCGCAGCAATAACCGTCGGTCTGGCGTTTGGTGTGTGCGTGGCGGCGCCGGCCCATGCTCGTCCGTCGGATCCCGGCGTGGTCAATTACGCCGTGATGGGCAAGGGTTCGGTGAGCAACATCGTCGGCGCGCCAATGCGGTTCGCGTGGACCTACACGGATCCGTTCCAGTCGTATTACGTCGACGAACCGCTCTGCAACAACTGGGCCGACATCGGGCTGCCCGAGGTCTATGCCGACCCCGACCTCGCGTCGTTCAACGGCGCGGTCACCCAGACCGGCGACAACGACCAGAATCACTACGCCAAGCAGGCGGTCGGTGTGTTCGCCACCACCGACGCGGCGGACCGCGCTTTCCACCGGGTCGTCGACCGGACAGTGGGATGCAGCGGGCAGACGACGGCGATGCATCTGGACAACTTCACCACCCAGGTGTGGACCTTCACCGGCGGGCCGGCCAGCGCCACCGACGCCGACTGGGTGAAGCAGGAGGCCGGCACCGACCGGCGCTGCTTCACCACCACCCGCAAGCGGGAGAACGTTCTGCTGCAGGCGAAAGTCTGCCAATCTGGCAACGCCGGGCCCGCGGTGAATGTGCTGGCCGGAGCGATGCAGAACACACTGGGGCAGTAATCGGCAACCTTTTGGGGTACTCGTCACGAACGCGTCATCCAAAAATCGCGGGAATTTGTCGGCGGGCTCTGGAAGATGGAGTGAAGGCCGCGATCGTTCCCTACCCGAAAGGGGCCGGAAGATATGACCTTCACCGCCACGCCCGCGGTCGACGAAGCGCACCCATGTCACGCCGATATAGCCGAGCTGACCAGCGCATATGACACCGCACAGCACATCTCCGACACCTGCTTGGCCGACGGGCCGGTGGGTCGGGTGGGCCTCGAAGTCGAGGCGCATTGCTTCGACCTCGCCGATCCGATGCGCCGCCCTGACTGGGCCGAGCTGACCGACACCATCGCCGGCGTGCCGCCACTGCCCGGCGGCAGCGCGATCACGGTCGAGCCCGGCGGCGCGGTCGAATTGTCCGGCCCGCCGATGGACGATCCAATGGCGGCTATCGGCGCGATGACGGCCGACCGCGCCGTGTTGCGATCCGCGTTCGCGCAAGCCGGCCTCGGTCTGGTGCTGCTAGGCGCCGACCCGCTGCGCCCGGCCAAGCGGGTGAACCCAGGCGATCGATACCTCGCGATGGAGCGATTCTTCATCGCGAGCCAGACTGGCGACGCGGGCGCGGCGATGATGACGTCGACGGCGTCGGTACAGGTCAACCTCGACGCAGGCCCGCGGGACGGCTGGGCGGACCGGGTGCGGCTGGCGCATGCGTTGGGCCCGACGATGATCGCGATCGCCGCCAACTCGCCATTGCTGGGCGGACAGTTCACCGGTTGGCAATCGACGCGCCAGCGGGTGTGGAGCCAGCTGGACTCGGCGCGCTGCGGCCCGATCCTCGGTGCCAACGGTGACGACCCGGCCAGCGACTGGGCCCGGTACGCGCTGAAGGCGCCCGTGATGCTCATGCTCACGCCTGAGGCGGTGCCTGTGACCACCTGGGTGCCGTTCGCCGACTG
>DASRJA010000380.1:0-3982 GCA_035649695.1 Mycobacterium sp. | reverse complement strand
TGCAGATCGGATCCGCAGATCGCAGTAGAGGTGATCTTTACGATCGCGTCGCGGGGGTTGAGGATGACAGGGTCGGGAACGTCTCGAACCTCGACGGTGTTGCGTCCCATCCAACAGTTGGCTCGCATGGTTCTCCTTCTCCTGCCTACTTGTAGGCGCCCATTGGCTGGGCGGGTTGCTGGCTGCGTTGCGCTCTGGCGTCAGTCCCGGTCGGGCTGCCGTCCGAGCGCGCAATCTCGCCGGTCTCCAGTAGCTGCTTGAACCGGCGCAGCGCGTCGTCGAGCTCGCGTTGCGCGTCGAGCCCCATCACTGCGGCGACCTTCTGGCCCAGTCCGCCCGGGCTGTTGGGTAGCAGCACGCGGACCTCGGTGCCCCGATCCCCAGGGGCAGGTGCGTACACGATCTCCGCGTCCGCGTCGTCGTCCGACAGCGGCGGATCAGCCTGCGGCAACCGTGCGGCGATGTCCTGCTGCGTCTGGTTGATGGTGATCGCCGACGAAGCACTCATCGACAGCTCCTTTCCTCGGCCGCGCTCTTGGGTTGGGTGTGGCGCCAAATTGCTTGTCGCGTTACCCAAGGCCGGCCGCTGTCAACCAGGTCCTCGGCATTTTGCCTGGCGTTCGCCGGCAGGTGTTCGCCCTGTTGCAAGCCCAACCTTGGAGTCTCCTGAGGTTTTCGCCCGAAGCACATGGACACGTGGGTGCGGCTCTTCAGAGCGTGCGCGCGTCGACGGGGGACGTCGCATGTCGGAATCCTCGACTCTTCATCCCGTTGAGATCGCCGATCCGCGTCCGAGGCGCTCAAGGATGCCCCGGGTCGGCTCCGAGAGGGCGAGAACATACGATCGAGGATCGTGTTGATAGTGCACGGATCGGCGCACTATGGCAGCCCAACAACCGTCCGGGTGGCGTCGAGCGGCACGCGCGCTCCGCAGTGCCGATTCCGATGTAAAGTGCGGCTGCATTACCGGCCGCCTCGCCAGCGCGACACCGTTGCCGTAAGCGCGGAGCGCCCCGATGCCCCAGATCTACTGCCCCGTCGTGTGGGGTCCGTTGGTAATGTGTTCGGCGACACGCCAGGCATTCGCCATGATCGTCAGGGTGGGATTGATGCCGGTTCCGGTCGGGAATGGGCTGCCGTCCACCACGAAGAGGTTGTCGACCTCGTGGCTCCGGCACCAGCGGTCCAGCACGGAGGTTTCCGGGTCGTTGCCCATGCGCGTCGTGCCGTGCTGGTGTGAGCAGTTGCCCGTGATGCGGTCGATGTACACCTTCTGAACAGATGTTGCTCCAGCCGCCTCGAGTATCTCGGCGTTCCGATCGATCAGGAAGCGGCCCATCGCAAGATCGTTTTCGTGCGCAATGATCGTGATCTTGGCGACCGGCAGACCCCAGGCGTCGGTGACCGAGTCGTCGAGCTCGACTCGGTTGTCGTGCTGCGGCAGGTCGTGCACAACCATGGCCACGGCCATGCTGTGGTTGAAGTAGTCACGGTCGATCTGCTTGGCTTCCGCTCCCCAAGCGGGTCGGTTGGGCAGCGACCAGTTGATCGGCAGCGGGATGCCGACGCCCGCACAGGCGATGTGGCCGCCGCCGGCGAAGCCGCGGCTGTCGTCATGCCCGTTGAACTCGAAGCTGCTGGCGCTGACGTAGCCGCCGCCGGCCCAGGCGTAGATCGGATCCTCGAATGTTCCCACAGCGGCGCTGTACTCATGGAAGGTGACGTTGCGACCGACCAGGTCACTGCCGTTGGCGAGCCCGTTCGGGAAGCGGGAACTCTTCGAGAGCAGCAGCAGCCTGGCGGTTTCAACCGCCCCGCAGGCCAGGATGAAGACATTTGCCTCCTGCTCGTAGGTCGTGCCGTCCTCGTCTGCGTACACCGCACTCTTCGCCCGACCCCGCTCGTCGACGGTGATCTCCGACACGTAGGCGTTGGGCCGCAGGTCAAGCCGACCAGTCGCCACCGCATTGGGCACGAACACATTGAGCGCGCTGGACCGGGTTCCGGTCGGGTCTCCGTGTTGCTGGGCGAAAGCGCTTATCACCGTGGCCGGCCTGCCGTTAAAAGGCCGGGACAGTGCGGCTTGTGGAGTAGGGAATGAGTTGTAGCCGAGCTCGGTGCAGCCTTGATGGAACTTCTGTGCATACCTCGATTGGGGCAGCGGGGGGCATGGGTAGTCCTTGCTACGCCAGGATTCGTAGCGGTTGGCGCCCGCCCGCCCCGACACACCGAACGCCCACTCGATCTGGGTGTAGTACGCCTCAAGATCGTCATAAGTGATGGGCCAGTCGACAAGCGTCGTTCCCGGCACGTCGCCGACGACGCTGTGCAGCTTAAAGTCCTCTTCGGTGAAGCGCGGCAGCCAGCCTTGCCAGTGCACGGTCCCTCCGCCGACCATCTGCGGCACGGGACAGAACAGCTCGGTACGGAACTCGCCCCCCACTTCGTCCCGAACCGTGCGGGGGTTCAGCAGCGGGTCCGGCCACAGGTTGTAGCGGTTGATGTTGGCGAGTTCGTCGCCGCCGAAGGTTTCGCGGGTACGCCACGGGCCACGCTCCAACATGACAACGCGCATCCCGCGCTCGGTGAGGACCTTGCCGGCGGCGGCGCCGGACGCCCCGGCCCCGATGATGCAGATGTCGGCCCGGTCGGGCTTCGCTCCGTTAGTCACGATGCCTCCTCCTTGGCGATTGGGTGCTCCCGATCGTCCGCGAAGTAGTCCAGGGTGCTGTAGCGGCCGCTGTGCACCTCAGCGAGGGAGGTTGGCCCTGGAAAGCCGATCACATCCCAGCCGACTCGATTGCGATTGCCGCCGTAGAGCGGGTCGGCGTAGAAGCCCTGCCGGGTATGCAGGGCCAGCAGTGGCACGAAACCAAGATCAACTTCCGCGCTGGTCTGCTGCAGCGCAGGTTCGACCGGCGCGCCGTACAGCGTCGCTTCCGCCTTAGCGAGCTCGGTTTCTTGCTGCTGATCGGGCAGCTCGAGGTCGCGCAGCACTCCGTCCTGCTGCTCTGGCGTCAGGTCCACGAAGTCGGCGTCGTGCGCTGCGTGGGCCCGCTCGTCAAGATCGCGTACGCCCGAGACGTAACGCTCACGCATGATCTCGACGCGCTGTCGCCAAGCGTCCGCGCGCTTGCCCGACAGTTCCTCAAAGCCGCTGCCGTCGGGTTTGGCGTAGATGTAGTCGATCCCAGACAGATACCGGTCGAGGAAGTCGATGGTTCCGGCCTCGACCGCTCCAGGTGTGTCATCGGTCGGGATGATGCGCGCCATCGCCGCCTCGATGGTGGCGCGTTGGTGATCACCGAAGAACCTGCTGGTGGACGCCAGGTCAGGTTGCTGGCTCGTCATACGGGCACCTCCACCCAACTGTTGATCTTGGCCGAGTCGATCACCGCTGCGGTGAGGACCGCAGCGCGATGACCGTCGGCGAATGTCGGGACCCCGTCTCGTTCCTCGCCGGCAGCGACGGCGTAAGCGTCGGAGACAAAGGCCGTGAAACTGTCTTGGTAACCCTGAGGATGGCCAGCGGGCAGTCTTGCCAACCGGCGGCTGTCGTCACTGGTTAACGTGTCGGGACCGCGCGTGACGATCCGGTTTTCGGCGGTGCCGCCGACCCATAGTGCGTCGGGCTGTTCCTGATCGAACGAGTAGCTCGCCTGGGTGCCGTCGAAGGAGAACCACAGCCGGTTCTTCCGTCCGGGTGTCACCTGGCTTACGACGAGCGATCCGGCCGCGCCCTTGTCGGTGTCGAACAGCACGACCGCACCGTCCTCGGTCCGAGCCGCCTCCCCGCCTCGCTCGCGATAGGCGTTGGCTGTGCTGGCGACCAGTCGCAGGATCCGGTGCCCGGTCACGAACTCCATCAGGTCGCACCAATGGACACCGATGTCACCGAACGCGCGGGACAAGCCGCCCTGTGCAGGATCGACACGCCAGTTCGTCGCGCTGCTACCCGCCAGCCAGTCCTGCAGGTACGAGC
>DASRJA010000379.1:0-15322 GCA_035649695.1 Mycobacterium sp. | reverse complement strand
CCAGCCCGAAGCATTGGCCGCATTCATCGACTACACCGACGCCACCAAGAAGGCGCTGCCCGACGATCTCGCTGAGGTGGTCGCGTTGACCGTGGCGACCCTGACCGGCAATGACTACGAGCGCCACCAACACGAACGACTCTCGATCAAGCTGGGCTTGACAAAGGATTGGGTCGAATCGATCGAACGACTCGCCCCCGAGTCAACCGCGCTCACGCTCGAACAGCGCGCGACCCAACGCTGGGTGCTGGCGGTCCTTCCCAACCATGGCCACGGCAGCGAATCCGAGGTCGATGAACTCGTTCGCACGCTGGGTCCCCGCGACGCCATTGCGGTGGCGCTGATGTGTGGACGCTACGTCGCGCATGCCACCATCGCCAACAGCTTCGGGATTCAGCCGCCGGTCGCCTCCATCTTCAGCGAGCAGACAACACTCTGAAAGCTCTTCTGTAAGACTGAGCTGAGAAGAGGACATCACGACCACGGTGACGACGCTGAATCCGTCCAACGGTCAAGCGCTGCACACCTATCCGGTGACAACTCGCTCCGAGTTGAGCGCTGCGCTTCATACTGCCGCAACGATTCAGCGTGAGTGGAGCAGAACTGACCTCGCCCACCGTGCGCAGGCGTTGAGAAACACAGCGGCGCAGCTGTCCCAGAACCGGGATCGCCTGGCACTACTTGTCACTCGCGAGATGGGCAAGCCCATCCGAGAAGCCCTGGCCGAGGTGGACAAGTGCGCTGCCGTCCTCGATTACTACGCGGAGCGCGGGGAGAGGTTCCTCGCCGACGAGATCAATGACGACACGGACGCCGACCACAGCTGGGTGTCGTTCGATCCGCTGGGCGTCATATTGGGCATAATGCCGTGGAACTACCCGCTGTGGCAGGTGTTCCGGTTCGCCGCCCCAGCATTGATGGCTGGTAATGCCGTATTACTCAAGCACGCTGCCAACACCACGGGATGCGCCCTGGCGATTCAGCGCGTGCTCATCGACGCCGGACTGCCGCCCGGCGTTCTCACCGCGCTCGTCATCGCTGAGGACGATGTGCCCTCGGCAACAGCGCAACTGGTCGCGGACCCGCGAATCGCCGCAGTGACCCTGACGGGCAGTGAACGTGCCGGGAGCGCCGTGGCGGCAATTGCGGGCCGAGAGATCAAGAAGTGCCTCCTTGAACTCGGAGGTTCCGACCCATTCATCGTGTTGGCCGACGCCGATCTCGAGCGCGTCGCAGCCCACGCCGTCCGGGCACGGTTCCTCAACGCGGGACAGAGCTGCATTTCGCCCAAGCGGTTCATCGTCGAACAACCCGTTGCGACGCAGTTCACGCGGCTGGTCGTTGAGGCCGCGGAGCGACTCAAGACCGGTGATCCCGAAAAGCCCGACACTGACATCGGACCCCTCGCCCGCCGGGATCTCCGCGATGCGTTCGCACGCCAGGTGCGGTCCTCGGTCGAGGCGGGTGCCGTTGTCTTGGCTGGCGGATGTGCACCTTCGGACTGTGCTGGGAACTACTACCTGCCAACGGTTCTCGGTGGCGTACGGCCGGGAATGCCCGCCTACGATGAAGAGATGTTCGGTCCGGCAGCATCCATCATCACCGTCAACGATGTCGACCACGCCGTCGCCATCGCCAACGACACCCCCTACGGCCTGGGCGCCAGCGTGTGGAGTTCTGACCTCAGCATCGCCCGATCGGTGGGACAACAGATCACCTCCGGAGCATGTTTCGTCAACGCGGTTGTGACATCCGATCCTCGAGTACCGTTCGGCGGTACCAAACGCAGCGGCTACGGCCGAGAGCTCGGCCGAGCGGGTATTCGTGAGTTCGTCAACGCCAGGACATGGTGGGTAATGGACACGGCACGCGAACTGTGACCTCGCGGCCGGTGTTTCGATTACGGGTGCAGAGCATCGGCAGCATCGGCGACGATACCCATCAGAGTCTCGCTGATGCGGCGCTTGTCCGCATGGGCCATCCGCGGACGCGGCACTGCGGTGCTAAAGGCCAGCCTCGGCAGGTTCTCGCGGAAGGGAAACGCCACAGCAACCGACGAGACACCGGCTTCGCTCTCCTCCGAGCTCCACGAGTAGCCACGGCGGCGGATCTGCTCCAGCTGGCGATACAGCTCGCTTCGGGTCGCGACACTTCGATCGGTGAGGGTCACGAGTTCTTCTGCGGGATAAAGGCTGTCGAGTTCGGCGAGTGACAGGGCGGCCAGCATCGCCTTTCCGGATGCGGTCGTGCTTGCCGGCAGTGACACGCCGACGCGGGACGCGGTCCGCACCACCCCCGAGCCTTCAATCGCATCGACGAAGCAGACCGACGCGCCGTCGAGCATGGTGAGGTGCACCGTCTCGCCCAGCTCCAGGTTGAGCTTCTCCAGATATGGGTGCAATGTCACACGGAAATCGAATCGATTCAGGATGGAGAAGGCGACGGTGGTCAATGCGGCCCCGGCACGGTACGCCTTCGTCTTGGGGTCCTGTCGGACGAAGCCGCGGTAGACCAGCATCGCCAACATTCGGTGAGCACTCGACGACGCCACCCCGAGGTACTCGCTGACCTCGGTCAGCCTCAACTCGGTGCGTTCGGCGAGAAGCAGCAGGACCTTTAGGGCGTTATCCACCGATTCGATCGGATATTGCGGCGTCGGTCCGCTTGCCGCGACATCCGTGACCGCAGTTTTCTTCACAGCAGAGATAGTAGCGACGGCCGAGGGGCGTAGCCACGACGCCGCACTCGGACCCTGCAATGCACGGACTTCCACTTTTGGCTCTGGTCACGTGCGTGCGTCGAGCCGTGCCACCTCGTAACGCCAGGCCGCATCGGCGTTGAAGCTGGGTCCCAGGTCGGGCAGATCGTCCCAGTCGCTGTCGTCGATGTCATGCAACACCCCACCCGCGGCGAGGACACGTAGCGCCATACGTGCCATCTCATCGAGGCCGATCGCCTGAAGTACCGCCTGTTGCACCGATTCCGCGGTGCTGACGATGCCGTGCCCGCGGCAGATAACCAAGGGTCGATCACCCATCGCCGACACCATCGCCCCGGCCAGTTCGCGGTTGCGGATCAACACCGCCCGCGGGTACACGGGCACGCCTCCGCGCGCCAAAAACGCCGCCGGAATGTCGAACGCCCCGCAGATGGGTCGCATCGCGATGCCGGCGAGGTCAGCGGCGACAATGTTGGCCGGATGCAAGTGAGCCACCGCGCGCACCTGCGGCCGCGCAGCTAGGCACTCGACATGAATAGGCAGCTCGTTGGGGACACGATAGCCGTCCAATTCACCTGCGGCACCGGCTGATCCATCGAATCGGACAAGTCTGATGTCGCTTGGCCTGGTGAACTCGACGCCAGTGTCGTCGTCGCTGCGGCAACGGACCAGGAACGTCTCTTCGGTGATCCGCAGGCTGATATGTCCGAGGACGCCGTCCACCAGACCGCGGCCAGCCGCTATCCGGCATGCGCGTGCCACCAGTTCTCGCTGCCGGTCAAGCTCGTCGGTGAAGCTCACTTTGCACCTTCCATAGCTACGGGGGTGGGCATCGCGCTCAGCAGTTGCTCGATCGCCTGCCTGAGGTCGGTGTAGGACATGTTGTGGGCCAGGGCTTTACGGCCGGCGATGAGTGCGCGCGGCCAGTTGACGGCAACGATCCCCGACAACGATGCTCCATCGCAGCTGCTCAGCACAGCGAAACGCTCAGTCGCCTCGTCACCGATGACCTCGACGATGTCGCAGGTGCCGACACCAATCTGCCCGGCAATGCGGATCTTCCAGTCGTATTGATCACTCCACACATACTCGATCGGGGCGAAGGCGATCAGGTTTTGGGCGTGAATAATGTTGTGCGCCACCGTGTTGGCCTGCTCATGAGCATTGGTCCAGTGTTCGTGACGGGTCAGCAGGCCCCGACGGGGGTTATGCCAGCGGGCCACGTCACCGACCGCATACACATCGGGGTTACCGATCGCGCGGCAATACTCATCACAGAGGACGCCGTTGTCGATCCGCACGCCCGACGACGCCAACCATGCATCGTTGGGAACTGCGCCAATGCCGACCACACACGTGTCGGCGGTCAAGGCCGCGCCATCGCTGAGGTCGATGTGCAGCCGCCCGTACTTTCGGCTGACGTCGAGGACGCTGGTGCCGAATCGAGTGTCCACGCCGTGGTCTTGATGCAGACGGATGAACCGGGCACCCAGCTGGTTCCCGGCGATCCTCGTCATCGGCGCCGTGTTGGGGTCGACGAGTGTGACCTGCAGTCCCATCATGCGAGCTGTGGCGGCGACCTCGGACCCCACGAACCCCGCACCGATCACCACCAGATGCCCGCCGCGCTCAAGGTCGGCGCGCAGTCGCTGCGCGTCGGACATGGTGCGCACCACGTGCACTCCCGAAACTGGCCATGTCGACTCCCTGGCGCTCGCTCCCGTCGCGACAACCAAACGGTGATAGGCGACGTGCTCGCCGGTATCGAGCTCGACCAGGTGCTCCGCCAAATGGAGGCGGCGCGCACGAGAGTTCAAACGCACTTCGACGCCCAGTTCGTCAGCCTCGACTTCGGTTAACAACGCGATCTGATCAGGCCCGGCCGCACCGGCGAGAAACCCCTTCGACAGCGGCGGCTTGTCGTAGGGCATTACTGCTTCGTCGGACAACAACACGACACGTCCATCGAATCCTTCGCGCCGCAGGGCCTGCGCTGTGCGCACACCAGCAACTGAGGCGCCGACAATGACGACGCCGGCGGTACTGCTGCTCATCGCTCGACGCTCAAAACCGACACCGGGCAACTGTGGGCAGCCTGCGCTACGCGGCTGTAGTCAGTCTCAGGCACGTCGCTATGTAGGAGGACGACGCGTCCGTCGTCGTCGATATCGAAGTAGTCGTCAGCCGCTGCAACACAATTCGCGTATCCCTGGCACAGCCGCACGTCGGCGTTGATCCTCGCCATGCTCATACCACCTCCGCTGAAGATTGCGGGTACGTCGCGGCCTGCTTATCGGCAGGGCGTGACCGACTCGGGCCCAAGCTGAAGCCCCCGTCCGGGTGAAGCGTGTCACCGGTGATGCCGCGTGCGCGGTCCGACGCTAGGTACACGAAGCTCCACGCATGGTCATCGCCCGACAAGGCCACATTCAACGGTGTGCGCGCCGCGAGGCTGCGGGCACGATCGGCGGTGTCGTCCAAACGAATTGAGCTCTGGCCCAAAGACTCCAGACCGCGCAGATCGGTATTGACCGTACCGCCAGGGGCCACCCCGTTGACCCGGATGCGCGGAGCCAGTTCGTAAGCGAGCGTCGCGACCAACCCGCGTACCGCGAACTTCGACGAAACATAAAGCGCGCCACCACGACCCGGATAAAACGAGGAGGCTGACTCGGCCAGCACAATGGCCGATCCACGACCCTGCTGCAGCGCCGGGATGGCCGCCTTGACCGACTGCAGGTGGCTGAGCACGTTGACGCGGAACATCTCGACGAAAGCACGCTCGAGATCCTCGGCGGCGATCTCACTCAGCCCTCGGTAGAAGTCGAACACTCCCACGCAGTTCACCAAAGTGTCCAACCCGCCGAATGCCTGCACCGCCGTCGAGACGGCGTCGTCATTGGCTTCCCTGGTCGTGGCGTCGCCCGCGACAACCGGCACATCACCGGCCTCTTGGCGCAGGACCGCGCACTTGTGCAGGTCGCGCTCCAAGACTGCAACCCGAGCGCCCTCGTCACGGAACGCGTCGACGACGGCACGGCCGATGCCCGAGCCGGCGCCGACGATCAAAGCGCGCTTGCCCTCGAGTGAGCCGCTCACAGCTGCTCCTCTCCATCCGGTCCATCCGGGATCAACGGTGCGTGCATGCTGCCGACCATCGCCGCCAGCGTCGCGGTGTTCTGCCGCGTCAACGCCTCGACTTCGAGGGCGTCCAGGCTGATCCACTGTCCCGTGCGGGGCGCCGTGACGAGCAGCCGCGACCCATTGCGGGTGTCGATTCGGCGGATCTCGGTCGAGGTGAACTCGTTGGCGACGGTGATCGGCTGCCCAACAACCGAATCAAGCAGCTTGTCCAGTTCTGTCGCCCGCGAGGCTGCATCCTCGTGGTCGCCGCCTCGGTGCAAGTCCTCCCTCATAGGAAGATCGCCAGATTCTGCATACGGATGACGGACTCGTCGATGAAGATGGTGCGCCGCGCTACCTTCCAGCGGTCCTCGAAGCGCAGCAGGTCTTCGCGACCACACGACACCAAGGCCGCTTCGTTGACGTCGCCGCGACTGCGGAACAAGAGTTCGGCCGACTCAACGATCAAATGGTCGTCTTTTTCAGTGGCAAACGTACGCACGTTGGTGACGTAATGACGCAGCCGAGATGGCGGGTCCTCGGTCCAGGCGTGCTCAGTCAGGAAACGCGCCACCCTGCGGCTCAACGAGTATTTGTTCTCGTCGAAATGCGCCATCCCGGGCGAAGAATCGAACCCAGCGCCGAGGGCGGTCGTCACCCGTACCGGCATGACGTAGTGCACATCGTCGGTAAGCAGTTCGAGCCACTCTTCGTAAGCCTGGGCATCCAGCAAATACGCCTCGTCGACGAGGAATCGGTGCGCCACTAGGTGACGTTCGTCATCGAACGGCAAGCTGTCACCGACACGGTGATCGCGAGGAGCGTGGCCACCTAGGACTGCCTGCTCCGAGTAGGTGCCCCCACGTCCGGCTCGCCGAAAACCGACGACCCTGTCTGTTCCCGCCGTGCTCATGCCCGAGTGACCTGTCGGTCTGCGGTCATCGTCGACGCGTCGACGCAGCTGGTCTGGATCAGCGGCGGGATGCCGTCCATGCCGGTGCCCAGTCGCATGGCCTGAGTCGAGACGGCTGGTTGCTCGAGATAGTCCGCCCACAGTCGTAGCAGCGCACGCTGATTGGCCTCGTTGTAGCCGATCTGTGCAACCCCCGGTCCATGGAACTCTTGTGGCCCCAAGTGCTTACAGACAGGTGTGTCATCCTCGAGCAGACCCATCCGGCTATTGAGCTGCAGTCGCCGCGCCATCGAGCCGGCGGCGGTGTTGGTCAATGAGACCCAGTTTTCAACGTCGTCTTGCTCGAACATCCCGGTCGAGCCGAAGCACATCAGGTATGCCTTGTAGGAGTTCTTCTTGTATTCCTCGGGTGCTTCAGCGTCAACCGCAAACCACGAGTAGACCTCGGTCTCGTGTTCGCTGATCGGTTGCCACATCCGAAAAGATATGAACGGCAAGACGTTCTCGCCATCCTCGACCTTCGGCCAGTTGTGCACCATGCTCATGTTCGGAAAGCACGATGCGGCCGAGATCATGAACCCGTCATCGCCAACGAGACGCTGTTGATCCGGAGTCCAGACCTCCTTTATGCGGTCGATCATGTCATCGGTGTAGCCGACGTAGCGCATCCGCTCGCGGAAGTCGCCGGGGGGCAGTTTGTAGGTCGTGCCGCCGCCCTTGTCGGCCCAGTACGTTGCGCCGTCCTTGCGCTTTTCCGCCTTGGGCTCGCGAAATAGGCCGATCTCCACCACCGACGTATGTGTCTGGGGAGTGTGGTACATGTCGCCGGCGAAGTTCTCGGGACCGATCTTCCAGTTGGCCTTGATGCGCCACCGTTGCGGACCCCGGACCTCAAGGCCGGCCTTGCTCTGCCTGGTGTAGAAGTCCAGATAGAACGTGAAGTCGCCGAGATACTGGTCCAAAGGCTCGGCACCCGGGTCCATGCTGATGAAGATCAAGCCGTTGTAGCTGGCGAGATTCGGTGCAGGCAACAACGTTTGGCCGCGCTTCTTGAAGCCGTGTTCGCCGCCATAGGCCTCGCCGTGAAACGGCAGACCGATGATCCGGCCATCGTTGCGGTAAGACCAGCCGTGGTAGGGGCACCGGAAGTTCGACGCATTGCCCATCTCCGCCCGGCACACCTGCATGCCACGGTGCAGGCACATGTTGAACATCGCTCTGATATCGCCCTTGGAGTCGCGCGTGATGATGAACGAGTCATTGAGAACCCGTCGCACCACGTAGTCGCCCTCCTGGGGAATCTCTGACTCGTGGCCGACAAGCACCCATGCGCGGCTGAAAATCCGATCGCATTCCAGGGCGAAGAGCTTGCTGTCGTTGTAGATGTAGGCAGGAATCATGCCGCGCCGCACGGCTTCGAACACAGCCTCGTGATCCGTCATCGAACCCTCCAGTGCGCATCACCGAATCTCTGACAGACAGAATTATGATTCCGCTAGATAGAGAATGCTCCACCGGATGACTGGAGTCAAGTAGCCGACGACGACCTCCAGCCCGTTGCGGAATGCCGGACCGGCTGTCAGCGACAACGTGACCGGGATCTGCATGCTGGCCTGAGTGCCGATCTGATCCTGTCGGCCGCCGCCACCGTGCGGTGACCGTGTCGAGATACCGGCGAGTCCGGCTGGGAGCTGTAAAGCCCTGTGCAACAACGATAGTAATCATGCGGATTGATCGATTCCCGATCCGCAAGTTCGGCGACCTGGCTCAACCTCACCACCGTCACATCGCCGCTTACCCACCGCAACGACGTGCTCGGGGTCGCACCGCACCGCCTGCTGTTTCGCTCGCGTCACCCACATCACCCGCCCCGGCCCGCTACAGGTTCAGCATGAACGATCATGACGAATTTCTTGACAGCGTGGGGTGATCTGGATGACACTGAATTCGCCATGGTGAATTACGTGCTGGCAGCACCAGCCGCTGCCGATGTCACGGTCGACTGGGAGTGCCATTACCCGGGGCGACCTGTTGCCGTAACTCGGGAGTCAGCGTCGGCCCCACTGCCACAAGCGTCATCGATGGGACGGCTTCACCGCCGCTGTCGGCGGTACCGCAGGGGTGGTCTCGTACCGAGCAGCGGGTTCCCCAGTACAGCCATACCAGCATGCAACGGCTGTCTGCGACGGCGTCCTCACCACCGCGGCCGAGCTATGACAGCACCACACGAAGGAGACGAGCATGACTCAGACCGCCACAAGCGTCGGCCCGGCGAATCAACACGCGCGACGCATTCCCCTGCCGACCGGGCATCGTGAACCGATGAAGGTCAACGTGTTCAACTTCATCACCGGTGCGACGTGTCAGCTGTTGCCGCTCTTTCCCTACGACGATGCCGGAGCGATGGTGCCGTGCGGTGCAGTCTTCACCGGCGATCCCAAGGACAGCGAGTTCGGCCATTTCTTTCACTACAACACTGTCCAAGAAGTTGCGGTCACCTTCGGTGCCAACAACGGGATGCTACAAAGCGGTCAGATCTTCGTCACCCAACAGCTGCACGGGGTGAATTCCTTCTTGCGAGACACCACCGACCCCGAGGCATTCATCCTGATGACGATCACCCAACATCAGTCGGAGGACGGGGACCAAAACGAGGCGATCTTGTTCCGATGCCAGAAATGCCACGAAGAACTGCTCCGCCATGAATACAACGCGACGCCCAAAGGCGTTGACGGCTACGACCCGTCGCAATGGGGCGGCTCGATGACCGACGAAGTCCCGATGTTCACCACGATATGGGGCACCAACAAAGCTGCGGTCGACTATGACGACGAGTCCGTCCGCACCTGTCCCAAATGTGGCCATCTCAATGCCCCGCATCCACACCACAAAGCAGGCTGGCAGCGCTACCTCAACCAGGTACGCGCAGCGGAGTCCGCGAAACGGGCATTGCGCTCAGCGGCACAGTCGGCTACGGAATCAACGGCGGTGTGAACATGGACAGACGCAGGATGCTGCACACGTTCAAAGCGGCACAAGAAGTCGGAAACTATGAGGACGTACCGGTGCTTCCGGCCGACGTCGACCCGCAGCTCTACATGTCGCGCAACGCCGTGGCGCAGCCGTTCTATCTGATTTGCGGCAAAGACACTGTCGTCGTGCAGATGTCGGGGACCGCGGACATGCATCTGAAGGAGTCCTCGGTTCGCCGGTTCCATATGGCGGTCGGCGACCACGTGTACGTGCCCGCCGGAACCCCCACCGCGTCGTGCCGTCCGAGGAAGGCGTGCAGCTGCGATATAGAGCGCGGTCTGCTGGGCTGGAGGGCGTTGCCTGGTACTGCCCCGGATGCGACCGCGAGTTGTACCGCAGCGAGTGGGACACCGCTGAAACAGTCTCTCAGCAAGTCTATTTCGATGCATGTGTCGCCTTCAACGACGACGAGTCGCTACGTCACTGCCCCGACTGCGGCGCCCAACACCCACGCATCGACCTCGAACCTTTCAGCTGCTGGCTGCCGCTCGCGCAGCACCTGCGCGACGAGTTGCTCACCTCGTGACCAGCGAGCAGTGCTAAAACCCGTTCTGATCCAATGCGGCCCGGTTTCGTGACCAATCCACCATCAATGCTCCGATCACACTCTCCTGTCGCACTCACGCGACCCGTGCCGCCCCGCGACAACAGGCGTTCGACACCGCCCGTAGTCACTCAAACACAATGCGAGCGTCGTCGTCTGGGGTAGCCACAAGCACCGCAAGCGATCGCGTAAGCGCCCATCGCGTTTCACCCAGTCGCCGTCGACGCCGACGGCGCATATCCCGAGTATCACCGTCATTTCGAGCCCGACAGGGAATTGATGTCTGTGTGCACCATCGATGAAAGGAAACACCGGCCATGACCACTTCAACCACCAGCGATCTCAGCGCCGACTGGATCACGCTGACCACCACCGACGGGCCGATGCGGGTCTACCGGGCGCGTCCGCGCGCCGGCGAGGCGCTGGATCCACCGGCTGCGGTCATCGTGTTGCAGGAGGCTTTCGGCGTCAACGACCACATTCAGGACGTGACTCGCCGGTTCGCCGAGGAGGGCTACCTAGCGCTCGCCCCGGACCTCTTTCACCGTTCCGGAAAGAAGACAGTCGATTACTCCGACTTTGACACCGCGATGCAGCTGATCGGTGAACTCGGTCGCGAACCGATCATCTCCGACGTCGCCGCGGTGCTGGCCACCCTCGCCGACGATGACGGAATCCCTGCCGATCGCATCGCGGTCGTCGGGTTCTGCTTCGGTGGCCGCGCAGCGTTCACGGCGGCTACCGCGCTTCCTGTCGCCGCCACGGTCGTCTTCTACGGGCCAGGTATCGCTAGCGGCCCCCACGCGGTCGTGGACCAAACCGCCCAGATCACTGGCCCAGTACTGCTGCTTGTCGGTGATGCCGATCCCACGATTCCTTCCGCGGATCTCGCCGCGATCGAAGCGGCCGCCTGTCAATCAAATGTCAAGCTGCGCTCGGTGGTCTTCGCCGGGGCCGGGCACGCTTTCCACTGCGATGCGCGACCGGACCAGTACGTGGCTGACGCCGCAGGCAAGGCATGGCAGGACACTACAGAGTTCTTGGCCCAGACCATCACGCGACGGACGTGAACCGCACCGCGGTGCGGCCATCCGACTACCTGAGATTCCTTGCCACCTACGGCTATCCGCGCTCACCGAGAGAAGAAGTCTTCACCGGTAAGCGCGCTTCTGAAGGGGTCGATTCCGAATATTGCAGCTTCGGGGGTGACCGTCCGATAGGCGGCGGCGAATTGGCGCAGCCGAGTGGCTAGCAGTCGCTGCTGCGCGTTGGCGGTGTCGATCTCGCGTTGCATCGAATCGAGGCTTCGTCCATCATCGACACCAGCCGCTGCACTCCGGCCGCAACCCGCACGTCCGTCGCTGCCCCACCCGTGCGCTCGTTCTCGGAACGACTGGCGCTGCGCTGACTATCCGTGTGGGCATCTAGCTTTGGTAACTGTGCGCCAGTTCTATTGATAGTCGTCAGCGGCGGCATCCATGCTGAGGCTGACTCCGCTTTTGCGGCGGTGGCGGTATCGACCGTAGGTCAGTAGGGCTCAGACTTGTTGGGCCGGTGGACTGTCCGAACAGCGCCTGTCCGGCAGCAAGCAAGTCGTCGACGTGCGCGACATAGGCACTCACTGAGCCGGTCACCAATCAACGTTAACCAGCGGCTGTGGTCACAACCACACCCAAGCGCAGGTGTCTCGGGTCGAGTCGGCGAGGTCAGGTGACTCGCTTCACCACGACGTGACCCGACGGAAGCTGGAGTACTACACATGGCCACCGGGGGTCGGGGCATCGATCACCGCCGTCGGCGACACCGCCAACTACACATGTTCAGGGCGACCTGGAGCGGAGAAGTTCGACATGATCACCTCGCGTCGCCGTAGGTTGTTGGGTACGGGGATCGTATCGCTAAACTGTTGGCCATACGGTAAGCGCATCTTCTGAAGGGAGCGTCCTGTGAACAAGGACGACATGATCCTGATCAGCGTCGACGACCACATCGTCGAACCGCCGGACATGTTTCGCAATCACCTGTCGAAGAAGTACCTGGATGAGGCGCCGCGGTTGGTGCACAACCCTGATGGGTCGGATACGTGGCAGTTCCGCGATGTGGTCATTCCCAACGTCGCGTTGAACGCGGTGGCGGGTCGACCGAAAGAGGAGTACGGCCTGGAGCCGACAGGCCTCGATGAGATCCGGCCGGGCTGCTACAACGTCGACGAGCGCATCAAGGACATGAACGCCGGCGGCATCCTGGGCTCGATTTGCTTCCCGTCATTTCCTGGTTTTGCCGGTCGGTTGTTTGTGACGGAAGATCCCGAGTTTTCCCTCGCTCTTCTGCAGGCGTACAACGACTGGCATGTCGAGGAGTGGTGCGGGGCCTATCCGGCGCGCTTCATTCCGATGTGTCTGCCGGTGATCTGGGATGCCGAGGCCTGTGCCAAAGAGGTGCGGCGCAACGCCGAGCGTGGTGTGCACGCCCTGACGTTCACCGAGAACCCTGCGGCCATGGGTTATCCGTCCTTCCACGACGACTACTGGACACCGCTGTGGGAGGCACTCGTCGATACCGACACCGTGATGAATGTGCACATCGGCTCCTCGGGAAAGCTTGCGATCACCGCCCCGGATGCGCCGATGGACGTGATGATCACCCTGCAGCCGATGAACATCGTGCAGGCTGCGGCGGATCTGTTGTGGTCCAAGCCGATCAAGAAGTACCCGGATCTCAAGATCGCGCTCTCCGAAGGCGGGACCGGCTGGATTCCGTACTTCTTGGAGCGCGCCGATCGCACCTATGAGATGCATTCGACCTGGACCGGTCAGGACTTCAAGGGCAAGAAACCCTCCGAGGTGTTCCGCGACCACTTCTTGACCTGTTTCATCTCCGATCACGTCGGGGTGGCGCTACGCAACGAGATCGGCATCGACAACATCTGCTGGGAGGCCGACTACCCGCACAGCGACAGCATGTGGCCCGGCGCGCCGGAGCAACTCCACGACGTGCTCACCAAGAACAACGTGCCCGATGACGAGGTCAACAAGATGACCTTCGAAAACGCCATGCGCTGGTATCACTGGGACCCGTTCACCCACATCAGCCGCGAACAGGCCACCATCGGCGCGCTGCGCAAGGCCGCCGAAGGCCACGACGTCTCCATCCAGGCGCGCAGCCACCACAAGAAGGACACGAGCCTCGGGGCGAGCACGCTGCAGGCGCAACTGGACAGGAACAATGCCCCGCGTTGAATCTTGTTGACCGCCTTGTCAATTAACAGCGGCGATCCAGCACGCCCAGCTCATTGCTACTGAGCACATAGCTCGCTCTTAGCCTGCCTACCTAGCCTCGCGTGTGGGTTGGGGCGTCTACCGACGCGCGAAAGGCGAGGTTATGAAGCTCAAACAAGTGGTCGCGGGAGCCGCGATCGGCTGCGCTCTGGGTGGCGCGGCGGCCGTCGCACTACCGTCAGGTGTCGCGAACGCGGCACCTCCGTGCAACCCGGCACCGGGCGTGCAGTGTGGCCCAGGTGGTCCGGGCGGTCCTCCGCCACAGCGCGGGCCCGGTGGTCCACCCGAAGACCGCGGCCCCGGGGGTCCGCCGCAGGGTGACTTCCGCGGACGGGGCGGTCCGCCGCCCGGCGACTTCCGTGGACCTGGCGGACCAGGCGGTCTGCCACCCGGCGACTTCCACAACCCTGGCGGCCCCGATTTCCGCGGACCCAACAACCACGACTGGCGACCGCCGTGGAACCCGGGTGACAACGACTGGCGCGGACGGTTCCACGGTGCGCCGTGGGGTAACGACCTGCCGCCGTGGGGCTGGGGCGCACCGCCGGCGCCGCCGTGGGATGGTCCGTTGCCAGATCCGTGGGGGCCGCCGCCGGCACCGATCAACTACTGGGGCTTCCAGGAGCAGCCAATCTGGGATCCCGGCTTCAACCAATGGGGTTTCTGGTTCTTCGGAATCTGGATTCCGCTTCCGATCTGATCTGGCGCAGGACGGCCGCCTCGTCCCCTGGGGCGGCCGTCCTCTTGATTCACTTGAGCGAGTAGCGGATCGGCAGGTGCTTGAGCCCACCGACGAAGATCGTGGCGATGTGCGCAGGGTCGCCGGCCAGTTCGATCGACTCCAGCAGCGGGACCAGCTCTGAGAAGAAGCTGTTGACTTCCATTCGCGCGAGCGCAGCGCCGAGACAGAAGTGCACGCCGTAGCCGAACGCGTTGTGCTTGTTGGGATCGCGGCCGACGTCGAACCGGAACGGGTCGTCGAAGACGTCTTCGTCGCGGTTGGCCGACGCATAGGACAGCAACACCGATTCCCCGGCGGCGATCGGCACACCGCGGACGGTGGTGTCCGCCTGCGCGGTGCGCATGAACTCCTTGACCGGCGTGACCCAGCGGATCATTTCCTCGGTGGCCAACGGCATCAGGTCCATGTTGTCCTGAAGTCGCGCAAGCTGATCGGGGTGCTCGAGCAGGGCGTGCAACCCTCCGGAGATCACCGCGCTCGTGGTGTCGTGACCCGCGGCGGCGACGATCGAGTAGTACGACACCGTCTCGATGTCGGATAGCGGCTCATCATCGATCGTGGCGTTGGCGATGGCTGACGCCAGATCTTCGGTCGGGTTCTCCCGACGGGAGGCCGTCACCGCAGTGAAGTATGCGAACATATCGAGCAGCGACGCCATCTGCTCCTCTTTGGTTGTGCCGCGCTGCAATTCGGGGTCGTCGTTGCCGAACATCTCCTGGGTGTACTTGAGCATGCGCGGGAAGTCCTCTTCGGGCAGCCCGAGCATCGACATGATCACGTAGAGCGGGTAGTTCACCGCGACCTGCTGGACGAAGTCACACTCCGGTCCCGCCGCGAGCATCTGGTCAACGAACCGCTTCGCGAGTTCGTCGACACGAACTTTCAGGGCGCGCATGGCCTTCGGCCGAAACCAGTCCGCACCGATCGCCCTGACCACGCGGTGTTGCGGATCGTCCATGTGAATGAGCGT
>DASRJA010000378.1:0-4426 GCA_035649695.1 Mycobacterium sp. | reverse complement strand
GGAAGAACACCTCGCCGCGCACCTCGAGGACCCGGGGCACCGGGAACTCCTTGGTACCCGTGAGCTTCTCCGGCACGTCGTCAATGGTGCGCGCGTTTAGCGTGACGTCCTCGCCCGTGCGGCCGTCGCCGCGGGTGGCCGCGCGCTCAAGGCGCCCGTCGCGGTACACCAGTGCCAGCGCGACCCCGTCGATCTTCAGCTCGCACAGGTAATGCGCGTCGTCACCGACCTCGCCCTTGATGCGGGCGGCCCAAGCGGTCAGTTCCTCCGGCGCAAACACGTTGTCCAGGCTGAGCATCCGCTCGAGATGGTCGGCCTGGGCGAAGTCGGTGGCGAAGCCGGCGCCACCGACCAGTTGCGTCGGCGAGTCTGGGGTGCGCAGCTCCGGATGCTCGTCCTCGAGCCCCTGCAACTCACGCAGCAGTTTGTCGAACTCCGCGTCGGAGATGATCGGTGCGTCGCGCACGTAGTAGCGGAACTGGTGCTCACGCACCTCGTCGGCGAGTTCTTGCCAGCGGCGGCGCAGATCGGCATCCGGAGCTTCGTCGGCCTGCTCGGCCAGCACAGTTTCCGGCTTTTTCGGGCTCACTCTGGTGAGGCTAGCCGAGCAGGCCGACAGCGACGCTCGCCAGGTCAGCCGGTGTACTCGAGGAATGTCGCCATGCCGTTGTCGAGGTGATAGTCATTGTGACAATGCACGATCCACCGGCCCGGATTGTCCGTATCGAACTCGACTTCCACCGTCTGCTTCGGCGGCACCAGCACCGTATCTTTGCGCGCGCCCGGACCGGTCGGCTGCCGCACCTGGAAGGTGTGGCCGTGTAGGTGCATCGGGTGGAACATCATCGACTCGCTGATGAATCGAATGCGAACACGCTTGCCTGGTGCCACCGCGATGCCATTCTTCGGCGGATCGTAGAGCTTTCCGTTGATCGGCCAGGTGTAGCCGTTCACCGGCCCCGCGAGTCTCAAGTCGACTGTTTGGTCCGGGTGGCGTTGTGGGAGAACAACGCCGGGAGCTGGAGTGAGCACGGCCGTGTTCAGCACCTCTGACGTCCGCAATGTCTTGACGAATTCAGCGACGTCGACGGCGGGCTGGGCCCCGCCGACACGCAGGTTCAACTGCGCGTAACCGTCTTTGCCCTCTGCGGCGGCGATCACCGGCACAGACGAATTCACCGTGACGATCGCGTCGGCGCGCTCACCCATCCCCAAGATGATCGCGTTGGTGCGACGTGCGACGACCGGGTAGCCGTCGGTGTGCGTGACGCTCAGCTCGGCGGTCGGGACGGCCACGCGGAATGCGGTGTCGGCGCCGGCGTTGATGATGCGCAGCCGAAGCCGTTGTCCGGCACGGTAATCCTTCACCTGCGGATCCTTGGTTGTTCTGCCGTTGATCAGGAAGTACGGATAGGTGACGTCGCCACCGTCCTCCCCGAGGGGAAGGGTCGGGCTCAGCGGTGGCGGCTGGCCGGCCATCGGCTTCATGCCGGTCTTCTTCAGGTTTTCGTTCACCTGGTCCGGGGTGGTGCCGGTGCCGTCGATCCAGTCGTCGAGCACGACGACGAGTTCGTCGTCATAGTCGGCGCCCTCGTCGGGATCTTCGATGATCAACGGTCCATACATGCCGCGGTCCAGCTGGGTTCCGACATGCGAGTGCAGGTAGTAAGTGCCTGCGTCGGGCACCACGAACTCGTAGGTGAAGTTTCCTCCGGACGCGATCGCGGGCTGGGTCAGCACCGGCACCCCATCCATTGCATTGGGTATCGCCAGCCCGTGCCAATGCACCGAGGTTTCCTGCGGCAGGTGATTGGTCACCGGGGCGCGCAGCGTTTGTCCCTTATGCAGCCGGATCTCTTTCGCCGGTACGGTGCCGGTGTATGTCCACGTTTTCACGGTGACGCCGCCGAGATCGACCTCGCTCTCCGCTGCATTGAGGGCGACTTCGACTGGCTTGCTGCTCGCCTCCTCGGCCGTTGGTGCGGGGGACTTCGTCGCGCACGCGCCTGCCACACCGGCGGCCGTCCCGAGTGCCGATAACACCAGGAAACCGCGCCGATCGATCATGACGTCAGCGTGTCACTGTCGCGGCTGCTCAGGCGCGAAACCGCACAGTCTGCACCCGCTACGCTGACACCCATGCCGCACCCGATCATGTTCCGCGACGACGACCTCGGGCTGGCGGAAGTGCGCAAGATCGCGTTGGGTTTCCCGGAGGCGTTCGAGAAGATCTCCTGGGGCAGGCCGGTGTTCTGCGCGCCAAAGATTTTTGTCATGTACGGCGGTAGCGCCAAGACCGACATCAAGGGCGAGTACGACCAATTCCCCTACTCGATCCTGGTCAAGGTTGACGATTCTGACCGCAAAGCTCTCGAGCAGGACACCCGCTTCTACTTCCCCGCCTATATGGGTCCGTCCGGCTGGCTCGGCCTGGACTTCACCGCGCGCAAGAAGATCGACTGGGACGAGGTGCGCGAGCTCGTCGACGCGTCGTTTCGGTTGATTGCGCCAAAGAAACTCATCAAGCAGCTCGACGAAGTTTGATCCGGTAAGCGGTAGGCCATGATTCGATCGGAGACGCTATGAGTTTCGCGAGTCCTTTTCCCGAAGTCGACATCCCGTCGACGAACGTCTACGACTTCCTCTTCGCCGACATCGACGACGCCCACCTCGACCGAGTAGCCCTGGTCGACGCCAAATCCGGCCGAGAGACCAGCTACCGCGAGATGGTCGGGCGCATCGACGCTTTCGCCGGCGCGCTGGCCGACCGCGGCATCGGTGTCGGCGACGTCATCGGGCTGCTGTCCCCCAACAGCTCGGGCTTCGCCGTCGCCTTCCACGGCATCCTGCGATCGGGTGCGACGGCCACGACCGTCAACGCGCTGTTCACCGCCAAGGATATTGCCAAGCAGCTGACCGACTCCAAGGCCAAGATGCTGGTGACCGTCACACCGTTGCTTGCCTCGGCCAAAGAGGCCGCCGCCGCCGTCGGTATGGCCGACGCCGATCTCGTGGTGCTCGACGGCGAGGGGCTGGAGGCGACGGGACATCCGAACGGCGCCGACCTGATGGCCAAGGGACTGCCCGCACCGCAGGTGAGCTTCGCTCCGTCGTCACATCTGGCGGCGCTGCCCTACAGCTCGGGAACGACCGGCAACCCCAAGGGCGTGATGCTGACGCACCGCAACTTGGTCGCCAACGTCGCACAGATCCGGCCGCTGCACGGGATGGTCGCCGAGGACGCGGTCTTGGCCGTTCTACCGTTCTTTCACATCTACGGGATGACGGTGCTGCTCAACGCCGCCCTGCACGCACGCGCACGCCTGGTGATCATGCCGAGCTTCGACCTCGGTGAATTCCTCGGCAACATCGCGAACCACAAGTGCACGATCGCGTTCATCGCGCCTCCGGTCGCCGTCGCGCTGGCCAAGCATCCGCTGATCGATGAATACGACCTGTCGTCGTTGAACACCGTGATGTCGGGCGCCGCGCCGTTGGATGCCGACCTCGGCCACGCCGTCGCCAAGCGGTTGGGTTGCCGGGTGGTGCAGGGCTACGGGATGAGCGAGCTGAGTCCGGTCAGCCACATCACCCCGTTCGACGGCGGTGTCCGCAACATGGGGATGGTCGCACCGTTGAGCTCGGTCGGGTGGACGGTGTCCAACGCGGCCTCCAAACTCATTCACCCCGACACCGGCGACGAAATCGACCTTCCGGCAGAGGGTCTCAGCGAGACCGGTGAACTCTGGTTCAAGGGGCCCAACGTGATGACCGGCTACCTCGGCAACGACCAGGCCACCCGGGAAACCATCGACGACGAAGGTTGGCTCCACACAGGGGATTTGGCCCAGGTTGACGCCTGCGGCTGCGTGTACATCGTCGACCGGCTCAAAGAGCTGATCAAGTACAAGGGCTACCAGGTGCCGCCTGCCGAACTCGAAGCCGTGCTGCTGAGTCACCCGTCAATCGCCGATGCGGCCGTTGTCGGTGTCAACGATGCCGACGGCGAAGAGGTGCCAAAGGCGTTCGTGGTCAAGCAATCTGGTGCCGAGTTGACGGCCGACGAGGTCATCGAATTCGTCGCGGGCCAGGTTGCCCCCTACAAGAAGGTGCGACAGGTCGAGTTCATCGACGCGATCCCGAAGTCCGCGTCGGGCAAGATCCTGCGCAAGGACCTACGGGTGACGACCTAGTTCCGCGGCCGCATGCGCGCCCCGCGCCTGCCGGTACCCGAGGATGGCACCGGCCGCGGGGATCAACAGCAGCCCGGCGACGCCCCACAGTGGTTCTCCCACCCCGGACGTCGGCGCGACGACCAGTTGCTCGACGACCCCGGGCTGTATGCGGACGGGCCTGACGGTCGGCGGCTTCAGCGGAACGGTGATCACCTGTGGCGGCGGCGGCAGCAGTGGTGGCGAGGTCGGTT
>DASRJA010000377.1:0-7100 GCA_035649695.1 Mycobacterium sp. | reverse complement strand
CGGCGCGGGCCTTGCCGATGTCGAACGACGGGTCCGCACTCGCGACGTATCCCACCAACAGCGGTGTGCCGCTGGCGGTCTTGCGCACTGCCGCGGCGCCGCCGCTGACCCCGGGCAGGTTCACCAGGGCGGCGTCGACCTCACCGAGCTCGATGCGGCGGCCGCCGACCTTGACCTGGTCGTCGGCGCGGCCGACGAAGTACAGGCCGTCGGACTCCAGGCGCACCAAGTCGCCGCTGCGGTAGGCGCGCGACCATCCGAGCGTCGGCATCTCGGCGTACTTCTCGGCGTCCTTGGCCGGATCCAGGTAGCGGGCCAGCCCCACCCCTCCGATGACGAGTTCGCCCACGTCGCCGGCGCTGACCGGGACGCCATGCTTGTCGACCACGGCCAGATCCCAGCCCTGAAGCGGCAGTCCGATGCTCACCGGCCCCGCGCCGTCCAGCCGGGCCGCGCATGCCACCACGGTCGCCTCGGTGGGGCCATAGGTGTTCCACACCTCGCGGCTCTCGACGGCCAGCCGCTCGGCCAGCTCCGGCGGGCATGCTTCGCCGCCGAAGATCAGCAGCCGCACGGCCTCGAGTGCCTCGGCGGGCCACAGCGCAGCCAGCGTCGGCACCGTCGACACCACGGTGATGTCGCGGGACACCAGCCAGGGCCCCAGGTCCATGCCGCTGCGGACCAGCGAGCGCGGCGCCGGCACCAGGCACGCCCCGTGCCGCCAGGCCAGCCACATCTCCTCGCATGAGGCGTCGAACGCGACCGACAGACCGGCCAGCACCCGGTCGCCCGGCCCAATGGGGTTGTCCTGCAGGAACATTTGTGCTTCCGCGTCGACGAACGCGGCGGCGTTGCGATGCGTGACCGCGACACCCTTCGGGGTGCCGGTGGACCCGGACGTGAAGATGATCCAGGCGTCGTCGCGACCGAGCGGGGCTCCTGCGCGCCAGCCGCGCGACGAACCGGGTCCGCGGACTAGTCCTTGTTCGCCGATGACTGCGACCACATCGGCCTCGCCGAATACCAGCTCGGCACGCTCGTCTGGATCGTCGGCGTCGACCGGCACGTACGCCGCCCCGGTGGCCAGCGTCGAGAGGATCGCCACATACAGCGCGTAACTACCGGACGGCATCCGGATGCCGATGCGGTCGCCGCGGCCGATGCCGCGCGCGGCGAGCCACTCGACGCTTTCCTCGATGTCTGAGATCAGCTCGGCGTAGGTGAGCTGAACCGCGCCGTCGTCGAGCGCCGGCGCATCGGGATATCGGGTGGCTGTGGCGTAAAGGATGTCGATCAGCGTGCGAGGTTCGGGAGCGAACGAAGACAGCAGATACTGCGCGGGGATTTCCGGCCGAGGCGCTGTCACGAATACAAACTACTAAGCCGTTGGCGCGGCATCGCCGCGCGATTGGGCATGTCGCACGCGATGCGTGATCACGATTGCGACGACGACGACGACCGCAGCGATCACGTACCACTTGTACCGCTCGAACGTGTCGTAGATCTCGACGATGTGCTCGCCTGCGAGGTACCCGGCCGTGCACCAGGTGCCCACCCACAGCGCCGCGCCGAGCGCGTTGTAGCCGAGGAATTTCAGCCAGTGCATGCCGGCGATGCCGGCGAGCAGGCCGTTGATCTGTCGCAGTCCGTCGACGAACCGGGCGACGGTGACGACCTTGCCACCGTGCTGGTTGAAGAACGCCTCGGCGCGGTCCAGCCGCTGCGGGGTCAAAAAGACGTATCGGCCGAACCGCTCAGCGAGGGGCCTGCCACCGAAGTGGCCGACGACGAAGCCGATGTTGTCGCCGATGACGGCGGCGAGCACCGCGACCACGAACACCACCGCGATGTTCATCTGGCCGGCACCGGCGAAGACCGCGGCGGCGATCAACATGATTTCGCCGGGCACCGGAACCCCGAAGTCCTCCAGGAACAGCATCCCGCCGACGCCCAGGTACCCGTACTGCCCGAGCATCGGCTGCACGTCTCCGAAAACACCAGGAAGTTGGGTGTCGGCCATGCGTGCAACCGTAAGTTGATCGGTCCCCGATTTCGGTCGACGCCACGGGCCTGGCAGAATAGAAGGTGGAGGGGAGTATTCCTTCGCCGCGGTGTCGTCACCACGTCGGCCGTCATCGGACGACCGGCACTGCGGGCCGACTCGGTCGGCGGAAGAGACCTCCGGCGTTGATCAACGACCGGAGGCTTGTTTATGCACGTAACCCAACTCGAGTGGATCATCACGCTGGGCGTGACGATCGCCGTGCTGCTGTTCGACGTGATCGTGATCGGGCGTCGGCCGCACGAACCGTCCAAGCGCGAGACCGGCACGGCGCTAGCGATCTACATCGGACTCGCCGTCGCATTCGGGTTGTGGACGTGGTTCTACCACGGCAGCCAATTCGGCCTCGAGTTCTTCGCCGGCTGGCTCACCGAGTACAGCTTGTCCGTCGACAACCTGTTCATCTTCTTGATCATCATGGCCAGCTTCAAGGTGCCGAAGAAGTACCAGCAGCAGGCACTGCTGGTCGGCATCATCCTGGCGCTGGTGTTCCGCGGCATCTTCATCGCGCTGGGCGCGGTGGCGATCAACCAGTTCTCGTGGGTGTTCTACCTCTTCGGGGCGTTCCTGGTCTACACCGCGATCAACCTGGCCCGGGACACCGAACACGACGACGACGCGGAGAACGTCGTCGTCCGGTTCGCGCGCAGGCATCTGAAGCTCACCGACAGGTGGGAGGGCCTGCGGCTGTGGGTCAAGGAGAACGGCAAGCGCCTGATGACGCCGATGTTCCTCGTCATCGTCGCCCTCGGTACGACGGACCTGATTTTCGCGTTGGACTCCATCCCCGCGATCTACGGCCTGACCCAACAGCCGTACCTGGTGTTCACCGCGAACGTGTTCGCGCTGATGGGCCTGCGCCAGCTCTACTTCCTGCTCGGTGACCTGCTCAAGCGGCTGGTGTACCTGTCGCAGGGGCTGGCGTTCATCCTCGCCTTCATCGGCGTGAAGCTCCTGCTGCACGCGCTGCACGAGAACGAGCTGCCGTTCATCAACGGCGGTGAGCACGTGCCGGTACCGGAGATCCCGACGCTGCTGAGCCTTGGCGTGATCATCGTCACGCTGATCATCACCACCGTCGCCAGCCTGTACAAGACCCGGGTCCACGACGTGAAGAAGGAAGCCGAAAAAGAATCGTTGGATTCTGCCTGAGCACAACCATCGACACCGATGGACCGCGGCTCTAGCTTGGCGCCGTGCGGCTATTTGTGGCGGACGCGCCGGGCGGTGACTGGACCGAACTGACGGACGGGGACCAGCGCACGGTGCGGGTCGCCGCAGCCGATTTGCAGCAGGCCCGACGGGCACGCTCGCGAATCCGGGCCGGTGGTGACGACTTGGCCGTGATCCTCGACATCACCGTGGCGGTGGCCGACGACTTCCGTTCGGCACGAAGCGTTCTCGGGCCTGCTGAGCATACGGTGCACTACGCGGGCACAGTCGACGGGCTGGCGGGCTTGATCTCCGATATCGCCGGCGCCGACGTCGCCGACGGCGTCACGCTGATTTCGGCGTCACCACAACAGGATCTGCGTGACCTCGCGCGCGACGTGTTGCACCGGCTCGCATCGCGCGATCAGCCCAGGGCCTCGTAGATAAGTCGCGCGTATCGGTTGGTGCGCTCCGTACCGGTGGTACCCGGGCCCATCTTGTTCATCACATAGGTGATCGTCGCGCGCCGATCCAGGTCCATCACCGCCATCGAGCCACCCCAGCCGCCCCAGAAGCAGATCTTGCCGTCGGGAATCGCGGGAACGCTTTCCGGACAAGGTAATCCGAAGCCGACACCGAAGCGCAACGGGATCATGAGTACGAGGTCGAGGCCGTTGGATTGTTCTTCGAAGATCAGGTCGACGGTGTCCTGGCTCAGCAACTGGACACCGTTCGCCTTGCCGCCCAACGAAATCGGTGAGAGCGCGCGAGCCAATGCACGGGCGTTTCCATGGCCGTTGGCGGCGCCGATGTCTGCTCGACGCCATTCGGTTGTCTCCGCGATTGCTGCGCCATTCGAATCAGGCGGGAACGCGGCGAACGTCTTGATCATCGGATGGTCCGCTGGCATGGCGTCCAACGGAAGATCCAGTGGCGGTGGAGGAATCAACTCCGCGATCCGGTGATAATCGTCGTCCCGTGCCCCGATCTGGACATCGGCACCGAGCGGCTGGGCGATTTCGTCACGGACGAAGGCCTTGAGCGTCTTGCCGGTGGCGCGGCGGATCACCTCGCCGATCAGGTGGCCATAGTTGACCGCGTGATAGCCGGATGCGGTTCCAGGTGGCCACCACGGTGCCTGTCGCGCCAGATGGCCTGTTGCCTTCTCCCAGTCGTAGATGTCCTCGATACCGAATGGCGGCTCCCATCCGGAAACGCCCGATGTGTGCGACAGGAGGTGGCGCACCTCGATGTCCTGTTTGCCGTTGTCGGCGAATTCGGGCCAGTACTTCGCCACCGGCGCAAAAGCATCCACCAGCCCGCGATCAATCGCGATCAGGGCGGCGAGAGCGGTCAGTGTCTTCGTACAGGAGAAGAAGTTGGCGATGGTGTCATGTCCCCACGGCACAGTCTTGGCGCGGTCGGCGTGCCCGCCCCAGATGTCGACGACAAGCTCGCCGTCGATGTCAAGGGCGATCGAGGCGCCCAGTTCCTCGCCTTTGGCGATCTCATCGGCAAGCGCGTCCGCGACGTTGCCGAATCGGTTATCGCAGTGGCCGTGCACGACGTTGTCCATCCCGACATCATGCGCCGGGGCCAATCTTTTTCGGGTGGCTTCCAGTCGCCCGTCAGTATTTTTCGAATGCATCAAGTACCGAGTGACTGCGGCGTACCGTTTGCACTGCAAATTCCCAGACACACAGGGAGGAATCGGATGCGCAAGATCGGCATGGCCCTTGCAATCGCTGCCGTGTTGTCAGGTTCGGTGGCCACCGCGCAAACGGCCTACGCGGCACAGAGCTCACACGACACGAATGTGTCCATCCAGCCGGTGTTGCCCGCCGGGCCGAAGCTACAGCTCCTCGATTGCTACGGAACCACCGGCGGCATGGGCTGTGGGCCCGGCTGGGTCTGGCGTGATGGCTGGCGCGGCATGGGCTGCTACCCCTGCTGACGATTGGAGCATGCCGTGATGAAAATTCGCACAATGGCTGGTGGGTTCGCGACCGCTGCGGTACTGACGATGGGCGGTTTCGGTTATGCCGCAGCACAACCCGGTGACTTCAGCACGCTGCCGGTCGATCCTAATCTGATCACCGATTCGCTCGCCTACAGCGCGGCGCCACCCGTCTTCAACCCGAATGGGCAGCCGGGCGTGCAGGCCGTCTACACCCATCGCGACGGTAGTCGGCAGATCACCAGCACCGTCCTCGTGTTGCCCGATGCCCAGGCGGCAAGCGCCGCGCTGGATGGCGCACGAGCAGAACTGGCAGGCAAGGTCGCCAACGGCAAGACGCAGGCGGCGGCGGTCGGGTCCGGCGGGACGATGCTGACCGGGACGTCACCGGACGGATCGAAGTCCGTGACAGTGCTGTCGTTCGCCGAGGGCAACACGGCCACGACGCTCGAATTCGATGGTGCGTCAACAGATCCCGCGCCATCAGATCTCGTGCTCGAACTCGGGCGGAAGCAGGACACCGCGATCCGGGACTGGCAGGCCGCCTAGAGCGTCACCAGTTGTCGTAGCCGCCTTCGGGACCGAGCATGCGCTCGAGCCGCGTGCGGTTGATTCGCGACAGCTCGTTGCGCACCACCTTGCGCTCGGTTTCGAGGTCGTTGAGCAGACGGTCGGTCATGGTCGCAAGGACATCCACCGCGGTGTAGCCGTTGATGAACATCATGAAGCCGAAGCCGAAATGCTCTAGGTAGCGCTTGGACGCCACCGTCAGCTGGTCCATCACCTCGGGCTGGTCGCACCAGATCGCGCACTGCTCGGCCTGTGACTTCTCGCTGCCCGGCCGCTTTCCGATGTCGGGATAGGCCTGCAGGATGGAGTCGATCGAGTCTTCGCCGAGTCCGAACAACAGGGCGTCGGCCTGCCGGAAAAGCTGATCGTGGCTGTCATACGACCGGCCACGGGCCAGGTCGGCGGCCAGGGGCACGCTGTAGCAACATTCGTAAATCGCGTGCACGGCCCGTCGCATCGGCATCGCGTTGAACGCGTCCAGGCCGATCCCCTGATGCAGCAACACACCGCCATCATCGGAAACGCATGGCACGCGCGCGTTACCGCGTGTTACGGCAATGAAAAATCATGTGCGCGGACGAAAGGAGCATCAATTAGTGCGTTGCTTTGTACCGCTCGATGGACGCCTGCAATTCCGCCTCGGCCTTGTCCCGGCCCACCCAGTCAGCGGCCTTGACGTACTTGCCCGGTTCGAGGTCCTTGTAGTGCACGAAGAAGTGCTTGATCGCCTCCAGCTCGAAGGCAGGCACGTCGCCGAGGTCCTTGATGTGGTCCCATCGCGGGTCGCCTGCCGGCACGCACAGCACCTTGTCGTCGCCGCCCGCTTCGTCGGTCATCTGGAACATCGCGACCACCCGCGCCTCGATGATGCAGCCCGGAAACACCGGCTCGGGCAGCAAAACGAGCGCGTCGAGCGGGTCGCCATCCTCGCCAAGAGTGTTCTCGAAGAAGCCGTAATCCGTCGGATACGCCATTGACGTGTAGAGGTAGCGGTCCAGCTTCACGCGGCCGGTGTCGTGGTCCACCTCGTATTTGTTGCGCGAACCCTTAGGGATCTCGATAACGACGTCGAACTCCACCGCCGCGGCTCCTTACCCATGTGCTCCGGTCTAGAGGGACGGGGCTCACCCTAACGGAGCGATACGCTGCTGTAAGGGGGCGGTCAACAGAGCAGGAGAGTTAATGCGGCCGACGCAGTGGCGGCGATCCACGCATGTGGTGATCGGCGTGGCGGTGCTGCTGCTAGTGGCCGCCGTCGTCGCCGTGGCCGCGGTGCTCACCACGGGGAACCCCACCAGCGACGCGCAAGCCGCCAAACCACTGCCTGCGGCGGCGACCGCCAAGCCCGGCATCGTGCCT
>DASRJA010000376.1:0-4333 GCA_035649695.1 Mycobacterium sp. | reverse complement strand
GAGCTCGACGTCCTCGCTCAGGTCGCGCTGGGTTGCACGAATGACGAAGCGGCGAAACGTCTTTCGCTGAAGCCAGAGACCGTGAAGAGCTATCTGCGTAACGCGACGGCCAAGCTCGGCGCGCACACCCGGCACGAGGCTGTGGCAAAGGCGCGCCGGGCGCGGCTGCTGCCGTGACGGGCTCTGCTCGACCGCCACACTCGCAACCATGCTTATATGGGTACGAGTCCCCATGCCCCAGAATCCGATGACTATGGGTGGCACCCCGTCGCCCCGCGATCACATCGCCGCGGTGGTGGCTGCCCATGGCGCCCTGACCAACGCGATAGCCGAAGCGTCCCGACTGATGACGGCCAACGCGCGCGGCGCGTACGCGGCGCACCTCGACGATCATCGCGCCGAGCTCAACGTGGCGGTCGGCGAATTGGCTTTGTGGCTGGACAGTTTCAGGGGCTGGGCCCCTGTTGATGTCGGTGAGGGGATCCAGCCGGCTGCGACGGGTCCGCTGCCGGTCGACACGTCATTCGAAGCGGAGTTGCGGACGGCGCGTGAAACCCTCAAAGCCCGGCGCAAAGACTTGCTCGGCCAGTTGGCCAAAGCTCGCGCGGCCCTGGATCGCTACGGGCTGCCGGCTGAGGAGATCACTGCATATCGCAGGGTGATCCGGGTGTGGGCAGGCGAAGCCATCGATGTGGTGGCCGCCGTCCATCGGTTGGCGCTTGCCGATCGCTACATCCGCCGGCTGGGACGGCTCGCCGGCGACGAGGCGCTGCATCGCGACGGAACAGAACTACTGCGCCGATGGATGCACGAGCTGGAAGAGGTTGACCGCGAAGGCGAGTTGGCGCTGGCCGAAACGTGCGGCTACCGGGAGCTTGTCGAGCGCTACCGGGCAGAGGCAGTGTGATTGCCATGGCCGACATCAACCCGTATCGCATTTCGGTTCCCGACGCGGATCTCGTCGACCTGAAGGACAGGCTGGCCCGCACCCGATGGCCGGAGGCCGAGTGCGTCGACGACTGGAGCCAGGGCATCCCGCTGAGCTACACCCGCGAGCTGGCTGACTACTGGGCAGGTGAATACGACTGGCGCGCACGCGAAGCCGCGCTGAACCGGTTCGACCACTTCACCACCGAGATCGACGGCCTCGACATCCATTTCATCCACCAGCGCTCGTCCGACGACAACGCGTTTCCGCTGCTGATCACGCACGGCTGGCCCGGGTCGATCGTCGAGTTCCACAAGGTGATCGAACCGCTGACCGCCGCAGGCTTTCACGTGGTCTGCCCGTCACTGCCCGGATACGGCTTCTCCGGTAAGCCGTCGCAAACGGGTTGGGGCGTCGAGCGGATTGCGACGGCCTGGGAGACACTGATGGGCCGCCTCGGCTACGAGCGCTACGGCGCGCAGGGTGGGGACTGGGGCGCCGCCGTCACCACGCAAATCGGCCGCAACGGCGGACGCTGCGCGGCGATCCACTTGAACATGCCGCTGGGCAGGCCGCCCGGACCCCTGGATAACCCGACGGACGAGGAGAAGCAGGCGCTGGACCGCGTTGGCTACTACCGCAAATGGGACAATGCCTATTCCAAACAGCAGTCGACCCGCCCGCAGACCGTCGGCTACGGATTGGTGGACTCACCGGTTGGGCAGCTGGCGTGGATCGTCGAGAAATTCTGGTCGTGGATGGACTGCGACGGTCATCCGGAGAACGTGCTGACTCGTGACGAGCTGCTCGACAACGTGATGTTGTACTGGGCGACCGCGTCGGCGGCGTCGTCGGCGCGGCTGTACTGGGAGAGCTTCCGCGTCTTCGGCGGGGGTGAACCTGACCGCGTCGAGCTGCCCACCGGCGTCGCGTCGTTCCCCAAGGAGATCCTGCGCGCGCCGCGCAGCTGGTGCGAGGCCGGCTACAACATCACCCATTGGACGACGATGCCGCGGGGCGGACACTTCGCGGCATTCGAACAGCCCGAGCTGTTCGTCGACGACGTGAGTGCATTCTTCGCTACCGTGCGCTGAATGGGGAGGACTCTGGAGGCGGACTACCTGGTGGTGGGCGCCGGCGCGATGGGGCTGGCGTTCATCGACACTCTGGTCAGCGAATCCAACGCCACGGTCGTCGTGGTGGATCGCAATGACCGGCCAGGAGGCCACTGGACGACGGCCTATCCGTTCGTGCGGCTGCATCAACCGTCGGCGTACTACGGCGTCAACTCGCGGAACCTCGGCACCGACACCATCGACCAGGACGGGCTGAACGCCGGCTACTACGAGCTGGCCAGCGGCGCCGAGGTGTGCGCGTATTTCGACGCGGTGATGCGTCAGCACCTGCTGCCGACGGGCCGGGTGACCTACCTGCCGATGTGCGAATACCGCGGCGACGGCCGGATCCGTAAGCTCGGCGGCGACGAGATCGGCGTGACCGCGCGCCGCGTCGTCACGAGCCACGTGGAGATCGTGGTGCCGTCGATGCGCTCGCCGTCCTACGCGGTCGACGGCGTGGACTGCGTGCCACCCAATGATCTGCCGCGCATCCGCGAGGCCAGGGACCGCTACGTGGTGGTGGGCGCGGGCAAGACCGCTATGGACGCGTGCACCTGGCTGCTGCGACATGGCATCCCGGCACAACGGTTGACGTGGATCAAGCCCCGCGACTCCTGGATATTGGACCGCGCCGCGGTTCAGCCCGGTTCGCAGTTTGCCAAGCGAGTGCTGCGTGACTTCTCCAGCCAGTTGGCCGCGGTGCACGAGGCCGAGTCGCTGCCGGATCTGTTCGACCGGCTGGAGACCAAAGGCTGCCTGATGCGGATCGACCAGTCCGTCGAACCGACGATGTACCGCTGCGCGATCCTGTCACAGCCCGAACTCGACGCGCTGCGCGGCATCGACGACGTGGTGCGGATGGGACACATAAAGTCGATCGAGCCGGGTCGCATCACACTCGAAGGCGGAACCCGCGACATCGAAGACTCCGCGCTCTACATCGACTGCACGGCAGACGGATTCGCGCATCGAGACCCGACCCCGGTGTTCACCGATGACCACATTTCGCTGCAGGCCGTGCGCACCTGCCAACCGGCGTTCAGCGCGGCTGTCATCGGCCACGTCGAGGCGACGTATCCCGACGACGAGACCAGGAATGAGTTCTGCGGGCCGGTGCCCTATCCGCGTGAGCCGACGGACTGGCTGCGAATGATGTCGGCGTTCAACAAGAACCAGCTGCAGTGGTTTTCGGACCCAGACATGATGGCGTGGGTCGACGCCTCGCGGCTCAATGTGTTGCACCACGTGTCCGCGGCTGTCAGCGACCGGGCGCGCGAAAAGATCATCTCGGTGCTCACTTCGCAGCTGCCCGCCATCAACGACAAACTGGAATCGCTACTGGCACAGGCGTGACGGCGTCGCCGAGACTGCGGGCAGATCGCAAAAACGCGCAGAACCGCGATCTCCCCACAGATTCACGGACTAGGCGAGCGACTCCACCCACGCGCGGTGCAGCGCGGCATACCGTCCGCCGGCACGGCCGATGAGATCGTCGGGCGCGCCGTCTTCGACGATGCGGCCGTGGTCGAGCACCAAAACCCGGTCGGCGACCTGCACCGTGGACAGCCGGTGGGCGATGACGAGCGAAGTACGGTCGGACAGCACGGTTTCCAGCGCCCGCTGCACCATCCGCTCGCTGGGGATGTCGAGGGACGACGTGGCCTCGTCGAGGATCAGCACCGCGGGGTCGGCGAGGAACGCGCGGGCGAACGCGACGAGCTGCCGCTGCCCTGCGGAGAGCCGGCCGCCGCGCTTGGCGACGTCGGTGTCGTACCCGTCGGGCAGCACGTCGATGAACCGGTCCGCGCCGACCGCCGCGGCGGCCGCAACCACCTCCGCATCGGTGGCCTCGGGCCTGCCGAACCGGATGTTGTCGGCGACAGTCCCGTCGAACATGAAGTTCTCCTGGGTGACCATCACGACGTGGCGACGCAGCTCGCTCTGCGAAATGTCCCTCAGGTCAATGCCATCCAGCGTCACTGTGCCCGACGTCGGGTCGTAGAACCGGGCGATCAGCTTGGCGATCGTGGTCTTGCCCGCGCCGGTAGTGCCGACCAGCGCGACCGTCTGTCCGGCCGGAACCGAGAAGCTCAGGTCGGGCAACACGGGCCGGCCCTGCACGTAGGAGAATTGCACGTCGTCGAACGCGACGTCGCCACGCACCTTGTCGAGCAGGACAGGGCGCGGCGGGTCCTTGATGCCCGGCCGTTCGGCCAACACACCGGCCAGCTTCTCCAACGCCGAAGACGCGGACTGGAAGGTGTTGAAGAACTGCGAGATCTCCTGC
>DASRJA010000375.1:0-25573 GCA_035649695.1 Mycobacterium sp. | reverse complement strand
TATTTCTGGTTGACCCTTCCTGCGGACGCCGATGAGGCGCACGGTCGCCGCACGCTCCTCGTCGTTCCGGTACGGATGGCCGTGATCCACGCGACGGTGTGGACCGCGGCGGCCCTTCTCTTGGTGGTGATCAACCTCGGCACACCCTGGTTAGCCGCAACGTTGGGCATCTCCGTACTCCTCGGCGCAGCGGTGACCGCACCGTTGTCGTACTGGTTGTGTGCGCGCGCCCTGCGAGAGGCTGTCGCGGAATTGCTGACCACTAACCCACCGACGAGGCCGCGCGGACCCGGCCTTCGCGCACGCGCGGTCGGTGCGTGGGTCGTGGGTACCGGCATTCCGATGATGGGGCTGATGCTGGTTGCCGCCAGCGCGCTGGCGGTCGACTATCCCCGAGACCGATTGGCTTGGGTGGTATTGGCGCTTGGAGCGCTTACCGTTGCCTGCGGTCTCGCTGTGGCAGCTTTAATCGGGGCGACCACAGCGGATCCCATCGACGAGGTCAGGAGCGGTATGCGCCGTGTCGAGCGCGGCGAGTACGACGTATCTGTTCCCGTGTTCGATGCATCGGAGCTCGGGCTATTGCAGGCCGGATTCAACATCATGGCGGGCGGCTTACGTGAACGCGAGCGACTCCGCGACCTATTCGGGCGTCATGTTGGCCGTGACGTCGCCCGACTCGCCGAGGAGAACGCTCACATTGCGATGGGTGGCGAGAAGTGCGAAATAGCAGTGCTGTTCATCGATATGGTCGGCTCAACACAGCTGGCCGCCGCGCTTTCGCCCGAAGACGTTGTCTCGATCCTCAATGACTTCTTTGCGGTTGTCGTGGAAGTGATTGAGAGGCACGGCGGTCTGATCAACAAGTTCCAGGGTGATGCCGCGCTGGCTATCTTCGGCGCTCCCGTATCGACAGACGACAACGCCGGCCGTGCGTTGGCCGCCGCGAGGGAACTCGGTTCCCGGTTGAACCCGTCTAGCACCGAAATCAAGTTCGGCATAGGAGTGTCCGCGGGCAAGGCAGCGGCGGGCAACGTCGGCGGCCACAGTCGCTACGAGTACACGGTGATCGGCGACCCGGTCAATGAGGCAGCGCGTCTTAGCGACGTCGCGAAGGAGTCGGGTGGCGTAGTGGCCTCCGCCGCTGCGTTGCAACGCGCATCAGATTCAGAGGCGCGGCGATGGCATGTTGTCGGCCAACAAGTCCTGCGTGGTCGTGACACAGCGACTGAAATCGCCACGCCGAGTTAGCCTCGCGCTCAGTTCTCCTTGTTGGCCATCTGGTCGGCAAGGTTTTGGATGAAGGCTCCGTACCCGACCCCACCGTGATCGGACATCACGGCGTCATAGTCGTACTCCGGTGGATTCCCGTCATTGGGCCGCCATCCGCTATCGGCGGTTGACGCTTTGAAGCCTTCCTCGGGAAACGCGTACCAACGCCGCGTGTTGAGTTCCACGATCTTGTGGGCGTCCTCGTCGGGCACTTTCGACAGCATCTCCTCGGCGCGGGCGCGACTCTTCGGCCAGAACGAGTCGGAATGCGGGTAATCGCACTCCCAGGTGATGTTGTCGATGCCAATCTGATGGCGCATCGCAACCCCGACTTCGTCCTCGATGAAGCAGCCGGTTATGTTGCGGCGGAACAGCTCTGATGGCGCGACGGTCGGATGGATGTTCTGGTAGTACTTGTGCTTGCGCCACACATAGTCCGCGCGCTCGACGAGGTACGGCATCCATCCGATCCCGCCTTCAGAGAACGCGACCTTGAGGTTCGGGTGCTTGTGGAACACCGGCGAGAACACCAACTCGACAGCGGCCGCCATCGAAGTCGTGCCCATCAGCGTGACCATCACCGCGAACGGCGCCTCGGCTGCGGTGGAAGGCGGCATGCCGCCGGAACCGAAGTGCATGACCGCCGTCATGTTGGTTTCCTCGAGGGCGGACCAAACCGGATCCCAATGGGACGTGTGGAAGCTGGGCAGACCAAGGTTCATGGGGTTGTCGGGCAGACCCACGGCGCGACAACCCTTTGCGGCAACTCGTTCGATCTCGGTGACCATCAACTGCGTATCCCACAACGGAGTGATCATCATCGGGATGAACCGGGCTGGATCGGCGGCGCACCATTCGTCGAGCGAGAAGTCGTTCCATGCCTGGACGCAGAGGAGCGCCAGGTCCTTGTCGGTGCCCTCGAGGAAAACCGTGCCGCAGAACCGGGGGAATGACGGAAAGCACAACATCGCATGGACGCCGTCGATGTCCATGTCGATCAGACGGGCTTTCGGGTCGTAGCACCCGGGAATCATGTCGTCGTAGCGGACGGGGTCGACGCCGAACTCCTCGGGGGATTTGCCTGCGACGGCGTTGAGTCCGATGTTCGGATAGCTGCGGCCCTCGTAGACCCACTGGTGCATCGGGGGCTTGCCCTCGCGCGGGAACTCGACGATGCGCGGGCCGTCGTGCAGATATTTCTTGGGAAGTCGGTCCGACCAAACGTGCGGGGGCTCGATGAGGTGGTCATCGACCGAGAGCAGCTTCATCGACGGTTGTAGCGGCATCGCTCGTACCCGGTCCTTCCGGCTGATAGTCTATGGAACAATTAGACACTATCTGATCAGTTGACTATACCGTCGGAGCTAGCCTGATCTCAACTGACGGTCGAGTGCGAGGAGTCGCCTATGGACCCGAAGGACCGGATTCCGCACGATGACTGGGCCGATCAGGACTTGTTGACCCGCGCGGAAGCCGCCGAACGCCTTGCCATCGAGATCAAGGAGATCCAGGCAAAGCTGGCTGCCGGCGACGCCGACGAGGTCATGCTGCGACGACTTGCAGCCCTCGAGGAGGCTCATGCACAGATGACCGGCAGCGGTGGCGCGGGCTGAACTATGTGGTTCGCGGCAGCCCGAGCACTCGCTGAGCAACGATGTTGCGCTGAATCTGCGCGGTGCCGCCGTAAATCCCAGCGGCCCGGGACCAGACATAGATATCCCACTCCAGCCCCTCCGTGAGCAGCGGCTCGCTGTCGGTGAGGTCCATCATGGTGTGGCCGACGACCTGGTCGGCGCGCGCCATCAGCAGCTTGTCGACCGATCCCTCCGGGCCGGGAAGGGCGCCGCGCTGTCGATCGCTCAGTGAACGCTGCACTTTCATCTGCAATGCGCGGAGTTCGGCATAGGCCTGTCCGAGACGTACCCGGGTCATCGGAGAGTTTTCGAGCCGGCCGAGTCGTACATCTCTCTCGAGGCTTCGCAGTTGCCTCGACAGTCGGCTGATCCAGTTGATATCGCTCGGCCCGCGTTCGTATGCGAGCAACTGGGTGGCGATCGACCAGCCCTGGCCTCGCTCACCCAGCAGGTTTTCAGCGGGTACGTCGACATCGTCGAAGGTCACCTCGGTGAATTCGCGGTTGCGCGCGGCGTTGACGATTGGTCGAACGTCGATACCTGGCGTCGACATCGGCACAAGCAGCACGGAGATTCCTTCGTGCTTCCGAGCGTCTGGCTCGGTGCGACACAACAGGAAACACCAGTCAGCGACTGCCGCGAAGCTGGTCCAGATCTTGCGTCCATTGACGCGGAATACGTCCCGACCATCGACGTCGATCAAGTCGGCTCGCGTTTTCAGGCTAGCCAGGTCCGAGCCCGCTTCCGGTTCGCTGAACCCCTGGCACCACCGGACCGCGCCTGACATCAGGCCGGGCAGTAGTTCGGCGCGCTGTAGATCGGACCCGAAGAGCCGCAACGCATTACTGAGGTGGCCGACCCCTTCGATTGGCGGGGCACCTGCGCGCCCGAGTTCATCGTTGAGGATCGCTTCATATATCGGCGGCAGGCCGTGGCCGCCGTATTCGACGGGAAACGACAAGCCGATGTACCCGGCTTTGTGCAACGTTTGGTGCCAGGCATTCTGGGCGTCGGCTCGGGCGGCAGGATCGTCAGGTATGGCGGCATCGGCGCTATGGTCGTGCAGCCACTGGCGTAGGCGCGCGCGGAATTCGGCTTCCTCGGCGGTGTCATTGAAGTCCATCGGCTACGCCAACTCCTCGTTCTCCAACCGCATCTGCGCGACGGCTTCGTAAAGCGTGGCCTCGTCACCGAACAGGCGTCGATTCAACAGGGTTCGGCGGACCCGTAGGTGGGATACGTGTTCCCACGTGATCGCGATTCCGCCGAATACCTGGACTGCCGTCTCGACGACATCTCGGCCCGCGGCGGCGGCGTAGGCTTTCGCAGTCATCGCAGCCAGTCGGGCCTCATCGACTGGGAGATGGTCGATCGCCCAGGCGGCGTGCCACAAGCAACTCCTGGCGCCTTCGACGCGTACGAGGGCATCGGCAAGCATGTGCTGAACCGCTTGGAACGAACCGATTTTGACGCCGAATTGGACGCGATCCCCGGCGTACCTCACGGCCTCATCCAATGCGCCCTGCATGACACCCACCAAGTCCGCCGCCGTCGCAGTCAATGCGAGAGCCTCTACTCGATGCCAGCGGTCCGCATCGATCGGTTCTCCTGTGGTCGTTGCCGACGCCGCAACATCGGCCGGCGTCCGTCGCAGGGTACGAGTGAGGTCCAATCCCTCCTCGGTGGTGTCTTCGAGCGGTGCGCAGGCCAGCCGATGGACGCCGCCCGACTCGATCGCGAGGAGGGCGTGTGTCGCGCCTGCGGCATCGAAGGCGACTCCGCCGGCTTCCGTCGCCCCAAATCTCTGCAAGTCAACAGTAAGTATCGGGGCGATGCGCAAGCTGCCCTCGGCAATGAGTTCCAGCTCCTTGTGCGCCCCCGCAGCTTCCAGCAACTCGGTGGCGAAGACTGCCTGACCGACAACCGGCACAGCGCACATTGTCCGGGCCAGCTGTTCGATGACGACGACCGTCTCTACGCCACTCGCATCCAGGCCGCAGAGGCTGGGGGAGCGCAACGTGGGGACACCGAGCTCGACGAGCTGGCGCCAGTGGTCCGCCAGTGTGTCGCCACTCGGAATGTCGCTCGGATCCGTGGTCGCCAGATTCTCCGCCAGTCCGGATGCGGTGTCCTGCAGCAACTTCTGCTCGTCGGTGAGGCCAATGTTCATCGGAAGCGGTCAGTCTTCGTGCAGCTTCAGTGCGATCTTCGGACACAGTCCGACCGCTTCGCGGACCTCGTCCTCGCGGCCCTGCGGTACCTCGTCGACCAAGACGCGAGCCAGATCGTCGTCTCCGAGATCGAAGATGTCAGGTGCGATACCCACACATACCGCGTTGGACTCGCATAGATCGCGATCCACTTCGACGCGCATCGGCCCTCTCCTTTACGTTCCGATACCATCTTGGATGATAGAACGAATAATGTTCAACTGTTCAATCTAGGAGGCTCGACTTTGTCCCGCTTGGATGATCGAAACGCCCTGGTCACTGGCGGCGCGCAGGGGTTGGGGCGGGCGATTGCGCGTCGACTCGCTGCCGAGGGTGCGCGGGTGACGATCGTGGACTTGAACGAGGACAAGGGTCGTGAGTGCATCGGGCTGATCCAATCCGCAGGGGGTACCGCCGAGTTCGTGAAGGCCAATGTGGCTAAGCGCGACGACATCGAGGCGGCCACCGCGGCGGCCGCGGTCGACGGGCGGTTGGACATCCTGGTCAACGCGGCGCAGTACTTCGCCATGCCGAAAGCCCTAGAACTGGTGACGGACAAGGACTGGGAGCTATCGGAGGCAACGGGTCCAAAGGCGACGTTTCGGTTCATGCAGAGCGCGTTCGGATATTTGAAGAAAACCGGTAAGGCGTCGGTGATCAACTTCGTATCGGGTTCCGCGCTCGGCGGTATGGCGTACACCGGACCGTATTCCGCCGCCAAGGGGGCCGTGCACGCCTTGACCAAGGTCGCCGCGAACGAGTGGGCGCGCCACGGCATCCGGGTCAACGCGGTGTGTCCATTCGCGCTGACCGATGTTCAGCGCGACATGATCGGCACCGAGTGGGACAACTACACGCGCACGGCGACGGCATCGCCGATGAAGCGCGGTGCAGATCCGGACTCCGAAATCGCGCCCGCAGTTGCCTTCTTGGCGAGCGACGATGCATCTTTCGTCACCGGTACGGTGCTCCACGTCGACGGCGGGATGACCGAGTTGTCAACGGTGGACTACTCGCAGTCGCCTGGCGTCTTCAACTCTTAGCTGAGAGTCATTTCCACGCTGGTGTAGCCGCGCACGGTGGCTGTCAGGACGCGTTCGTGCGCACCAACGGTGTAGTTCGGGAACTTCTTGGCGACGTACTCGAACACAAGCTGTGCCTCCCTGCGCGCCAGCCATTGACCGAGACAGATGTGGATACCCCAGCCGAAGTAGACGTCGGTCCCGCGCGGACGGTTGATGATGAAGCGGTCAGGACTGTCGTAGCGACGCTCGTCGCGATTGGCACTGCCGAGCAACAGCAGCACCCAGTCGCCGGCGTTCATTGTCACTCCATGCTTCTCGACTGGCCGTGTCAGCGTGCGCGCAACCCAGTGGCTGGGTGTGTCGTATCGCAGTGCTTCGTTGACTGCTGCAGGAATCAGGCTGTGGTCGTTGACGATTCGCTGCCACTGGTCAGGATGGTCGTGCAGGGCAACAAGGCCATTGGAGATCAACTTCTGCGTGGTTTCCGAGCCGGCCGCCGACAGCAGGTTGGCGAACATCAATACCTCGTGCGGAGTGAGTGAGCGTTCGCCGCCGACCTCGGGGTCGTCAAAGGTAGCCCTCAACACAATGCTGATGAGATCCTCGCCTGGATTGGAGCGCCGTTCCTCGATGAGATCTCCGATGTAGGCACTGATCTTGCGGTTTGCCTCAATGGCGCTGGGCGGCATCGCGACCTCGCCCTCGTGGCGCGTGAGAAAGGCCTCCCACCAGACTCTTAGTTGTTCGCGGTCGGCCTTCGGAACTCCAAGAAGGTCGCCGATGACGTCCGTGGGCACCGAGAATGCGAACGCTTCCATTGCATCGACCGTGGTGCCCGGCCGCAATCGGTCCAAGTGATGGGTGACGACGGTCTGCAGGGCGTCCTCCATGGCGGCGACCGCCTTTGGTGTGAAGAACCCCTTGAGCACGCCGCGGATCCGGTCGTGGCGTGGTGGGTCCATTGAGATGACGGAATACTTGCGCCCGTCGTCGTCCGGGTTTTCCGGAGCAGGACCCAGTTTGGACGAGTACGTCGGCCAGTCCCGCAAGGCTCCGGCAACATCGTCGAACCGGGACAGCACCCACCACCGGTCTTCTGGATCGCGATAGACCGGCGCTTCGTCACGTAGCCTGCGGTATACCGGGTACGGGTCGTCGAAGATGGTCTTTGAGAAGGGGGAATACATCAATTCGTTTGTCGCTGGGACCATTTCTCAACTGCCTGTCAGCCGTGGAATGCGTTCGATGAACTCGAGTAGATTGCCGTCTGGATCCGTCGCCATCACGCCGCGATTACCCCCATCGAACTTGACGGTGCGGTCCGCGAGCGCCCGGCCACCGTGTTCGACGATCGTCGCGATCATGCCGTCGACGTCATCGACGCGAAAAGACAAATGGGTGAAGCCGAGTCGGTTCATCGGCTCTGGCGCCGGTTCTCCGATGGTCCCAGGTCTGGCGTATCCGAGCAGCTCGAGGCGGAATCCATCGCGATGCAGGTAGACGAGGTCCAGCACAAGGTCAGGAACATCCAGCAGCCGTGCGCTGGCATCGTCGTCCACTCTCATGCGCCCGATCTCGGTGAAACCCAGTGCAGCGCAGTAGAACTCCGTAGAACGGCCGATGTCTCGAACGCACAAGCCGAAGTGGGTGAGGCGATGCCCGTTGTTCATGGCCACTGCGCAACGAGCTCGGCAATCAGGTCGTTGTGCTCGCCGAGCAGCGGCGGCCGGGTCGGCGTCACAGTTGGGGTCGCGCTGAACACATACGGAGTGCCCGGGTAGGTCACCGTCCTGCCCAATTCTGTATGCGCCACTGGCACCGGAAAGCCCCTCGCCACGGTGTGCTCGTCCTCGAAGGCCTCGTCAGGCGAAAGCACAGCGCCACAGGGAAACCCGCGACGCTGACTGGTCACGAAGAACTCCTTGGCGGGAAGCCGTGAACCGATGAGCCGAATTGCCTCGCGGGCCGCGCTCAGGATCGCCGTGGTCTCGTCATCTGTCCCAATCAACGCAAGATCGACTGGTTCATCGCGTTCGGCAGCGAGATCAAGGAACACCGCCTCCGGCAGCTCTTCAGTGAGGCCGAGTTCGCCAAGCCAGGATGATAGGCGCGCGAACTCCTCCGGCTTGCGGGGAAGCACACCGGTCGTTGCGTAATGACCGTCGGCGCAGCGTACTTGAACTTTCGAGCTGGGGGTCGGATACGCGTGTCGGCCGGTCTGACGCAGACAGACGTCCCGGTTCACCAGCCAGTGATATGTCGTCTGTTCGCACGTCACGTTGCAGGCGGCGGTGACATTGACATCTACCAGTTGGCCCTGCTCGGTGTGATCACGATGTGAGAGCGCCACGAGCGTCCCGATGGCGCAGTACATTCCGGCGATATTGGCCGACTGATCGCCGGCGCCGCGGATCGGCGGAAGCGTGCGATCGTCGTATCCACAGTTCCAGACCGGGCCTCCGCCAGCCAGCATTGTGAGGTCGGTCACCGGTTGATCGGCGCGGGCACTGCGCAAACCGAACGGGCTCACTGATATCCAGATCAGACGTCCATCACGGGCCGCGCAACGCTGATAGTCGATGTGTGTGCCCTCGCACTGGTCGCTGCCCGCGATGACGATATCGGCTGTCGCAATTAGGTCTTCTAGGGTGCGCGCGCCTGCTTCAGTCGTCAGATCGATTGTGACCGAGCGTTTCCCGACGTTGCCCGCCCACCAGCGCAGGCTGCGGTCGATACCGGGCTCGTCATCGACGAACGGCGGCCTGGACCGATGTGGTGAGCCAGACGGCGGCTCGACCACGATGACCTCGGCGCCCAGCTCGGCCAACACTCGGCCGCCGACCGGGGTGAACTGGTCGGCGATCTCGATGACGCGGAGATCTTGCAGTGCGCTCAGATGACACCTCGCCGTGTCCAGTCGTCGAGTTCGGCGTCGGAGTGCCCGAGTAAGTCCTTCAGGACTTCACGGTTGTGTTGCGCTACGCGCGGCGCAGCAGAAGTGATCTGCCATGGGGTCGCGGAGAACCGCATCGGGATTCCCTCGACGCGGACATCGCCGATGTCGGGATGCGTCACCGTCGGGAACAGCTCCATCGCGGCGAGATCCGGATCGCCGTCGATGCGTTCGGCGGGGCTTTTGACGACGCTTGCGGGAACGCCTGCGGCATTCAGGTCCTCGGCGAGGGCCGCAGCGTCCCGCGTCGTCGTAACGGCGCTGATCATCTGGTCCAGCTCGTCGACGGCCTGCAAGCGCTGCCCGAGGGTGGAGAACCGATCCGACGCCAGTTCGGGTTCGTTGAGCACCTTCGCGAGCAGGGCGAGCTCTCGCTCGTCCCGGCACGCCATCGCGATCCAGCGGTCGTCGCCGAGACAGGGGTATATGCCGTGGGGCGCCATCTCGCCGAAGTCGGCTCGGTTGCCGCCGGCTGCCGTCGAGCGCCCATTGACCGTCCAATCGAGTATTTCCGTCGGCAGCATCGCGATGCCGGCCGACACCGTCGCCAGATCGACGTGTTGGCCTTCACCGGTCTTGTCTCGGTGGTGCAGCGCGGCCAAGATCGCGGTCGTCATGTAGAACGCCGAGCCGTGGTCCATATAGGAAAAGCCCCAACCGGACGGCTCGGTGTCCGGGAGTCCAGCCGTATACGTGAGCCCGCTCACGGCCTGGACAATGGGGCCCCAGGTCTTGAAGTCTCGGTAGGGACCCGTATGGCCGAACCCGCAGTTGGAGACATAGATGATGTCGCGCTTGATCCGTTGCAGCTCGGCATAACCGAAGCCTCGGTTCTCCATGACCCCGGCCGCGAAATTTTCGCAGACGACGTCAGAGACGGAGATCAACTCGCGCAGTAGCTCTTTGCCTTCCGGGGTGCGCAGATTGATTGTCACGCCGTACTTGCCGACGTTGTGGTTGTTGAATCCGGCGCCGAAGTTGACCCCGCGACGATCGTCGACGTAGGGGCCGACCCCCCGCAACGCGTCCCACAGCCCCTGGGTCGCGGGATCTTCGACCCTGATCACCTCGGCGCCGAATGCAGCCAGGATCTTGGTGGCTCCCGCGCCTGCGAGCTGGCCACTCAGATCGCACACCCGAAGGTGGGACAACGCGCCGGTCACGGATCCGACAATAGCAGCTAGACAGAAAGTGTTCTATTGTTCAGTTCGTGACGCAACCCAAACCGATGAAGGGCGTCCGCGTGCTGGAAGTGGCGCAGTGGACATTCGTCCCCGCTGCGGGCGCCGTGCTGGCCGACTGGGGTGCCGACGTCATCAAGATCGAACACCCACGGACGGGCGATTCCCAGCGCGGCCTGCGCAATCTCGGTCACATCACGATCGAGGGCAACCGCAATCCGGTGATGGAACACGCCAACCGCGGTAAACGGTCGGTGGCGCTGGACATGTCGACCCCAGATGGCCACGAACTGTTGATGGACATCGTTCGCACCAGCGATGTGTTCCTGACCAACTTTCTACCTGACGCCCGTGAGAAGCTCCGGATCGACGTCGACGATGTGCGTGCGGTCAATCCAAAAATCATCTATGCCCGGGGCAGCGCGTACGGCCCCCTCGGGGCCGAGGCCGGTACGGGTGGCTACGACATGACCGGTTTTTGGAGTCGCGCAGCAGGCGCCTTGGGGTCAACACCGAGCGACCTCGAAGGCGTTGTACCACAACCTGGTCCGGCATACGGCGATTCGATCGGGGGGATGACGATTGCCGGCGGCATATCGGCGGCGCTGTTCGAGCGAGAACGCACTGGGCACGCCCGTATCGTCGACATCTCACTACTAGGCGTCGGCGTATGGGCGTCGGGAGTGGCGATCAACGCGGCGCTGGTCAGCGGACAACCCTGGGTAGCGAACCCTGCAGGAGCCAACGTTGCCCCCAACAATCCGTTGGTCGGTTTCTACGGGACGAGCGACCGCCGATTTCTGGGCTTGTCCATGCTGCAGGGCTTTCGCTTCTTCGGTGAGTTCTGCCGACGCATCGGTGTGGGTGAACTCGCTGCCGACGAACGTTTCGCAAGCCACGAGTTGCTCGCGCGCAATGCGCCTGCGGCTACCGAGGTCTTGCGCCAGGCCATCGCAGCTCACCCCTTGGAGCATTGGCGAAAAGCGTTGGACGGCTTCGATGGTCAATGGTCGGTCGTGCAGAACACGGTCGAGGTGGCCGCTGACCCACAGGTCCGCGCCAACGGCGGCATCGTCGGCATCGAAACAGAAAGCGAGAGCTTCGAAATCGTCGCGAGTCCGGTGCTGTTCGACGAGACGCCACTGCACTTGAGCCCGATGCCGGAATTCGCGGCCAGCACCGAGGAACTGATTCTCGAACTCGGCGGCGACTGGGACCGGATCATGGCGCTGAAGGAAAGCGGTGCGATCGCCTGAACGTCACCCGCGCAGGAGCGCCACGACGCAGGAGCCGCCGCCACCCACTGCCTGTACGACGCCGGTCCGCGGTTCGGCGACCTGACGCGAAACAGCTTCTCCACGAAGTTGACTGACGACCTCGGCGGTCTGCGCCAAACCCGTTGCACCGATGGGGTGGCCACGCGCAATGCATCCGCCGTCGGTGTTGGTCGGCAGCGAACCGTCCGATGCCAGTCCACCAGACTCGGCAAGCTTCACGACTCCGTCCGCGTCCGTTAGGCCCATCGCGATCAACGCGGTGATCTCTTCGCTGGCACACATATCGTGCAACGAAACCACTCCGACGTCTTGCGGCCCCACTCCCGCATTGGCATACGCGCGCTGGGCAGTCAGCGTTATCTGAGAGGGCGGCCCCACAACGGGTCCCACCAACGGCCACCCTGGATCTTTCGGCCAGCTGGTCTGCTCGATGGATAGCACTGACACCGAACGCGGTGCCGTGTCGGCGGAGACCACGACCGCCGCCCCGCCGTCGACCGATGCGTGGCACATCATCTTCGTCAGTGGTTCGGCGACGACCCGGGCACCGAGGACATCGTCAACCGTGACCCGCTCTGGGTTGCGTCGCGCGGCAAGAGGATTGAGCCGGGCCTGGTTGTATGACTTGGCCGCAACCGCGGCGATGACCTCCGGTCCGCACTGGGTTTCGTACAGCCAGTGCGCTGCCTCGATGGCGTAATGCAACTGCGGCGGGAAGTGGTCCCAGAAACCGACGGCCGCAGGGACCACTCCGCCCGGCTCCAACGCGGTGGTCTTCTCGTAGCCGATCGCCAGCGCCGTGCTGCAGCGGCCGGACGCGACCGCCCACACAGCGTGTCGCAGTGCGACCATTCCGCCAGCCGACGCGCTCTCCGTCGCGGTTACCGGAATTCCTGTGCGGCCCAACCGATGTGCGACCGCGAGGCCGGTCTGCGGCCCCGCCAGTGCCGACGAGGTGAACACTTCGCCGACGGCGTCGTAGCCGATGCCCGCGTCGGCCAGCGCGTTCTCGGCCGCGGCGACGCCGAGGTCAGCCAGGGGCGTATCGCTGTGCTTGCCGAACCCGGTGAGGCCGACTCCGGTGATGTGTACGCCCGTCATGTCGGATCCGCGACAAACATCTCGATGGCGTCTTCACCCAATGTCGCTGAGACGAGTCGACCAACGGTTCCCGGCACAGGCCGGGCACCGTCGACAAGAACCTGGAACCGTCCGTCCTCGGTGTCCACCCACGCCACGGCATAGCCATCCTGGCCGAACTCAGGGAAGGGTGACTTCGACGGAACGAAGGTCGACGACCATACGGTCGCCGGGGTTTGGAATCCTGACATTGTCAGACAGCCGTCCTCTCGTACAGGGCGCTGGTGCTCGTGCTGCCCAGCGCGGGCGGTGGTGCGAGCGGCACCGGGCCCTCACCTGCAAACCGCCACGGTAGGCCCACCAGTCGAGCTGTGCCGAGATCCGGGTCGGGGTGGGTGATCTCGGGAAAGAATCCACGCGCCGCCAGACGCTCGTCGGTTACCACTTCCCCGGCACTTCGTACGACAGCGGCCCGTACGCCGGCACCCGCGAGTTGTGCCGCGACGTCCTCGGCATCGGCTGCTGCGATCCGATCCGCGAGCTCACCATCGTTGTACGGTCGCGATTCGTCGCCGACCAACTCGACCGCGACCCAGCGCGAGTCGGCGCTGCGGTACACGAGGCGACGCACCGTCGGGTCGGGAGCAGCTTGGTCGACCGAAGCCGCGGCGACGTACTCCGAAATCGTCGATGCGACAACCTCGGACATCGAGACGTCCACGACAGCACCTGTGTCGCTGTGCGGGCCAAGCGCCCACGCCGCGATGACGACCGCGGCCACCACAGATGACAGCGGATCTGCGAGCACGGTACCCAGGCGAGCGGGCTCGCCGTCGGGTCCGGTGGTCAAGCCGGCCAGACCGCCGTATGCCTGAACGTTGTTGGCGTACACGCGATATCCAGCCAGTGGACCGTCCGACCCGAAGCCTGACACCCGCACCGCAAGTCGCCCCGATTCGGCGAGTTCCGCGGGTGAGACGTGCAGCCGGTCCAACCGGGACGACCCGACGTTCTCGATCAACACATCGGCTTCCGACAGGGCCGCGGCCACGTCTTCGACTGCGCCGCCGGGATCGATCAGAACACTTCGTTTGGAGTGGTTGGCGACCGCGTAGTACGCGCCGCGTTCGACACCTGCTACTCCGTCGGCGAACGGGCCACTGCGCCGGTAGATGTCGAGCCGTTCGGGATCCTCTAGCCGCACCACTGTCGCGCCCATCGCCCCCAATAGGGAACCGATGATCGGGCCGGCAAGTACGTGCGTGAGCTCAGCGATGCGCAGCCCCCGCAGACCGCCGCGTCGGCGTTGACCGGCGTTGCCTAGCTCTGTCCGCCACGGAGTTCCGAGGACCACGACGTGGCGATCACCCATCGGTGCCTTCGTCAATGCGCTTCGATGGGCCAGTTGCGGCGAGCTCAAGAGCTCACCCGGGAGATTGACTGGCGTCGACGGGACGCCGTTGGCTTGCAGCAGGGCAGCGCAATCACCTTTTGCGCGACCGGTGGTCCACTCGGTGACTTTGGCGTTGATCAGTTCGGCGTGCTCGATGCGGGCCGGGCGATCATCAAGGCCCACCGCCCAGGCCGGGTTCCCGAGTGCGACCAACAGGCCTTTCCACTGGTGATTCTCCACGGCGGTGATACGCACCAGCCCGTCTCGGCATGCGAACACTCCCGACGGCGCCAGGTATCGACCGCTGCCTGCGCGGCCCGGGCAGCGGTACATGATGTGCGCGCATTCTGGGAGTGCGGCGGTGTAGATCACTGCTTCCTGCACGGACACGTCGACGTGAACCGGTAAAAGTGTGTCGTTTCGCCGGTCGAGTCCGTGGAGCGCTGCCAGCGCGGCGACAGCACCGGCGGACTTGAGGGCGACATAGCCGGGCGCGGGAACCGGCCGACCGTCGCCGTCCTCGATTGTGGCCAGGAGTCCGCCGCTGGCCTGAGCCACCAGCTCACCGCCCGGGTGTCCGGTACCCGGCTCGTCAGAGCCGAAAGGGGACAGGGTAACAACGACAGTGGGGCCATCCACCGATGGAACCGCAGCGCCGTCGACGATGACGATGTCGGCTGCGCGCGCGTGCTGCACAGGATCGGCACCCGGATCGAGCATGCGCTTGCGATGGTCAAGGACGAAGTCGACGGCCGGCGTTATGCCCTGCGGCCCCGTCAGAACCGGACCCGCCCGGCGCACCTTCTCGCCTGAGATCTTGGCAACGTCTGCGCCAAGGCTCGCCAGCAGCGCAGCGGCGGCCGAGCCGGCGATTCCGTCGCCGAGTTGTAACACGCGCACGTCAGCGAGGAAATCCGTCGTGGAAGGATTGTGGCTCACTGCATGCGCTCCTGTTCACAGGGGTGTTGAACAATTGAACAGTATTCGTCTCATTGAGTCCACACCGGGTCGGCGACGTCGCATCGGGAGTTCGGTTCACAGCTTCACAGTTTTTGTTCTATTGTTCATGCTATGGCGACGATCACCGGCATTTCCGAAGCCCGATTCGACGACCCAGGGTTTTATCTCGGCGATCCCAACGCGACGTTCCGTGAGTTGCGGGAGACGGATCCGCTGCACTGGTACGAGGAAGGCAAGTTCTGGGTCGTCACCAAGTACGACGACATCAAGACGATCTCGGCGCGGCCGGAGAAGTTCACGTCGGAGCGAATCGCGATCATGATGGATCTGATTGCGCACCGACAGGGTGTCGACCCGCAGGGATTCGGAAGTCGCGGAATCATGTTCATGGATCCGCCTGAACACCGCGCGCACCGAAAAGCGATAGGCGTTCGGTTCACACCGGCGGCGGTCGCCAAGATGGAAGACCGCGTCAAGCAGGTCGTCGCCCAGGCATTCGACAACCTTCCCGACGGCGAGTTCGACTGGATCGAGCACATCGCCGAACCGATTCCGGTGTACATCTTTTCGTACTTCCTGGGTGTGCCGGAGTCGGACTGGTCCAAGGTCGCGTCGTGGGCCACCACTATCGCGAAGGCGGGCAGCGGGCTGGCGAGCGATGAGGACTTCCAGGTGATCTTCGACCAGATCGCGCCATACTTATTGGGTCTGGCTGCCGAACGGGCCGAGAGCCCCCGGGACGACCTCCTGACGATGCTGACGCAGGTTCGCATCGACGATGAGCCGTTTAACGAGGTGCAGATCATGGTCTACGCGATGACGCTGCTCGCAGCAGGAAGCGAGACCACTCAGAGTCTGCTGGCAGGTCTCATCGAGTGTTTGGATGTGCATCCCGCTGCGGCCGACGCGTTGTTCGCCGACTCTTCGCTGTCCGACAACACCGTCGAGGAGACATTGCGTTGGTGGACACCGGTGATGAGCATGGCCCGGCAGGCCGCCCACGATGTCGAGTTGCGGGGAAAGAAAGTCCTTGAAGGTCAGGGTCTTCTGATGGCGTATGCGTCGGCCAACCGTGACGTCGATCATTGGGGACCCACTGCCGAGGACTTCGATATCACCCGCTCCGACGCGGCTGGACACGTGGGTTTCGGCGTGGGAGAACATTTCTGCATGGGGGCGGCCCTCGCGCGGCGCGAGGCCCGGTTCGTGCTTGCCGAGGTCCTTCGACGGGCCAAGGCAGTTCACGTCACCGGTCAGCGGATCAAACGGGAATCGTCGCTGGTGAACACGTTCGATCGACTCGACGTCACACTGGACTATCGCTGAACGCCGCTCCTGGCAGCCAGCCAGTCGGTGATCGCCGTGCGATGCTCTGCACGGGGCCCCAGCGACGCGGAGAGGGTTGCGGCTCGGCGCAGATGCACATGAGCCTCATGCTCCCAGGTGTAGGCGATGCCGCCGAAAACCTGTGTCGCCCCTTCCGGAACGGCGCGTAGCGAGTCGATGGCCCAGAAAGCGGCGAGCGACACCAACGCCGTTGCGTCGGGGTGGTGCTGATCGCACGCATCGGCGGCCCGGTTGACGAGCGCGCGGCCGACTTCGATCGCCGAACGCTGATCGACCAGTCTGTGCTTGATCGCCTGAAACGAGCCAATCGGCCGGTCGAACGCGACGCGAACCTTCGCGTACTCGGTTGCTGCGTCATTGGCGGCTGCCGCGACGCCGACCAGTTCGGCGACGAGTCCGACGCGCAAGCGCAGTAGGGCATCTCGATGGCGGCGCACAGCGTCGGCGCCGTCGGTGATCACTCGGAGCGGTGCCCCGTCAAGGGTGATCAGCGCCGCAGGGCCGTGATCGAGAGGCTTCAGCGGCGCCCGTTTGACGCCCATTCCGTTCGGATCCACCACACCCAGAAGTGACTGTCGGTTGTCTTCGGCCAAGACCACCAGCCGCGTTGCGACGGCGCCGTAGGGAACAAAATTGAAGGTGCCCGAAACCATCTGGCCTGCAAGTGTTCCCGACTCAGGCAGAAGCACTGCGACCCCGTCGGAGCACCGGTCCTCGGACCAGCCCGCGGCTGCGGTGGCGGCCAGAGGTATCGGCGCTGCTGCGGCACCGGCTGCTTCGACGAGCACAGCGAGTTCGCGCAGTGCTCCACCTGCGCCTCCATTGTCTTCCGACACCAATACATCCGGCCAGCCCAGATCCGTGACAGTGGTCCATAGTGCTTCGTCGAATGCCGGCCCGGGTCCGTCCAGAAGCGCTCGGCTGCGATCAACGGACCAGGCCTGCCGCAGAATATCGTCGGCTGATCGGCGCAGTTCGGCGAGTTCAGCTGCAGTGTCTGCGATTTCGTCCAGTGAAACTGTCGGCGAGATTGCGGTGTCAGGGGTCACGGGGCAATCCCAGTAATCGTTCGGCAATGACGTTGCGTTGGATCTCCGACGTGCCGGCACCGAATGTTGCTGCGCGCATCAGCAGGTAGCTTTGAGCAACATTCCCTTTCTTGGCGGCGCCTGCCGATCCGCGTTCGAGTGTTCCCGCAGGCCCCGCGAGTTCGAGGCCGAATGTTGCCATCGACTGATCAACCTCTGAGGTCAGCAGCTTGGCGACGGACGCCTCTGGGCCTGGGCTTACTCCGCGAACCCCCGCCGCTGTGGCCTGCGCGGCGATCTGCCTCAACGCCTCCACTTGGGCCGCGTATCGGGCGATTCGATCGGCGACATAGCTATCAGCTAACCCCTTGTCAGTCAATGCATTTGGTTGTTGCGCCATCTTCACCAAGATGTCGAGGCGGCGTTCGATCCGATGCGTACGGCTTTGGCCGACCCGCTCGTACCCAAGGGTCGACTTAGCCACTTTCCAACCGCCGTGTAGGGGCCCGAGAACATTACTCAGGGGTACTCGCACAGCATCGAAGTACACTTCGTTGAACTCCGCGGCACCTGTGATCTGACGGATGGGTCGGACTTCGATACCGGGTGAATTCAGGTCGGCCAGTATGTAGCTGATCCCGTCTCGCTTTGCGGCGGTCGAGTCGGTACGAGCCAAAATGTAGATCCAGTCTGCGTATGAGGCTTTCGACGTCCAGATCTTCTGTCCGGTGATGACGAGTTCGTCGCCGTCGATCACAGCCTTGGTTTTCAGCGCGGCGAGGTCGCTGCCGGCCTCGGGTTCGGAAAAGCCTTGGCACCAAACATCTTCAGCAGACAGGATGCGGGGAAGATATAGCGCACGTTGCTCGTCGGTGCCCCACTGGATGATCGTGGGGCCCAGCTGATTGATGGCACTGCGGTTGATCGGCTCCGGGGCATGTGCTGCAGCCATCTCGGCGTTGAAGATGAGCTGTTGGGTCGGTGTCGCGGCGCGTCCGCCGTACGCGACTGGCCAGGAAATCGCGGCCAGGCCAGCAGCGTGAAGGCGCTTCTGCCACAGCTGCATTCGATCAAGGTGATCGGTTTCTTCGCCTTCTCGGCTGACCAAGTCGGGGGTCAGCGACGAGGATAAGAAAGACTGAACCTCGTCGCGGAACGCTTCGTCCGCGTCGTTGAGGACAACGCCGTAGTCGCGGTCGGTCACGTGCCGCCGCGAATGATCGACGCCATCCGCTCTTTCATCTCGCCGTAGGTGATCGCGGTGGTACCGGCCTTGGGTGCACGGCCTGCGTCGACTTTCGGCGCAGAAAGGTCCATTCCGACGATCCTGTCCCGAAGTGCCGCCACGGTGCAGTTCTCTCGTCCAAGACGCTCGACAGCGTCATAGCCGAAGGCGCGCGCGGCATTACGCCAGGTGATGGCTTCGACCTCATCTGGCGAACATCCCTCCAGCTGGGCGGCGAGCTGCTCAGGGGCATCCGGCCAGCTGCTATCGGAATGTGGATAATCCATCTCCCAGCAGATGGTTTCGACCCCTATGCGGTCGCGCATCTCGATTCCCACCCGATCGCGGATGAAGCACGACATGAAGTTCCGGCGGAAGACATCGGTCGGGGTCAGTCCCGACCCGAGGTCGTCGCCCGTCCACGCGCGCTGGCGGGAGTAGATGTCCTCGAACCGCTCGAGCAGGAACGGAATCCACCCGATTCCGCCTTCGGAGAGCGCGAACTTGATCGTCGGAAACTTCACGACGACGGGGGAGAACAGAAGATCCGCAGTGAACCGCATCGTGTCAATGGCCAGCATCGAGTTGTACGCGAGATAGGTGGTCTGATCTGACGGGACGGGAACCCCGCCGCCGGTACCGATGTGGATGTTGACGACCGTGTCGTGCTCGCAGACCGACTCCCACAACACATCCCACTGCGGATCCTGCCATGGCGGCTGACCATAGCTGCCGATGTGCTGCGGCACGGTCACCGCATGACAGCCCGCTCCGGCCAGGCGTGCCACCTCGCCCGCGGCGAGAACTGGATCCCACAACGGCAGGATGCCCATCGGGATGAACCGGTCCGGGTGGCGGCCGCACCAGTCCTCAACGTGCCAGTCGTTGTAGGCGCGAACCATGACTTCGGATATGTCGCGGTCACCGTGATAGGTGAAGAGCGCCCCCGAGATAGTGGGAAATGAGGGGAAGCACAGGGACGCCAGCACCCCAGATGCGTTCATGTCATCGACTCGTGCGTCGACGTTGTAGCAGCCTGTCCGCATGTCCTCGAAGCGCGACGGTTCAAATCCCCACTCGTCGTTGGGCCGGCCCGCAACCGCATTCAGCCCGATATTGGGCATCTGGAGTCCTGCGTACTCCCAGAAACACACGCCGTCGTTGCCTTGCACGATTTTCGGCGCATCGTCGGCGAACCGCGACGGCACTCGGCCCTTGAACATGTCGGGAGGCTCGACGGTGTGGTCGTCGACGCTGATCAGCACTAGGTCGAGGGGATCGATCACCGACAACATTCTAGACTAATGAACAAAATCTGTATATGTGTACACTAGGCGCCGGCACTTGTCGCGGCGTCTTCGATCCAGCCGGCCATCATCCCGTAAACGAGCTCGATGCTCTCCCGGGCGCTGGCATCGTCACCGGACGGTTCGTAGTCCACTTCCCATCCGATCCGACACCCATCACCGGCGACAGCAGAATCGGCGACGAAGACCACAGTCTCGAAGCGGTTCACCGGCAGCGGGTTGTTGGTGATCTCGTAGGCCAATCTCTTCTGCTCGGGTCGGATCCAGACAAGCGTCTCCACCGTCGCATCGTCGCCCGAACCCTGGATCTTCCTGCGCATCCCTGGACCGTCGCCTTCGACCTCCACGTTGATGTCCATCGGGATCCATCCGACCTCACCGAAGTTGGCGAGTATCGCCCAGACAGCGTCAGCTCGCGCGGAGATGTCCTTGCTGACAGTCATGGTTGGCATGCGGGGGACAGTACCACTCATGTAACAATAGAGCGGATAGTGTTCATATGTGCTGTAGGGCCGAGCGCGGAATTGAGGTGACATGAGCACTGACGACCAGACGGCTCTCGCGGTCGATGAGGACTGGGTTCGTTACGCCGTGATCGAACCGCACATCGCTCAGATCACTATCAATCGACCCGAACGCCGCAACGCGATCCTGTCGCCCGATATGCATGCACTGTTCAGGGATCGCCTCGACCGAGCTGAAGAAGACGATGACATCAAGGTCGTCATCCTGAAGGCGGAAGGAAAAGACTTCTGCAGCGGAGACGACGTCCGGCGTCTTCCGGTTGAACAGGCTGGGCTGACAAAGGATAAAAGGCTGCCGCAAACGGCTCGCATGGCCAATGCACGTCGACTGCACCGCCATCTGACGACCTGGCTCGAATTTCCCAAGACGGTGATTGCCGCGTGCCAAGGCGCCACGCTGGGAGCGGGGATGAATCTCGCGCTGGCCGCCGACATCTTGGTCGTCTCCGAGGACATGTATCTGGCGCGGCCGCAGGCTCGAATCGGCTTCGCGGGATTCTCGACGGCGATGCCATTGGCCCTGCTCAAACTTGGTCCGAACCGTGGTTACGAGGCGATGATCACCGGCCGAAAGGTCTCCGCGAGCGAATTATGCGACTGGGGCGTCGCCGCATCCGTCGTGCCGGTTGGCGGACTGGATGATGAGGCACTGCGCTACGCGCGCGCCATCGCTCATCACTCGGCCGACGGACTGATGGTTGGCAAGCACGCCCTTATCGCGTTCTGGCACGCGGTCGGCATGGCGCAGTTCGGCGACTGGGTTCCCATGGCGCACAGCGTGTTCAGCAACTTGTCATGGCGCGAGGACGAGTTCAACTTCATGAAGGAACGCGCCGCCCGAGGGGGCCGTGAGGCATTGGCCGAACTCGAGCGCCGCTACTCGGAGTGGGGATTCGAGTAGGTGTAACACCTGAACAAATTGTGTCATGATGTTCTGTATGCTGGGCGGTAGATTCTTCGACTAGGAGTGACATATGGGTGCACTGGACGGACGTACCGCGCTGGTCACCGGCGCCGGCCGGGGTATCGGGGCGGCGATCGCCGAAGGCCTGGCGGCCGAAGGCGCGACCGTCCTGGTTTCGGATGCCGGGGTCGGCGTCGATGGCACAGGTCACGATGCCGGCCCGGCAGAAGCCGTCGTCGCTGCCATCAATGAACGAGGGGGCAAGGCGTTCCCAGACGCGACCGACATCACCGACTTCGCCGCCTGCGCCGATCTGATCGATCGCGCCGCGAACACACTTGGTGGCCTGGACGTCGTGGTGAACGCAGCGGGCATCCTGCGCGACGGCATGGTCTTCAAGATGAGTGAGCAGGATTGGGACGCTGTCGTCGCCGTCCATCTCAAGGGCACCTTCAATATCACCCGACATGCCGCTGGGTGGTGGCGCGAGAACCGTGGCGGTCAGTACAGGCTGATCAACTTCACCTCGATGTCGGGTTTGCAAGGAGCGCCGAGCCAGCCCAACTACGCGGCGGCCAAGATGGGCATTGTCGGGTTGACGTTCTCGTGCGCCAACGCATTGCGCAACTACGGGGTGACGTCCAACGCGATCGCACCGATCGCGGGCACTCGAATGACGCAAGGCATCAAGGGCGGCGGAAGCATGGACTACTCCGACTCCAACGTGCGCCTCTCGCCGAAGAACTGTGTGCCGCCGGTCGCATATCTGGCGAGTACCCAGTCGGACTGGCTCAATCGACGAGTCATCTTCGCCGGAAACGGCCGAATCAGCTTGATGTCTAACCCCGTCGTCGAGCGCGAGATCGTATCGGCCACCGGCACGTGGGACATTCCCACCGCATTCGCCGAGATCGAGACATCGTTCAAGGAAGCGGTGTTGTGGCCCAACATCTTCGACAAGCCGCCTGCGAGCTGACCTACGGATGAGGTGACGATGACCGACCTGGCTACCGAACGGGTGCCGGAGAAGTACGCGTGCGGTGAGACCTTCGTCCCCAAGAGCCGTTACATCGACCCTGACTTTCTCCGACTCGAACTCGATCGACTCTTTACGCAAGTGTGGCAGGTCGCGTGTCGTGAAGAAGAGATCCCTGACGCGGGTTGTTACTACGAGTACTCAATCGGCCGGCAGTCAATTGCCGTGGTGCGTCAGAAGGATCACAGCATCAAGGCGTTCTACAACACATGCGCGCATCGAGGAATGAAGGTCGTGCGCGGTAGTGGTTGCGCGGTTGATGGCGACCTGCGTTGTGAGTTTCATGGCTGGCGCTATGCGCTCGACGGACGATCGTCGTTCGTTCCGTGCCGCGAAGAGTTCGCCTCGCGCCCGCGGGAGCAGTGGGGACTGACTCCGATCAACGTCGGCACCTGGGGCGGTTGGGTATTCATCAGCATGGCCGATGATCCACCGGATCTTCTGGACTGGCTTGCTCCTCTACCCACAGCGCTGGCGCCGTTCCGGCTGCAGGACATGCGCTACCGGTGGCGCAAGCGAACGTTCCTGCCTGCCAACTACAAAACCGTTGTCGATGCGTTCATCGAGGGCTACCACACCCCGGGTACGCACCCTCAGACCCTGCGAGCCGCCCAGGGCCCCCGGCCGACGACGGAACCGGCATTGCCGCAGGAATACGCCTACGCTCCGTACACACCGACGATTACCTATGACAACCACTCACGATTCATCTACACGCAACGTCCCGAGTCGGCCGGCCGGGACCGCGCCCGCCAGCAGCAGGCCGCCCGGCCTGAGGTGTTCGCCAACTCGATGCAATACAACTACCTCGAGGTCGGCTCGCTGGTCACCGAGCGCGACTATCGCGCCGCACAGCAGCTAGCGACGATGAAGCCGAGTGAGGTTCCGCCGTTTGTCCTGTATCACAAGATGTGTGAAGAGTTGGCGCGCGCCGACGGCGTCGACTTTCCGAAGATGTCGATGGAGGAGTACTTCGCGGGCAATGGCGACTGGCACGTCTTCCCGACGCTGGTGATTCTCGTCGAAAAGTCTTGTCTGCTGGGCTATCGGATGCTTCCCGACGCCGATGATCCCAACCGGTGCACCTTCGAGATGTTCTCCCTCGAACATTTCGCGCCCGGCGAGGTTCCCGAAACCAGCTGGCAGGAGTTCGAGCGCTGGCAAGACCACGACGGCTGGGGAGAGCTGCCGACGCAGGATCTCAAGAACATCGGCGCCATCCATGCCGGTATGCATTCCAAGGGTTTTAACGGACTGTGGCTGAACACCGCTCAGGAGATGTCGATCCGAAATGAGCATGCGATCGCCGATCGCTTCATCTTCGGCGCTGATGAGCAGTGAGCGAGATCGCGGCTGAGCGGCCAGTCCCGCTTCTCACGGATCTGAACCGACCGTATTGGACTGGTGGCAGTAATGGTGAATGGCGCCTGCAGCGGTGCACTGACTGCGAGCGGCTTGTGCACCCTCCGGCATTGCGGTGCCCGCATGACCACGGAGTGCCTGAATACGTGGCGCTCAGCGGTCGCGGAATAGTCGAAACGTGGACCGTCAACCAGCACCAGTTCTTTCCAGGATTCACACCCCCCTATGTGATCGCGTTCGTCACGCCTGTCGAGGACGATCGCGTTCGGGTGTTGACCAATCTGGTGAACGTCGAACCCGATGACGTCACTGCAGGCATGCCGGTCCGAGTGACCTTTCAGCGGTGCGTCGATGGTGAGGACGAAGTGTTCATCCCACTGTTCGAGCCGGATCATTGATGACGTCGCTGCTCACCGACAAGGTGATCATCAGTGGCATCGGCCAGTCAGACATTGGCAGACGGCTGGGGCGTGATGCGTTGGAGCTCACCGCCGATGCGTGCGTCGCAGCTGTCGAGGACGCCGGGCTCACCCTTGCCGATATCGACGGGTTGACCACGTATCCCGGGGCGTCGCAGGCGGGTCCGGGGTTCTCGGGTGCGTCATTGCGCGACATTCACGATGCCCTCGGTATCAAACCGAACTGGGTCGCAGGGGGAGTGGAGTCACCGGGACAGCTGGGCGCCGTCGTGGACGCGATGTTGGCGGTCGCCGGCGGTATGGCTGACCACGTCCTGTGCTGGCGCAGTATCTGGGAGGGCACCGCCCAAGGCGCGGGTCGGCGCCAAGGGTACGGAGCGCGGGGCGGTCGGCCTACCGGAATGATGGCTTGGCAATTGCCTTTTGGTGCTACCGCGGCCAACCTCGCCGCGATGCAGGTTCGTGCCCGGATGATCCGATACGGGCTGACTCGCGAGCAGCTTGCGTCGATCGCGATCGTCGAGCGAGCGAATGCGCGGCTGAATCCCTCCGCAATTTACAGCGATCCGCTGGACTTGGAAAGCTACTTGAGCGCGCGAATGGTGTCAGATCCGTTGTGCATGTACGACTGCGATATCGCCTGTGACGGTGCGACGGCGTTTGTGATCTCCCGTGTGGAACATGCTGCGGCCCTGGATCACCCGTCCGTCACTGTAGAGGCGCTCGACTGCGCTCACCACGATAGGTTCATGTGGGAGGGCGGCGAAGACATCACACGTATCAGTTCGCGCTGGTCGAAGATCTGGGAACGGACTGATTACACCGTGACCGACGTCGACTATGCGTCGTTGTATGACGGTTTCAGCGTATTCGTGTTGTGTTGGTTGGAAGACTTTGGGTTCTGCAAGGTCGGCGAGTCCGGCGAGTTCATTGCCGACCAGGCACGCATCTCGCTCGGCGGCGATTTGCCCATCAACACCGCAGGCGGCCAATTATCCGGTGGGCGGCTGCACGGCTTCGGTCATCTGCACGAAGCCTGTCTCCAGGTCCGAGGCGAAGCGGGAGACCGTCAGGTTGACGACGTCGCGCTGGCGGCTGTCGGAGTGGGCGCCGCCAACAGCGGAACCACTGCCATGTTGCTCCGGTCGGCGAGGTAGAACGGGGAGGCGAATGCAACGGCCTGAGAGCGAAAACCACTGTCGCAGCGACGATTCGGCGCACGCTAATCCATATCGATTGGACGTGTTCTCCGACTCTGTCCGAGAGGTGGTGGCAGAAGCCGGCGGGTGGATTGTTGATCGTGTCCTCGCGGGGTGGAGAGTCACGCTCATCACCGATGCCGATGACGGGGAATGCGCCGGCAGGATCCTCGGTTGTGAGGTCGCTATTGCTAGCGCGATAACCGATGCCTCGCGACCACGCCCATACGGCATCGT
>DASRJA010000374.1:0-7381 GCA_035649695.1 Mycobacterium sp. | reverse complement strand
CAACCAGCTGCCCAACCTGATCGCCGCCCTCGTGCTCGAAGCGACGTTCACCGCAATTTTCGTGCCGGTGCTGGCGCGTGCCGAGCGAGATGACCCCGACGGCGGCACCGCGTTCGTGCGGCGGCTCGTCACGCTGGCCACCGCGCTGCTGGTGGTCGTGACGCTGCTGTCGGTGGCCGCCGCGCCTCTGCTGGTTCGCCTCATGCTGGGAAGCGACCCGCAGGTCAACCAACCGCTGACCACCGCGTTCGCGTATCTGCTTTTGCCGCAGGTGTTGTTCTACGGCCTGTCGTCGGTGTTCATGGCGATCCTCAACACCCGCAACGTGTTTGGTCCGCCTGCCTGGGCGCCCGTCGTCAACAACATCGTCGCGATCGCGACTCTGGGCCTGTATGTCCTTGTGCCGGGCGAACTTTCGGTCGATCCCGTGGAGATGGGCAACGCCAAGCTGCTCGTGCTCGGCATCGGCACGACGCTGGGTGTGTTCGCACAGACCGCGGTGCTGCTGGTCGCCATCCGCCAGGAGCGGGTCAGCCTGCGTCCGCTGTGGGGCGTCGACGACCGGCTCAAGAAGTTCGGCGCGATGGCGGCGGCGATGGTGCTGTACGTGTTGATCAGCCAGATCGGTCTGATCGTCGGCAACCAGATCGCCAGTGAGGCAGCGGCTTCCGGCCCGGCGATCTACAACTACACCTGGCTGGTGCTGATGCTGCCGTTCGGCATGATCGGCGTGACGGTACTGACCGTGGTGATGCCGCGGCTGAGCCGCAACGCCGCCGCCGACGATGTCCCCGCGGTGTTGGCCGATCTGTCTTTGTCCACCCGGCTGACAATGGTCACGCTGATTCCGATTGTCGCGATGATGACCGTCGGCGGCCCCGCGATCGGCAGTGCGCTGTTCGCCTATGGCAACTTCGGTGAAGTCGACGCCGGCTATCTCGGCATGGCGATTACCTTGTCGGCTTTCACGTTGATCCCGTATGCCCTTGTGCTGCTTCAGCTTCGGGTGTTCTACGCCCGCGAGCAGCCGTGGACCCCGATCCTGCTGATCGTCGTCATCACGACAGTGAAGATCGTCGCGTCGCTGATCGCGCCCTATATGACCGACGACCGGGAGTTGGTGGCCGGTTATCTCGGGCTGGCCAACGGGCTGGGCTTTCTGGCCGGCGCCACGGTCGGCTACTTCCTGCTGCGCGCCAGCCTGAATCCGCCCGGCGGTCGGCTCATCAGCCTCGCGGTGGTGCGCACCATTCTGGTGACGATCACGGCGTCCCTGATCGCCGGGCTCGTCGCGCACGTCGTGGATCAGCTTCTCGGGCTCGAGTCGCTGACGCGCAACTGGGGCGGCGCAGGCTCACTGCTGCGGCTGCTCGTGGTCGGGCTCATCATGGTGCCGATCATCGCGGGGGTGATGTTGGCCGCCCGGGTACCCGACGCGGAAGCCGCCCTGGCCGCCGTGCGGCGCCGGCTCCGCCGCGGCGCTGGGCCCACGCTCGAAGGGCGGGGGAGGGTAGCCGTACCACCGACCGCCCCACCCGACAGGCCGCGGCCAGGTCGCCCCCTCACGTACGCTGATCAGAGGAATTCGCTCGCGTCACGCCAAAGTCAATTCCCGGCGGCGGCCCGGCGCGGGCCTCCGGCCAGCGTTGCCGGCGACTGGATGAGGAAGGGGCCAGCGGTGACCGACGACCAAGCGACGGGCGCCGCCGCGGTCCCCGACAGCACCGCAACCACCAAGATCCCCCGCCCGTCGGCCGATGACTTCGCGCCCGACGTGCCGGTCGATGGCATCGAACCCGACGTCTCCGAGGAAACCGCGGCGTTCCCTGAGGACACCGCGGCGTTCGCCGAAGACACAGCCGCGTTCGCCGAGCCCGCCAACGGGACCGCGCCGATGCCGGTGTCCGGACGTCCGCCCGCCGACTACGGCGGTGACCCCACCCGGGAGCCCATCGCATTCGCCCCGCCGCACGAACCGGCGATCGAGTCCGCCACCGCCAACGAGGACGTCCACCTCGTCCCGGGCGCCACGATCGGCGGCGGCCGCTACCGGCTGCTGGTCTTCCACGGCGGGCCGCCCAACTTGCAGTTCTGGCAGGCGCTCGACACCGCACTGGACCGGCAGGTGGCGCTGACGTTCGTCGATCCGGACGCCACACTGCCCGACGAGCACGTGCAGGCGATCCTGTCTCGCACGCTGAAGCTGAGTCGGCTGGACATGCCGGGCGTCGCCCGGGTGCTCGACGTGGCCAGCACCGGCTCCGGCGGGCTGGTGGTTTCGGAGTGGATCCGGGGCGGCTCGCTCGCCGAAGTCGCCGAGACGTCGCCGTCGCCGATTGGCGGAGCCCGGGCCATCCAATCGCTGGCCGCGGCCGCCGAAGCCGCGCACCGCTCCGGCGTCGCACTGTCGATCGACCATCCCAGCCGGGTGCGGGTGAGCATCGAGGGTGATGTGGCGCTGGCATTCCCGGCGACGCTGCCCGACGCGACTCCCGAGGACGACATTCGGGGCATCGGCGCCGCGCTCTACGCGCTACTGATCAACCGCTGGCCACTGCCCGAGTCCGGGGTGCGCAGCGGATTGGCGCCCGCCGAACTCGACGCCGCGGGCCAGCCCATCGAACCGCGCTCCGTCGACCGCGACATCCCGTTCCAGATCTCGGCGGCGGCCGCGCGGGCGGTGCAGGAGGGCGGCGGCATCCGCAGCGCCCCGACCCTGCTGAACCTGCTGCAGCAGGCCACCGCGATCGCCGACCGCACAGAGCTGATCGCCCCGGTCGACGAACCCGAGGTGCCGCCGCCGTCCCGCTTCCGCGGTGCACCCTCCGACGATCCCGAGTCCGCGGCGCGCCGCCGCAAGGGGCTGATGATCGGGCTGGGCGTGGGTGGCGCGATCATCCTCGTCGCATTGATCCTGCTGGCGTCGGTGCTGAGCCGGATCTTCGGTGACGTCGGCAACGGCCTCGGCGGTGACCAGCTGGGCCTGAACGCACCGACGACGTCGGCGCAGGGCGACGGCGGCGGCGGCGGTGACGGCAACGCCGTGAAACCCGTTCGGGTGACGGTGTTTTCACCCGAAGGAGAGGCTGACGCGCCCGACGAGGCAAGCAAAGCCATCGACGGCAACCCGGCGACCGTGTGGCCCATCGACACCTATACGGACCCCGTTCCGTTCCCGAACTTCAAGAACGGCGTCGGGCTGATGCTGCAGTTGGCGCAGCCCACGAAAATCGGCGAGGTCACCATCGACCTGAACAGCACCGGCACCGCAGTGCAGATCCGCTCATCGCAGACGCCGACTCCCGCCTCGCTGGACGACACCACCGTGATGGTGAATGCCACTACCCTCAAGCCCGGCTCGAACACGATCAAGGTGGACGACGCGACGCCGACGTCCAACGTGCTGGTCTGGGTTTCCACGCTGGGTCAAGTGGACGGCAAGAGCCGGTCCGACATCGCCGAGGTCACGCTCAAAGCTGCGTCCTGACGCGGGCTATCCCCAGCCCGGCAAACTTGTGCAAGAGAGCACCTCTGGGGCCGTTTAGTGTTCGGCTGTGGGGCACTTCGGGGGAATTGATCGATCAGACCGAGAGCTGCTGGCAGCACACGTCGCCGGCGACCAGTACGCGTTCGAGGAGTTGTTCTACCGTCACCACCGGCAGCTGCACCGGCTCGCCATGGTCAGCAGTCGAAATCCCGAAGATGCCGCGGACGCGCTGCAGGACGCGATGCTCAAGGCGCATCGCAGTGCGCCCAGCTTCCGGCACGATTCGGCGGTCAGCAGCTGGCTGTATCGGATCGTGGTGAACGCCTGCCTCGACCGGCTGCGGCGCCACAAGGCCTACCCCACGGCCGCCCTCGAGGACGACGCCTGCCACGTCGGCGATCCGGCACCCCGGGTGGAGACCGCGATCGTAGTCGAGCGTGCCCTGATGAGGCTGCCGATCGAACAGCGCGCCGCGGTCATCGCGGTCGACATGCAGGGCTACTCGGTGGCCGAGACCGCGCGCCTGCTCGGGATCGCCGAGGGCACGGTCAAGAGCCGCTGCTCGCGTGCGCGCGCCAAGCTGGCCGAAGCGCTCGAATACTTCAACGCCGGCGCGGCTGCGATCGCCGACCGTGCCGGGGAACCGTGACGGCGGTGGCTGCGTCTAACAGTCCGTGGTGGACACTGGCTTGCGTCAGGGCGCGGCACAACCGGCGGGGGCAGCGATGGACAACAGCGCGGGCCACGAACCCGGACCGATCACAACGGAGCTGCTGGCCGATCTGCAGGCCGGCCTGCTCGACGACGCCATGGCGGCTGCGCTGCGCCAACGGATTCGCACCGACCCCGCTGCTGCGGCCAAGCTGGCGGCACTCGACCAGGTCCGCCTCGACCTGGCCAAGCTCGGCGCCGCCGAAGCCTCCGCGCCCGAGGTACCCGCGGCCGTGACCGCCCGCATCGGCGCCGCACTGAGAGCCGACCGCCACGCCCCCGCGCATTCGGTTCGGCACACCCCGCGCTGGCATGTGCTTGCGCTCGTGGCCGGTGTCGCGGCCGCGGTCGTGGGCATGGTCGTCGGCGGGGTGATGCTGGTGCGAAATCCAGCTCCGACGTGGTCTACCGGACCGACCGCCAAAAGCATCACCGTGTCGAGCCCGGCGACCGACCTCCCGCTGTCGGCTCCACAGCTCGCCGGCCTGCTCTCCCAGCGGCCCGACTACGGGCCGCTCGCGGACCCGCGCCGACGCGCGGACTGCCTGTCCGGACTCGGCTATTCGGCGGCGACGGCCGTGCTCGGCGCCCGACCGGTCGACATGCGCGGCCGGCCCGGGGTGCTGATGCTGCTGCCCGCCGACACGCCGGGGATGGTCCACGCGCTGGTCGTCGAGCCGGGCTGCAATGCAGCTCACACCGGCCTGCTGGCCAATACGTTGGTCACTCGTCCGTAATCTGTCCTGCAGGCCACGGGGAACACCGGGGCATACGCTGGTGTTTGTACCCGTGCCGACGTGAAACGGCAGAAAGGCTCGCATGACCTCCTCATCCACCGTTCATGACGTCATCGTCATCGGCTCAGGTCCGGCCGGCTACACGGCAGCCATCTACGCGGCCCGCGCTCAGCTCACTCCGCTGGTATTCGAAGGCACGCAGTTCGGTGGTGCGCTGATGACCACCACCGAGGTGGAGAACTATCCCGGCTTCCGCGAGGGCATCACGGGACCCGAACTGATGGACGAGATGCGCGAGCAGGCGCTGCGCTTCGGTGCGGATCTACGGATGGAGGACGTTGACGCGGTCTCGCTGGAGGGCCCCGTCAAGACTGTCACCGTTGGCGACGAGACACACCACGCGCGCGCGGTGATCCTGGCGATGGGCGCGCAAGCCCGCCACCTCGGCGTACCGGGTGAGGAAGCGCTGATCGGCATGGGTGTGAGCACGTGCGCCACCTGCGACGGCTTCTTTTTCCGCGACCAGGACATCGCGGTCGTCGGCGGCGGCGATTCGGCGATGGAGGAAGCCACCTTTTTGACCCGCTTCGCGCGCAGCGTGACGCTTATCCACCGCCGCGAAGAGTTCCGCGCCTCCAAGATCATGCTGGAGCGTGCCCGCGTCAACGAGAAGATCAAGTTCCTCACCAACACCCAGGTGATCTCGATCGAGGGCGATCCGAAGGTCACCGGTGTGCGGTTGCGCAACACGATCACCGGCGAAGAGTCGAAACTCGCCGTCACCGGTGTGTTCGTCGCGATCGGCCACGATCCGCGGTCAGATTTGGTGCGCGGCCAGGTGGACCTCGACCCGGAGGGCTACGTACTCACCAAGGGCCGCACCACCAGCACCTCGGTGGAGGGGGTGTTCGCGTCAGGCGACCTCGTCGACCACACCTACCGACAGGCCATCACCGCCGCAGGCACCGGCTGTTCGGCGTCCATCGACGCTGAGCGCTGGCTGGCCGAAAACGCTTCTGCCACAACCGATGACAACACCGATCTGATTGGAGCCCCACTATGACCGAGAAGACTTCTGCCACAGTCGCCGTAACCGACGACTCGTTCTCCGAGGACGTGCTCGCCAGTAGCACCCCGGTGCTGGTCGACTTCTGGGCCACCTGGTGCGGGCCGTGCAAGATGGTCGCCCCGGTGCTCGAGGAGATCGCCAACGACAAGGTCGGCGCGCTGAAGGTGGCCAAGATCGACGTGGACGCAAACCCCGCCACCGCGCGCGATTTCCAGGTGGTGTCGATCCCGACCATGATCCTGTTCAAGGACGGCGCCCCGGTGAAGCGGATCGTCGGCGCGAAAGGCAAGGCCGCGCTGCTGCGCGAGCTCGCTGACGTGGTCTAACGCCGCAATCCGTGGGCCGGACACCCGCCTGCGGTTTTCTCGAAACCCAGAACTGTCTGCGACAATGCTGCCTAGCCTGTCTTTGCTTCGTCAGTGATTTTTGTCCCGCTGACGACCGACGATCCGAAAGGCAGCCGGGAGGGCCGAGTATGTCGAGTCTGCGTCGCGGTGACCGCGGGGGTGCGGTTGCCGAGATCCGGGCGGCGCTGTCGGCGCTGGCGATGATCGACAATCCCGACGAAGACCTGAACACCGGTAGGCAGATCGCCGTCGAGGTGTTCGACGACGAGCTCGATCACGCCGTCCGTGCCTTCCAACAGCATCGCGGGCTGCTGGTCGACGGCATCGTCGGCGAGGCGACTTTCCGTGCGCTGAAAGAAGCTTCGTACCGCTTGGGGGCCCGCACGCTCAATCACCAGTTCGGTGCGCCGATGTACGGCGACGACGTTGCGACGTTGCAGGCCAGGCTGCAGGACCTCGGCTTCTACACCGGGCTCGTCGACGGCCACTTCGGTCTGCAGACGCACAACGCGCTGATGTCGTACCAGCGCGAGTACGGCCTCTACCCCGACGGCATCTGCGGCCCGGAAACGTTGCGCTCCTTGTACTTTCTGGGCTCGCGGGTTACCGGCGGCTCGCCTCACGCGATCCGCGAAGAGGAGTTGGTCCGCCGCTCGGGGCCGCGGCTCTCGGGCAAGCGGATCATCATCGATCCCGGCCGCGGCGGGAACGATCACGGGCTGATCATGAACGGTCCGGCGGGGCCCATCAGCGAGGCAGACATCCTGTGGGACTTGGCGACTCGACTGGAAGGCCGGATGACGGCGATCGGCATGGAGACCTTCCTGTCGCGGCCCGCCAATCGCAGCCCATCCGATGCCGAGCGTGCCGACACCGCCAACACCGTCGGTGCCGACCTGATGATCAGCCTGCGCTGCGCCACCCTGGCCAGCCCCGCCGCCAACGGTGTCGCATCGTTTCACTTCGGCAACTCACACGGTTCCGTGTCGACGATCGGGCGTAATCTCGCCGACTTCATCCAGCGAGAGGT